>JAPLFM010000144.1 GCA_026390675.1 Candidatus Kapaibacterium sp. | reverse complement strand
CTAGAAGATAAACCAGTAGTTCATTATGATTGGAATTCGTATTCATTTGAATATGATGTTAGTATGACTGCTGAGAGATTAAATTTTGGAATATTACTTTTTGAAAAAGGAAATGTTTGGCTTGATGATTGCAAACTTGAGATAGTTAATACATCAGATAATAAAATTGAACCTCCTAAGGATCTAACCTATGATGAACTTGAAAATCTAAAAATATTTGCTAAAGCTTATGGATATTTAGCTTTTTTTCATCCTAGTGATGGTATTGAAGATGCTAATTCTGAAAACCTACTCTATAATGGCATAAAAAATATATCAAATGCAAAAAATGACATTGAAATACTTGATGGATTGAAAAAAACTTTTAATCCAATTGCACCTAGTGCTATCTTTTCAAATAATGGTCAAATAGCCAAATATGAAAAGCCAAAAGAAGCAACTACAAATTCTGCTGTAGCTTGGCTTCATAATGGGATTTATAACCGTAGTAAAAATGGTTTTTTCTCAAGTCAGATTAACAATATTTATATGCCTCAAAAACCTAGAGAAGCTGCTATGTACCAGCTTTTCGATGCTAAAGAAGTTTTGGGTAAAACATTTATTGTAAATGCTAATATTAAAGTAAATCCACTCGGTTTGGATGGAAATGCTCAAATTTGGTTAAGAATTGATAGAGAAGATACTAATAGTAGTGAAAAAGATATCTATGCAACTATGAAAAATGTAGCTATAGATAGTAATTGGAAAGTATATTCAAATTCAATCAAGATTCCACAAGATGCAAAAAATATTAGAGTTGGTTTGATTTTTATGGGTGATGGTCAAGCAAATTTTGATAATCTTGAATATATAATTGAAGATAATGGAAAGCAAACTATAATTAGCAACAATGGGTTTGAAGATTATAATTTAGGTTCAATTGGTAAAGGTTGGAAAGTTCCTCAAAGTGTTGAAAAAGCTGGTTATAATGTAACAATTGTCAATAGTGAGCACTTTGAAGGTCAAAAAAGTCTTCAAATTAAATCAGATTATGCATCTTATAAAAAGTATCCGAAATTAGGTGAAGTATATAATGCCCAAATTGGAAAAAGTCTTTATTTAAGTTTTCCTTTAGTTCTTTACACTGATGAAAAAGAATCACTTCCGAAATCTGTAAAACCTAACCCCTATGAAAAAAGTTATAACTTTGAAGCAAATGATAGATATGCAAGAATTGGAAGTGTAATTCATCTCTGGAATTTACTTAAACATTTTGATAAAAGAAACATGAGTGAGTCAACTATTGATTCGCTTTTAAGTGCATCTATTTTAAAAGCTTCAAAAGATAATACTGAAGAAGATTTTATTGTTACTATGCGTACTATGTTAGGTCCTTTGAATGATGCTCAAGCTAGACTTTGGAAGATTAGTTCTGAACAATTCTATTCAATCCCTATATTGTGGAGAAATTACGGAACAAGAGCGATTATTCACAAAGTTTTTGATTCTACTAGCGGATTTAGATTTGCTGATATTATCACTCATATTAATGATATTCCTTTAAATACTTATGTAAAAGAAAAACTATTATTAACTTCTGGAGCTTCTGCTGAATTCAGAAGAACTCAAATGATGGCTGAAATAAAAGCAGGTAAAAAAGGATCCAAAATAAAAATTACAGTTAGACATGCTTATGGTGGACCTCAAGATATAATGGCAAGTAGAGATTCTTTATTTAAAAATATTGCTGAATACCGTCCTGCATCAGTAGAAATAGTAGATACTGGTATAGTTTATATTGATTTGACAAGAACAAAAGATAAAGAATTAAAACAAGTTCTAACTGATATTTCAACTGATAAAACCATAAAAGCTTTAATGTTTGATTTGAGAGGTAATTCTATGACATCAGAATTTGTTCTTGGATACTTTATTGATTCTACAATTAAAACTTCTAATATTGGTGTTCTTTATTATACTAAACCTGATAAAAAACTAATTTCAAGAGTTGGTCAAGGTGGTGAAATAAAAAAACTAAACTTAAAACTTCCTAAAAATATTGTTTTTTTATGCGATGAAAAAACTTCTGGATATTCCGAATCTATCTTAAGTTTGATAAAAGATTATAAAATAGGAAAAGTAATAGGTGTTGCTTCCTCTGGTGCTGCTGGAGAAAGTGGTAGCTTGATTCTCCCGGGTAATTTTGGACTAGCTCTTTCTGTAACTGATTCTAAAAACATATTAGGTGAAATAATTAGTAATCAAAGTATTATGCCTGATATTGAAGTGCCATATCTTGCAGAATTTTTTAAATTTGATCGTGATATGATTTACAACAATGGTTTAGAATATCTAAAAGGTTTAATTAAGAAGTAAAAGAAATTCATAAAAAAGTAATGTTTTTGTTTATAGGAGCACAAACATTACTTTCTGTTCCATTTATTTAAAAAGTAGATTAATTTGATTAAAGTCTTTGAAGGATTGACTAACAAAATTGTTTTGATATTATTGAAACAATTTCATTTTATACACTCATTGCTTTCTTTTTATCCATAATGCTCTTAATTTTTTTATGAATAATTTCAGTATTTATTGGCTTAACTACATAATCATCAACTTTATTTTGAAAGGCATGAATTAAATCATCTTTAGTAGATTTAGTAGTTATCATTAGAATTGGAATATTAGGTTTTGATTTACCGTTTCTAATTTTATTTACAAGTTCAATACCATCCATATTGGGCATTAACCAATCTGTAATTACAAAGTCAATATCATAATTATTCAATATATCAATTGCTTCTACCCCATCATTAGCTTCTAAAGTATTGTGGTCACCTAAAATTGATATTGCACGCATAATTACTCTACGCATTGCTGGCGAATCTTCAACTATTAAATAATTCATTGATTTACTTCCTAAATTGCTATGAAATTGTAACTTTAAAATTTTTGAACCAAAATTATTATTAAATAAATTATTATGTTCAAAAAAAATCTTTAAAAGTTTTACTTTTCAAAGTTAAAATCTTCAAACACATCAATTACAGATTGAGTTCTACCAAAAGGTGCTGAAATTTGAACACCTTGTATCATAGGTAACATCATCTCTAATGTTTCTTTTGCAATTTCTATACCAACTTTTAAACTATCTTCTTTAGAATCAACATATTTAGCCATTTTTTTTAAAATTGATTCAGGAACATCAACTCCAGGCACTTCATTATTCATAAATTCTGCATTTCTTAGCGAAGTCAAGGGCCACAATCCAGCAACTACAGGAACATTAAGATTATGAGTTCTATTTATGAAATTCTCAAAAACTTTTATATCAAAAATAGGTTGAGTTACAAAATACTCAGCACCAGCATCAATTTTCCATTTTAATCTATTAATTTCATTTTCTAAATCTACAGCACCAGGATTGGCACCTACTCCAATAAAGAAACCTGTAGGCTCACCAATAGGATTGCCAGCTATATCCATTCCATGATTAAGTCTGTTAATAATATTAGTCAAACCAATTGCATCAACATCAAATACTGCTGTAGCATCTGGATAATTTCCTAACTTGGGAGGGTCACCTGTAATAGATAGAATATTTTTCAACCCTAAAGCATATGCACCCATTAAATCAGATTGCATTCCAATTACATTTCTATCTCGACAAACAAAATGTAATACAGTTTCGATACCTACTTCTCTTTGAATCTGAATTGCTAGTGACATTGCAGACATCCTAGCACTTGCTCTAGGACCATCAGGTATATTGATAACATCTATGCCATATTGAAACATTTCTTTTGCTTTTTCAATTTCCTTAGTTGCTGAAACACCTCTTGGAGCAAGAAGTTCAACAAATTTAACAAAATGACCATCTGACATTCTTCTTGAAAGTCTTGATTTTTTGTTTTTAGGAATGATATTAATATTTTCAATTTCTTTAACAGGAGCAATTAAAATTTTAGATCTTTTAAGTTCAGGTTTAATAGCATCTAACATATTTCTCATACGTTTTATATGCTCGTGATTTGTACCACAGCACCCACCTATTATATTTGCACCTGCTTGAACAAAATGTTTAGCATATTCTCCAAGATATTCAGGGGATGTTAGATAAATGTTTCTACCATCAATACTTTTAGGCTTGCCAGCATTTGGCATTATCGAAATAGGAACATTAGTCAAATTTCGTACTTCTTCAAGCCATTCAAGCATTACTTGCGGTCCTACTGTACAATTAATACCTATTACATCAGCACCCAATGATTCTAGTTCCTTTATCATTGTAATAGGTTTTGCACCTGTCAAAGAAAACCCATCATCATCAATTGTCATTTGTGAAATAATTGGTAAATCACAAATCCTTTTAACTGCTTCAACTGCAGCTTTTAATTCATTTGGATATACAAATGTTTCAAGTATAAAAAGATCAACTCCCCCATCATAAAGTGCTTTTGCTTGTTCTGCAAATTTTTCCACTGCTGTTTCAAATTCAATTGCACCTAATGGCTCAATTCTAACTCCTAATGGTCCAATCGAGCCTGCTACATAAATATTATCACCTGCTACTTCCTTTGCTAATCTTGCTCCCTCAAAATTTATTTTACAGAGTTCGTTAACTAATTGATGATTAGTTAACTTATAAAAATTAGCTCCGTATGTATTTGTTTCAATTACATCAACACCAGCTTTTTTGTAATCTTCATGAATTTGTTGAATTAAAGTAGGATTAGTTAGGTTTAGTTCTTCAAAGCATTTATTAATAAAAACTCCTCTGTTGTAAACTTCAGTTCCAATTCCACCATCAAATAAAATTACACCAGTATTTAGTCTTTTTAAAAAGTTTTTCTTTGTTTTCATAATCTTTATAATACATTTATTTATTAACAATTAAACACTCAAGTATCTAACTATTTTTTACTTTAATAATACATTAGTATTTTTGTATATCTGCAAAGATAACCAAAAAAAAATTGTATAATTGCAAAGTTGTTTAAAATACAAATTGAATAAACGGATTTGGAACAAAAAAACTTTAAATGAATCATAAACTTATAAAAATATATACTAAAACTTGTTTACTCTTTATATTTATTATTACTTTAAGTAGCTTTAATATTATTGCTAAAGTAAATAAAAAGAGTAAAATTAGTAATGAAACTAAAGAATTAGTTATTGATAATGATGAGTATTTGGAAGTGATTGCTAAAAAAGGAGATGGTATAACCCTATTATTGAAAAGATATGGTTTAAACAATCATTTAGAGTATGAAACTTTGTTTAAAGAGATTAATCCTGAAGTAGTAAATGCAAAAAATAATATTAAAATTGATTCAAAATACAAATTACCTATTAAATTAATAAAGTATGATGGTAAGAGTATCCAAAGTTCACTCAAAACCGACAAAGAATATGCCAAAACTATTCTTGAATATAACAAAACTGTATTAGAAAAAAAATTAAAAGAAGAATCGTATAAAAAAGATAAAATTCTTTGGGTACCTGTATCTTTAATTGATGACAATGAAAATATAAATGAAATCTCTGCAAAATCCAATGATAAAACTAAAGAAGCTAAGGGTTCTAAAAATAGAACAAATAAACTATTTGGCAAAACTTATGAAAAATTTCAAATTGTTGACAAGAAATTAATTGATTATACTTACTATTTAGATGCTGGACATGGCGGACCTGACCCAGGAGCTATAGGTAATAAAGATGGTAAGGAACTACACGAAGACGAATATGCTTACGATGTTACAATTAGATTAGCACGTAAATTAATGGAGCATAGTGCTACAGTATTTATGATTGTTCAAGATGAAACTGATGGAATAAGAGATGATAAGTATTTAAATAACAAATATAATGAAGTTTATTATGGAAATGAAAAAATAAATATTAATCAAAAGACAAGATTAACAAAAAGAGCTGAAATTTTAAATAGTTTGTATCAAAAAAACAAAAAAAAGACTAAACATCATCAAGCATTGGTTATACACGTTGATTCTCGTGATGAAGATAAAAGGATTGATATTTTCTTTTATCATAAAGAAGACAATGTTGAAGGAAAACAATTAGCTGAACAATTGTTAAGCACAATTCAAGAAAAATATAACAAGTCACAACCGGGCAGAGGTTATGAAGGTTCTGTAACTTCAAGAGGATTATTTATGCTTCGCAAAACTATTCCAACTTGTGTATATATTGAATTAGGTAACATTCAAAATCCTAGAGATCAGTACCGATTTATAGATTATTTAAATAGACAAGCAATTGCTAATTGGCTTTCAGATGGGTTAATTGAAGCAAGTAAAAAGAATTCTAAAATTACAGAAAACAAAAAAAATGGTGAAAAATGATTGAACTAAATGGTTACAATCTTACAATTGACAATTTAGTTAAAATTGCAAGAAAAAATGAAACAATTTCAATTTCAGAAAATGCAAAAAACAAAATATTAAAATGTAGAGCTATGCTTGATAGAAAAGTTCTTGCAAAAGAAACTATGTATGGTGTAAATACTGGTATTGGTGAATTTTCTGAAATAATTCTAAATGATGAACAAACTAAAGATTTTCAAAAATATTTGATTTATAATCATTCTGCGGGTATTGGCGAACCAGCTAGAAATGAATATGTTAGAGGAGCATTAGCAGGCAGAATAAATGTTCATTCTAAAGGGCACTCTGCTTGTAGATTAGATATAACTGAAACTTTAGTAGCGATTTTGAATGCTGGAATTACTCCAGTGGTTTGTCAAAAAGGTTCAGTAGGAGCTTGTGGAGACTTAGCACCTATGGCTCAAGCTGCATTGTGTTTAATGGGTGAAGGCGAATCTTTTTACCAAGGCGAAAGGATGCCAAGTAAAATTGCATTCGAAAAGGCAGGGATAACAGTTCCGGGTTTGGAAGTAAGAGATGGACTCGCTACAATCAATGGCTCAAATTTATTAACCGCTATGAGTGGTCTTCATATTTATGATGTAAACAGATTGTTAAAGCATGCAGAAATTGCTGCTGCTATGTCTTTAGAAGCTCTACTTGCAAATATGAAACCTTATGATATCAGATTGCATCAATTAAGAGGATTTGCTGGCTCAATTAGAAGCAGTCAAGCAATACTTAAATGTTTACAAGGTAGTGACTTAGTTACTGGGAAAATTAAAACTAAAGTGCAAGATGCTTATTCAATGAGGTCAACTCCTCAAGTAATAGGTACTGCTCACGATATGGTTCAATATGCTAAAACTCAAGTTGAAATTGAACTAAATGGAGTTGGAGATAATCCAATATTTTTACCAGATGACGATTATGTTTTATCAGGTGCAAATTTCCAAGGTTCACCTGTTTCATTACCAATGGATTCAGTTGGTGCTGCAATGACAATGGTATGTGTGCTTTCTGAACGTAGATTAAACAGAATGTTAAATACTGCACTTTCTCAAGGCTTACCACCATTTTTAACAGATAAAGCTGGTATGTTTAGTGGTTTAATGTTATCACAATATACAGCAGATATGTTAATAGTAGAACAAAAGATTTTATCTTCACCAGCATCTATTCAGTCAATACCAGCTGCTGCAGACCAAGAAGATTTTGTATCTATGGGAATGAATACTGCATTAAAAAATGAGCAAATTATTGAGAATGCTTATGGTATCATTGGGATTGAACTAATGGCTGCAGCTCAAGCACTTAATTTTAGAGATTTTAAGTTTGGTAGTGGTGTAAAAATAGCATTTGATAAAATTAGAGAAAAGGTTGATTTCTTAGATATTGATAGACCTTTATACAATGACCATAACACAATGATGAGTTTAGTTAAATCTGGTGATATATTGGAAGCAGTTGAAAATTCAATTGGAAGTTTGGAATAACAATAAAAACATTAGTCAATCGATAATATTATTAAATAAATTTAATATTCACTTCATTTAAAAAAATTAATTATGAAAAAGATAATCTTACTTATATTTATATTAAACTTTAGCTTTGCTATTTCAGGTCCAGGAGACTTAGACGATAATTTTGGAAATAAAGGCAAGATTATTACAAATATTAATGGATATAATAATTATGCTAGAAGTATTGCTACAACTGGAAATGGCTCAACTTTATTAGCTGGTTCTAGCGAAAGTGGAACTATTTCAAACATTACAGTTTCAAAATACGATTATGATGGTAAGTTAGATCTTTTTTTTGGTATTAATGGAATTGCAAATATTAATTTTAATAAAAGACTTACTATAAATGCTATTGCTAGTAATTCAAATGATCAATCTTTTGTAGTAGGAAGCATTCAAAACGGCATTTTTACAGATTTTTTAATTTTAAAATTAAATAGAAATGGAGTAATTGATTCAACCTTTGGAACTAATGGTTATGTTACTTTAGACTTTCAAAGCAATGATGATGTTGCCTATGGTATAGCCTTATACAGTGATGGTAGAATGATTGTAGTTGGAAGAAGCAATAATGGATTTAATGATGATGTAATAATCACTAGGTTACTGGCTAATGGTTCAAAAGATATAACTTTTGCTGATAATGGTCAATTAATTCAAGCTCTATCTACTGGATTAACTGCTACAAGTGAAGCTGCTTATGGTGTTGCAATACAAACAAATGGAAAAATTGTTGTTTGTGGTTATACTCAAATGGCTTTAAGAAATATGTTTTTAATTATTAGAACAACATCTAATGGAACTTTAGATAGTAAGTTTGGTGAAAATGAAGATGGTATAGTTAAAATGACAATTGGAGCTACTAATGATGTTGCTTATGGATTAAATATACTTGATGATGAACGAATAGTTGTTTATGGTACTAGTTACAAAGGCTTAAATCCTAAATTTGCATTACTTAGATTACTTTCTTATGGTAGAATTGATCCAGATTTGAATGGTGTTGGTAAAGTTGTTGCAGATTATGGCAAAGCAAATAGTACGGGTAGATCTGCTTATTTACAAATGGATAATAGTTTAATTATTGTTGGTGAAAACTATGCTGATGGTGGTAAAAAAGAGTTTGGTATAGCAAGAATATACAATGATGGTACATTTGATGAAACTTTTGGGATAAATGGTAAAATTTCTACAACATTTACAGCAAATGATAATTCTGCTTATGCAATAGGGTTTATAAGCAGCGGTCAAATTGTTGTCGGAGGTGAAACATTTAATGGTTCAGATTATGATTTTGCATTGGCTAGATTTTATATTGCAAAAAAACCTACGGTAAGAACTAAAATACCATTTGAAATTCTAAGTCTGACTGCTTTTGCTGGCGGGTCTATAGTAAATGATGGAGCTGCAACAATAAAAGTGAGTGGGCTTGTTTGGGATACTTTAGATACTCCTGATATATTTACAAATGCAGGCTTAACTAATGTTGGAACTAAAACTGGAACATTCTATAATCAAATGACAAAACTAAAACCTGGCACTAAATATTATGTAAGAGCTTATGCTACTAATTCAATTGGTACATCTTATGGTTTACCTGAAGAATTTACTACTTTAGCTGGTGCAAGTGTTAAAACTAATCCTATAACAAATGTCAAGAAAACTACTGCAGATGGTGGTGGTGAAATTACATCTGATGGTGGAGTTCCAGTATTAAAACGTGGAATAGTATGGGATACAATATCTTTACCGACAATTACTAGAAAAATAGGAGTTACAGATGATGGAGATGGAATTGGAAAATACCCAAGTCAATTAACAGGCTTAAATCTTAAAACTACTTATTATGTTAGAGCTTACGCTACTAATTCAATTACTACAAATTATGGCAATGAAGCAACTTTTACTTCACCTGATTTCCCTAAAGTAGTAACATTGCAATTAGTTACTATTGATGATATTACTTTTATTGCAGGTGGTAATATCTTATCTGATGGTGGTGCAACAATTTCAAAGAGAGGTGTTGTTTATAGTAATGTATCTAATCCAAGTTTCTCTAACAGAATTGGATTAATATATATGGGTACTGGCAATGGTAGCTTTAGTTCTACTATTTCAGGATTTTTCCCTGACTCAACATATTATATTAAAGCATTTGCTACAAACGAAGCTGGTACAACTTTTGGACAAGAAATAAGTTTCAAAATCTATAATGGTCCTTCAGTTATTACACTTCCTGTAACAGATATTGATTCTAAATCTGCTCAAAGTGGTGGTAATATATTATCTGGTGGTTCATTTAATGTTACTCAAAGAGGTGTTTTATGGAGTTTGTTTGCTAATCCATCACTAAATACTTTTAACGGATTTACTATAGATGGCTCTGGTAGTGGAACTTTTAGTAGTAAAGTTCCAATTATAGATCCTGAGTCTTTTTATTATTTAAGGGCATATTCAATTTACAACTTAGTTCCAGGTTACGGTAAAGAATTCCGTTTTTGGTCGTTATCATTAGAACCAAAATCATATCCAGCAATATATAATATTGGGAAAACTGCAGATAATCAACTTACGTTAACATTCAACCCTGCAAAAACAATTGTTGACTGTGATGGTTATTTGATTACTCAATCTATAAATAAATTACCTGATTTTATACCTAAAGATGCAAATAGTTATCAAAAAGGTAATATTTATAATTCTACAAAGATTGTTGATGTAATTTCAAATATTGATGCTGATAATATAGTAATTAATGGTTTAATATTAGATTCCAATTATTATTACAATATTATTCCTTATAATTATAATGGATCAGTATCAGAAACTATGAATTATAAAACTGATGGCAATATACCTTTGCTTTATAGACAAATGACTACTAATGTAAATGAAAATCTCGAGAACAAAATTGATATTAATATTGATTATTCTAATGATATTTTATCTTTTAAAAGTAATCAAATGATACAAGGTTGTAAAATATCTGTTTCAAATGAAATTGGTAAAGAAGTTTTAAATTCTGTTTTTGAAAATAATAGTTCTGAATTTATCATAAATGTTTCAAATGAGATCAATTCAGGTGTTTATTTTGTAAAATTTGAATCTGGTAACAATATAGTATTCAAAAAATTTACATGTTTAAGATAACATTTTATTGATGGACAAACTACAACTAATACAAAATGTGGCAACATATTTTAAAACTCAAAAAGAATTTTCTAGTGAAATATTATTAGAAAACAAAATAGATTTCAAACTAAATTTAAATAGAAACAATTTATTATCAGAAGTATTTACTTCTGATACTATTTTAAAAAACGAAAATGTTGTAATTTTAAATAAAGATATTAAAGAATTTGAGATTAAAATTGTACCACAAAATGATGATTGGCAAAAAACAAATTCTCTTGATTCTCTTGAAAATTATATAAGCAAATGTTTAGCATGTGAATTAGGCTCTTCGAGAAAAAATTTCGTTTTTGGATCTGGAAATCACAATGCAGATATTATGATAATTGCCGAATCCCCTAGTTCTGATGATGATGATGCAGGTAAACCAATAGTAGGAAGAGCAGGTGAACTATTGACTCAAATAATTGAAGCTATTGAGTTAAAAAGAAATGATTTGTATATTGTAAACATAATAAAATGTAAAACACCATCGAACAGAAGACCTACTAAAAATGAAGTTGATAAATGTATACCCTATTTAAAAAAACAAATAGAGTTGATACAACCGAAATTTATTTTAGCACTTGGCATTGCTACATTTAATTCTCTTCTAAAAAGTAATGAAAAAATGTCTGAGATTAGAGGAAAAGTTCATTTATATCAAAATTGTACAAT
>JAPLFM010000209.1 GCA_026390675.1 Candidatus Kapaibacterium sp. | reverse complement strand
AAACGAGAATAATAACATTTACTTGACTGATGAATTAAACAAAATGTCTGATTTACTAATAAATAGTTTAAAACAACAGATTTAATAAAAAAAGCACATTAACTCTTTAGCATTTAAAGTTTCAAGCATCCTCAATTATTGATATATTTGATTTATCAGTATTCTTAATATATATACTTTATATATCGCACTAGTTATCGTTTGCACAAGTATTTGAATCTATAAGTTTACTTAAATGGGAGAAGCGCTCCATCAATTGATAGCGGGCTACATTGCTTTTAGGGCAAAATTTTGCAACCCTTAAGGGGTTGAGGGATCAGTAGATTTTAGATTTTGTTGGGCATCACCCACTGTGTTATAGAAGGATTCAATAATCTTCTAGCTGTTTTGCTGAAAGGCAAAACACGATAATTAGTGTGGTTTTTTTATAATAATTAATCTAATTTAATTTTGAATTTTAAAGGGGAAAGAAACACAAAATGAATGAACAATCGTCGAGTATGCCAGCAATTATTAGCTTGGTTGGTCTTGTTGTAGGACTCATAGTTGGTTACTTAATCACATCTGTAACTGGTAAAAAGTTAGTTTCTGCAAAAATAATTGAAGCAGAAGCAAAGGCCAAATCACTTATTTCTGATGGTGAAAAAGCAGCTGATAATTTATTAAAAGAACGAAAACTTGAAATAAAAGAAGAGTGGCATAAAAAGAAACAAGATTTTGAAACTAATACAGAATCTAAAAGAAGTCAATTATCTCTTCAAGAGAAAAATGTTAAGTCAAGAGAAGATGCTGTTGAGCAAAAGTTAGAAACAATTCTTAAAAAAGAAAAAAGTTTACATAATTTTGAGCAAGATTTACAACTTAAAGAAAAGAAAGTAAATGAGTTATTACAAAATGCTCAAGAAGCTTATGACGAACAAGCTAAAAAACTTGAAAAGATGGCTGGGTTATCTAGAGATGAAGCTAAAAAACAATTGATAGAAGATTTGGTAAACGTTGCTAAAACTGATGCAGCACAAAAGCTTAATCAGATTAGAGAAGATACTAAATTGAAAGCAAATAGAGAAGCTCAGAATATAATAGTTCAAGCTATTCAACGTACTGCTTCTGATCATAGTGTTGAAACTACTGTTTCAGTAATGAACTTAGCAAGTGATGAAATGAAAGGTAGAATTATTGGTAGAGAAGGTAGAAATATCCGTGCTTTTGAAGCTGCAACTGGTATAGATTTGATTATAGATGATACGCCAGAAGCAGTAATTATTTCTGGATTTGATCCGTATAGAAGACAAGTTGCAAAAATGGCACTTGAAAAACTTATGGCTGATGGTAGAATTCATCCAACTAGAATTGAAGAAGTTGTTCATAAAGCTGAAAAAGAACTTGAAGAAGAAATGATTCGTACTGGCGAAGCTACTCTTCTTGAGTTAGGTATTCATAATATGCGCCCTGAATTGATTAGATTTATCGGTAAAATGAAATATCGTTCTAGTTATGGACAAAATCTACTAAATCACTCAATTGAAACTGCTTATATTTGTGGTATAATGGCTGTAGAATTAGGGTTGGATGTTAACCTTTCTAAAAGAGCGGCATTACTACATGATATTGGTAAATGTGTGGATCGTGATATTGAAGGACCTCACGCATTATTAGGAATGGAACTTGCCAAAAAGAATAGAGAAAATCCAATTGTATGCAATGCAATCGGTGCTCACCACGAAGATATTGAAATGGAATCTGCGATTGCAGTAATAGTACAAGCTGCTGATAGTATTAGTGGTGCAAGACCGGGTGCAAGAAGAGAATCTTTAGAGAACTATATCAAACGTCTTGAAAAGCTTGAAGAAATTGCAAATAGCTGGGATGGTGTATCTAAAACATTTGCTATTCAAGCTGGTAGGGAAATTAGAGTTATTGTTGAACCAGAGAAAATTAATGATCAATATGCTGATGAAATTGCTGATAGCATAGCTAAGCGTATAGAAAATGAAATGGAATATCCAGGTCAAATTACAGTAACTGTAATTAGAGAGCGTAGAAGCGTTTCCATAGCTAAATAATTACTTGTATTTTAGAGAATCATAAAAGACTTTCCTGTATATTGGGAAAGTCTTTTTTTATATCTCAATTCCAATTATAGTAACATCATCTCTTTGGAGCTCAGTTCCTTTATGTTTTTCTAATTCACTCTCGATAATATTCTTTTGCTCTTTAATTGATTTATTTGATGAATTGATAATTAGTTCTTTTAATCTTGTTTTGCCATACTTCTTTCCACCAGAATTATTTTGGTCGGCATATCCATCTGAAAATAAATATATTTTGTCATTTTTGTTTAACTCTACTTCAACTACATCAATTTCATCTAAATCTTCACCAATTGAAGCTCTTTTAGCTTTAAATTCATTTAGTTTTTCATCTGATATTATGTATAAGTTAATACCCAAACCAGAATATTCTATTTTATTGCTATTCTTATGAATTTTAATAATTGCGAGCTCCATTCCATCTCTAGTTTTTTTACTTTCATTTACTGATTTGATAAACTGAATGTTTACAAACCTAATAATTTGGTCTATTTCATATATGTTATTTTGTATAACAGCTTGATCTAAGAGCATTGTTCCAATCATAGTAAGCATCGATCCCGGTATTCCGTGACCAGTACAATCTCCCAAGCCAATAAATGTAAAATTACCTGTATCAGCATACCAGTAGAAATCTCCAGAGACAATATCTTTTGGTTTGAAAATAATAAAGTTGTTTGGTAATGTGTTTTGTATCTTTTCTTCTAGTGGCAAAACAACTGATTGTAAGTGACCTGCATATCTCATTGATGAAAGTATTTCTTCATTTTTAGCAGTAAGCTGTTTGTGTGCTTCTAAAATCAGTTTTTTCTCTTGCTCTTGAAGTAATCTTTCAGTTTCTTCTTTTGCCAAATCAATTTGTCCTTGCCTTGTTTTTTTGGCTATCGCAAAAAGAAATACAAACATTTCAAAGAAGATACCAAAGTACACATAAAATTGGAGTGTGTTATCACTTATATGATTGTTTAAGAATTGCAATACAATTCTATTAAATATGAATTCGTCTAATATTCCTATTATTGCAAATATATAAAATGAAATTACAAATGACCAACCTATTATTATATATAAAGCATTTTTAATTCCCTTTTTAAAGATTTTAATTGAGATAATATAAATTGATATATTCAAAAACATGAAACAAGCTAATACAATTGCAACAGTAATCCTCTGCAATTCATATATATACGAATCAAAATTAGGATTTATTGAAATTAATATTTTTAAAATAATAGGAAGTTTGAAAATTGATAATAAAAATGAAAATATACTGAAATACGAAACACTTTTAATAATAATACTCCATTTTCGATAATAGTATTTGATATTCAAATATTCATTTAAAAAAAGCAATACACTTGAATATAACAATAATCCGACTATATGTATTTGAAAATTGCTTGATATAAAATTTGAGATACTATAATTAAAAACTAATAAGTAAATTTGTGTAATACAAAGAAAAATAAATGTTAATGAAAATAAGTAATAAGAATAATACCAGTATATAAAAATAATTAATACAAAAAAAGGAAAAATTAATATTGTTGATTTAAACACAAAAATGTTTCTATCAAGTAAGTATTTATTGTTACTTTGAATTTTAGGGAAATAACTTAGATCAAAGAAATCTTCTATTATATTTTCTATATAATATATTTCAATTTCTTGATTAGGAATAATTAATAGTGGGATGTTGATACCATTAAAGCTAAATGAACTTTTCGTATTATTTCTAGTTAAATTTACTTTTTGAATTAATTTATTACTTGTATAAATATAAAAACATGGATTGAATTCGCTTTGAAAATGATTTAGCAAAAGCACCAAATTTAAAGTTTGATTTGTTTTATTAGTTAAGCTGAATTTTGAAATTAAAATTTTATTATTAATATTAAAATCAAATTTCAATCTTTGATTGTTTGTAGAATCAATTATTAGGTAACTTGATTTAAAAGCATTGAAGTTGTAAAATTTCAATTTTGACAAAGTATCAGTAAGTTCTAATTTTAAATTTGAGTCAATTAGAGAATATTGAATCTTTTCATAATATTCAATATGACTTTGTAAGGTTTTTTCATAATTTTTATTATGATTATTTTTTATAATTTTAACTATATTCCAATCAAACCAATCAAAATTTTCATCATATTTAATAATTTCTAATGTTTTGGTACTATCATTAAATCTTGTGTAATCATCTGAATATAAATTCATAAATGAAAACAATAAAAACAAAATACAAACTAAATGTTTCATATTTCACCATATAAAGTGTTAATTATTTCTCACCTACTTCCATCTTCTCTAATAACTTATCGACAAGCAAAGCTATTGCATAACCAATAGCACTACCAATAATAGCACCACCAATAATATCGAAAGGAAAGTGTACACCTACATACACTCTAGAAAAGGCAACTAAAGATGCAACTACAAAAAAGATTTTTTTATACTTTTTAAAAAAGAAACTGAGATAAATAGCTGCAGCAAAATTATTAACTGAGTGTGACGATGGAAAAGATTTTCCAGATCCGCAATCAACCAAAAGTCTAATATTTTGCAAAGATGAACAAGGGCGAATCCTTCCAACTAATTCTTTTATTAAATGACTTGAAAGTTGATCGGAAATAACAACCATTAGTAAAATTCCAATCACTATAACTATTCCCTTTTTGCCACCTTTCCAAGCTAAAAGCGAAAGCCCTATTATGTAAACTAAAAACCAATTATTATTGGAAGTAATGAATGGCATTAGCTTATCAAAGATTGGATTTGCAAGATTGTGATTGCAAAAATAAAAGAGCCAAATGTCTAAATTTAAAAGTATTTGCATAATTTACAGATTTTAAAAAAAGTATTATGCAACTTATAAAAAAAATGTTAATTTAGCATTGCAGCAAGCAAAAAAATAATACAAAAAAACAAAATAAAGATGTTGATAACTAATAAGTCTTGACTTTTAAAGACTTACGAATTTGTGGAAAAATGCGTATTTGGTATTAAACTACAATTCCTTTTATTTGTAAGCATTTGATTTTAACATATTGGTAAAGTATCCTCTAAGTGAAAAATTTAGAGACATTCCTCGGCATAATGAATAGAGATTTGTTAATTCTAATGTTGCTTTTTTTCAAGTGAGAAACTTAAAAGGTAGTAGTAAACCCAAAGACTTAATAATAGTCACGCTAATGTTTTAAAGCAATTATATTTAAAGCATTTTCCAGATTTAAAATAAAAAACTTCAATAGTTTGAGCAATTGCTTTAACTTAAAAAGTGAATTGATTTTACCAAAGGGTTGAAACCTAAGGATTAAATCAATAGGTTATTCGTCTCTCTAATTTGAAAATTAAATATTATTTAAAAAATCTTTTACAATGGATTTTTATGAAAATTTCTCGACGTTTTACGCATACTGGGAAAAGTGCTTACGAGCTTTTCCAATACACAAATCGAACTTCAGCCATCAAGAATCCTGATGGCTCTAAAGTTTTTGAAATGACCAATATTGAAGTCCCAGCTCATTGGTCGCAAGTAGCTACTGATATTTTAGCTCAAAAATATTTCCGTAAAACTGGTGTACCTCAAGTAGATGATACTGGTGTTCCAATTTTAGATAGTAATGGCAAGCAAGTGCTAGGTGCAGAAACTTCTCTTAAGCAAGTTGCACACAGATTGGCAGGAGCTTGGAGAGATTGGGGTGAAAGATATAAATATTTTGATTCTGAACAAGATGCTCAAGCATTTTATGATGAATTGGTATATATGTTATTAAATCAAAGTGCAGCACCCAATTCTCCACAATGGTTTAATACCGGTTTGCACTATGCTTATGGTATAACAGGCTCTGCTCAAGGTCATTATTATGTTGACCCAGATACTAAAGAATTAACGAAATCAACAGATTCATATTCAAGACCTCAGCCTCATGCTTGTTTCATTCAATCAGTCGAAGATGATATGCTTGCTGAAGGTGGGATTTTTGATTTGGTTACTCGTGAAGCAAGAATATTTAAATTTGGTAGTGGTACAGGTTCAAATTTTTCAAATCTTAGGGGAAAAGGGGAAAAATTGTCTGGTGGTGGAGTATCATCAGGATTAATGAGCTTTTTAAAAATATTTGATAGAGCCGCAGGTGCTATAAAATCTGGTGGAACAACAAGGCGTGCAGCAAAGATGGTAATTATTGATATTGATCATCCAGATATTGAAGAATTTATTGATTGGAAAGCGAGAGAAGAAGAAAAAGTAGCTGCATTAGTTGCTGGTTCTAAAGTAAATTCGGTATTTATGCAAGCTGTTTTGGATTCTGCTCTTAATAAAGGTACTAATATCAAGACTAATAAAGAATTAGCTAATTTAGTACAAAAGGCATTAAATAGAGGTATTCCAATTGCAAGTGTGCAAAGAGTACTTGAACTAGTAGATCAAGGATTTACTACCATTAATTTTGAAGTATTTTCAACTCATTACGAAGGCGAAGCGTATATAACTGTAAGTGGTCAAAATTCAAATAATTCAGTTCGTGTTTCAAATGAATTTATGAAAGCAGTAGAAAATGATGAATATTGGGAATTGAAATGGAGAGCTACTAAAGAAGTAGCTAAAAAAGTAAAAGCGAAAGACTTGTGGAATAGAATTAACTTAGCTGCTTGGAAAAGTGCTGATCCTGGATTGCAATATGATACTACTATTAATGAATGGCATACTTGCCCTGAAAGTGGTAGAATAAATGCATCTAATCCTTGCTCTGAGTATATGTTTTTAGATGATACAGCTTGCAATCTTGCTAGTATTAATCTTGTTAAATTCTTTGATGATGAAACTGGGGTTTTAAATATTGAGGATTATAAACATGCAGTCAAACTATGGACTATTGTATTAGAAATATCTGTTTTAATGGCACAGTTTCCAGCTAAAAACATGGCTCAATTGAGTTATGACTTCCGTACACTTGGTTTGGGATATGCAAACTTAGGTACTTTATTGATGATGAATGGTATTCCTTATGATTCACCAGAAGCTTTGGCTTGGACTGGAGCAATCACTTCAATTATGACTGGTCAATCTTATGCTACTTCTGCTGAAATGGCAAAAGAACTTGGTGCTTTTGAAGGATATGCTAAAAACTCATCTCACATGCTACGAGTAATGAGAAATCATAGAAGAGCTGCTTATAATGCTAACCCTTCTGAATATGAAAATTTGACTATTAGACCAATGGGTATTAGTCCTAAATACTGCCCTGATTACTTATTAAAACCAGCAAAAGATGTATGGGATGATGCTGTAAATCTTGGTTCGCTTTATGGGTACCGCAATGCTCAAACTACAGTAATTGCACCAACTGGTACTATTGGATTAGTTATGGACTGTGATACTACTGGTATTGAACCTGACTTTGCAATTATTAAATATAAAAAACTTTCTGGTGGTGGATATTTCAAAATTGTAAATCAATCTGTTAGAAAAGCATTGGTTAAATTAAACTATACTGAAAATCAAATTGAAGATATTGAAAAATATTCAAAAGGACATGGCACACTTCATGGATGTCCTCATATCAACAATACAACTTTGAAATCTAAAGGATTTACAGAAGATAAATTAGCTGATATTGAAAAACAACTTGATGATGTATTTGATATTAAATTTGCTTTCAACAAATGGAGCTTAGGCGAAGATTTTTGTCTTTCTTTAGGTTTCTCTAAAGATGAAATCGAAGATAGTTCATTTGATATGCTTGCTGCTTTGGGATTTACAAATAAAGAAATTGAAGAAGCAAATGACTTTATATGTGGAACTATGACAGTAGAAGGTGCTCCACACTTGAAAGATGAGCATTTACCTGTATTTGATACTGCAAATAAATGTGGAAAGAAAGGTCAAAGATTTATTGCTTATATGGCTCACGTTCGTATAATGGCAGCAGCACAACCTTTCATCTCTGGTGCAATTTCTAAAACTGTAAATATGCCAGCAAATGCAACTGTGAATGAAGTTGGTGAAGTTTATATGGAATCTTGGAAAATAATGGTAAAAGCAATTGCTCTTTATCGTGATGGTTCAAAACTTTCTCAACCACTAAACTCAGCTAATTATGATGGATTGGATGAAGTAGTTTTATTGGGTGATGAAAATACACTTGACGAAACAAAAGGACCAAAAGAACTTCACGAAGTAATTTCTGCAAAAGTTGAAAGAAAAGCAACAAGATACAAACTTCCTCCTCGTCGAAAAGGAATTATTAGAGAAGCAAATGTTGGAGGACATAAATTATATTTGAGAACTGGTGAATACGAAGATGGAACAATTGGTGAAATCTTTATTGATATGTACAAAGAAGGAGCTGCTTTCCGTGGCTTATTAAATAGCTTTGCTATTTTGGCTTCTAAAGCATTACAATATGGAGTACCATTGGAAGAATTAGTAGATTCGTTCACATTTACTCGTTTTGAACCTGCTGGATTTGTGGAAGGGCACGAAGCAATCAAAAATTCAACTTCGATTTTAGATTATGTATTCCGTTCACTTGGTTATGACTACTTAGGTAGAAAAGATTTTGTTCATATTCCTGCTATTGACGAAGTATCAAGTGGATCGCCAGAGCTTTCTGACAAATCTACAAAAGTGAAAATTAATACTAAATCTGATGAAATTATTTCATTTCAAAATCCTGAAGCTCAGCTAAACCAAAGAGATGAAACTGAAATTTTAGTTGCTATAAGTGAATCTGTGGAAACAAAACCTGCTCCCGGTTCAGTGAAAATGGTAGTTAAATCTAGTAATGCAACTGCTCTTGGCTATACTGGCGAACAATGTGGTAACTGTAGCTCTATGAGAGTAAAACGAAATGGTAGCTGCACTGTTTGCGAAGACTGTGGTACCACAAGTGGATGCAGTTAAAGTTTAATTGTAAATGATAAATGTTTAATTATGCAAAGCTACCTCAAAAGGGTAGCTTTGTTTTTTTGAAGCCTTCTCTGACCAGAAAATAGAGAGAAGTTTTCAATTTTAGAAGAAATATATTTCAAAAATTCAAATTTTTATATTATCACCTTCAGTAAGAGTAATAAAATCTTCTTTATGCATATTATTTTCAGATAAACTATTATTCAAGTCATTTATTGGTTCTTCCAAGCCTTCATCAGCAAGTGCAAATGAACCAAAATGAATCCCCATACTTTTCTTTGATTTCACTTCTAAATGAACTTTAACTGCCTCTTTTGGAGAAATATGAACTGATGACATAAACCATTCGGGCTTATAAGCTCCAATTGGAATTAATGAAAAATCAATTTCTCCAAACTTTTCACTAATACTTTTGAAGAAATCACCATAACCAGTATCACCTGCAAAGTAGAGTTTTCTTCCATTAGAAAACTCTAAAACAAATCCACACCAAAGAGTTTTATTTCTATCGCTTAGCCATCTTCCCGAGAAATGCTGTGCAGGTACACAATTAACTTTTAAATCAGGATTATATTCAGTATCTTGCCACCAATCTAATTCTTGTGTGTTAGTTATACCACTACTATTTAGAAATAAACTTACACCAAGTGTTGTGATTACTTTTGAATTATCTCTTTTACAAATATACTTAAGTGAATCTATATCCAAATGATCCCAATGATTATGACTTTGCAATACTAAATCAATCTTTGGCAAATCCTTCAAATTCACTCCAGGATCAGTAAATCTTTTAGGTCCTACCCACTGAACGGGGCTTACTCTTTTGTAAAATACAGGATCTGTAATTATATTCAATCCCATTGTTTGAATTAATACTGTACTATGATTTACAAAAGTAACTAAGAAATCATTATTCTCATTTCTTCCAACGGGTTTTTTACTTTCTTGTTTTCTATATTTTCCCCAAGGAACTTTTTTTCTCGATGAGAGCCATTTCATTAATTCAGGAAATGTTTTTGAACCCTGACCATTATAGTTGTAAAATACTTTTCCATTGAAGTGGTCTGAAATTGGACCTTTGTAATGATGTTTTGACACTAAAAATCAATTTCCACATTTATTTAATTATCGTATGTAGAGACACATTAAAATGTATTTTCGTTTTCAAAAGAATGAAATAATAAAAATATTGACTTACTTCATTCCATTTACAAGATTATAAACTTGTGAATCTTCTCTTATTAAGTCTTTTATAATATTGTAACTTAAAAAGACCTCAAAAATTCCATCTGCATAGCTTGCAATTTCATATTGATTAAAAACAAAGTTCAAACCTGTGTATGTAATTTCAAAATTATTATTTAACTCAAATTTAGAATTGTTGAACCAAAAGTACTCTTTAATATGGTTGTCAAGACTGTCTAAAGGTATATTTATATAATTTGCAAAAGCAATTCTTCCAAGGCTATCAAGTTTCTTTTTGTATCCCGGTTTCAATATTGAATCTAATGTAATATAATTACCTGTCAAAGTGTTAATATTAATATTTGTGTTGTTATATCCACCATGCGCTCCTCCCATATAATCACTAGTTTGACAGCTTACTGAAATTAAATTACTTTCATTCAAAGTTATTTCCATAAAATTATGAAAATACCAATCTTGTTCGGCAAGCATATCATCATCTTCAATGTTTTTTTCATCAGCTGGATTGCTATCAGAATCTTTATCATCTTCGATAGATTTGAAATCCGATACTAAATAGTCGTTAACAAAATTATCAATAGAGTTAAACTTTAATTTTTGATTTTCGAATCTAGAGAATAAAGTTTGAGTAATATTTTTGTTGATTTTACTATTTAAAACACTATCTTTTAACCGTATTAATGGATATATTATTTGAATGTCATATTTAAGATCATTGAATGAATAATAATCTTTATTATAGTCAATATATGAAATTTTACTTGAGCCTGCTAAATATTTCTCTTTTAATTCTACTGATTGAAGACTTGATGATTTGTTAGAATCAATAAAATTGCCTTTAAAATAATCTTTTTGAAGGAATTGTCCTTTAATTAATATACTTTTACTCTTGGAAAAATTGTCTTTTATCAAACTCATTTTTGCTAATTTCATAACCCAAACACTATCTTTAATAGAATTGTTTTGAAATAAATCATTAACTAAAATATTACCACTTTTTACAAACATTATTTTTGAGGTAAAATTTGAATCTGATTTTGATAGATACACAATAACACTGTCATTACCTATATAACCTTCCATTCTTTTATAAAAGAAAGTGTTATTCACTGCTGGAAAAGAATAATAAAAAATGATTACAAGTAGTATTGCTATTTTAAATAATATTTTCAAACTGTTAATAATAATGATAAAAAAAATCAAAAATAAAATTCAAATTAAGAATCTAAAGCTAGTTAAAAAAAAATAAAAATATATAACTAAATACTAATCAAATGCTTAGAACATTACAAACTAACCTTATTAGATTTATACCAATTAAACCCAACTATCATCATATTGGATATTGCTTTGCGATTATTTCCTTCAATTGAAGCATTTCCATAATAAAAGCGGTATTGCAAATCAATTGTGTAATTTTTAGTTCGGTATATCTCATAACCTGTTGAAACTGAAACAGAAGGAAAACCAGCATAAAACTCTTTAAATTTCAGATCTTTCACTGTATAAAATGCTGGAATATCAAATGCTACACCTAATCCACTTGCCACCCACATATTTTTGTTTAACCAATATTGTAAATTCAATTGAACTGATTCGGCTACTCTATCACTTCCATTTACTTTATAGACGGCACCCGGTTGTAATAAACTAATAATTAATTTATCATTTACAAAATAACCAACTTTCAAATTAGGAATTGATGGTGAAATTAGATAATCGTTTGAATAAATTACATTGCTATTATTATAAAGATTTAAAGTACCAATTCCAAGACCTCCACCAATAAACAATCCTTGACGGCTAATATCTCCACCACAATCACAACCATCATTTTGTGAAAAGCAAAAGTAGCTATTTGATATTATTATTAAGATAGTTATTATTAGTTTTTTCATTAATTGTCTGAACCGTTGATTAATTTGATTTGATTGATTAATTTTCAAATTACAAAAGAATGTAATTTTATGAAAGAAGAAGTTCTTCTTTTTAATTATTATCAAATATTTTATAGCTTTTTAAGTTCACTCTTTAAAAAAGATAATAACACATTGTAAACACTATAGTCCC
Organism: Candidatus Kapaibacterium sp.; assembly: GCA_026390675.1. GTDB lineage: Bacteria > Bacteroidota > Ignavibacteria > Kapaibacteriales > UBA2268 > JAPLFM01. The sequence goes on along the minus strand of JAPLFM010000209.1, from coordinate 5,190 downwards.
AAAGATCTGTTGATACAATGTATTCTTTGTTGTCATTAATATTGATTATTCTAAATGCTGTCCATGCAACTGTACTTGGTAATGCACTTAAGCTCTTCTTTTCAATTATTTTTATTTCTTTTAAACTTAAACAAATTTTCTTATTTGGTTTTTTATAATAAAAGTAATCTAGTTCAATTGTTTGACTTTCTAAATTTACAAGAATTTCACTTACATAATTTGACTTGAAGGCTTTTTTATATATTATAGTATCAATAAATGATAAAAATATTATTACAAAAACAAACGGTCTCATATTTGAAGTTATATCATTCAGATTTAAAAGTGAAGTAAATGGATAGATATGTAAAAATATAGTCCCAAAAACAAAAATGGTTGTATTTAATTTATCACCATAAGGAAAATGATATATATTTATTAGATTCCCATAATGAAAATGTCGGATTTTAGATTTTTCTTTCATAATTAATTACCTTTTGAAATCTATTACCTAAAATCTTTTGAACTTCAAATGATGTTCAAAGGATTTTTAAGTAATTTCAGAATATTTATATTCATTTAATATCATTCAATTGTCTGTACCATTGATTAATTTGATTTTATTGATTAAGATGATTTATTTCGTTTTTATTGATTAAGATGATTTATTTCGTTTTTAATTTATATTTAGCATTAATTAATCTTTTGTATTCTAAACTTTTACTTCCAAAATTAATTAACATTCCAATTTCTAAATTATACACTTCTAAGTAATTCAATACTTGATTTAAATGAATATCATCCAATTTAATTATTGCCTTTAATTCAATTAGAACAACACCATCAACTAAGAAATCGACTCTTCTTGTTCCAATTTGTTCATCTTTATAAAAAATTGGCATCTCAAATTCTCTATCAAAAGATAAATTCCAATTTGAAAATTCTTTTGCTAATGCTCTTTGATAAATTACTTCTTGAAATCCATTACCTAAAATCTTATGAACTTCAAACGAAGCTCCAAGAATTTTTTCTGTAATTTCGGAATATTTATATTCTTTTCTAATCATCTAATCAATTATATTTGTAATATCATTTTAATCTTTAAAAATCAAGTAAATCAATTAAATCAACATAATCAACGGTTAAGACTGTTTTGAATTTATTTAGTCTAAATTCATCATTAAAAAAAATGACATCGTATAATTTCAGAATATTTATATTCTTTCCTAATCATATTATCAAGTATGTTTGTAAATTTATATTAAACTATAAAATCATATTAATCTTGTTAATCTTTAAAATCAAGTAAATAAATTTAATCAGCTTAATCAACGGTTATGATTACCTCATCATCGGAACATTTATACCAAATTTTCTTGCATTTTCTTTGGCTCTATCATATCCAGCATCTGCGTGACGAATTATTCCCATAAATGTATCATAAGTAAGCACCTTGATATACGACTTGCTGATTCATTTGAACCATCGGCTACTACTACCATACCAGCATGTTGAGAATAACCCATACCAACTCCACCACCGTGGTGTAGTGATACCCATGTTGCCCCTCCAATTGCATTCAAAGCAAAGTTAAGCATAACCCAATCTGAAACAGCATCAGTACCATCAAGCATACCTTCTGTTTCTCTATAAGGTGAAGCCACAGAACCACAATCCAAATGGTCACGTCCTATAACTATTGGTGCTGACAAGATTCCATCTCTTACCATTTCGTTGAATTTCAAACCAGCTTTACGGCGTTCACCATATCCAAGCCAGCAAATTCTTGCAGGTAAACCTTGCCATTTCAAACGAGATTGTGCTTGACTAATCCATCTGTGCAAATTAACATCATTTGGGAACAGTTCTAAAATTGCTTCATCTGTTTTTTTAATATCTTCAGGATCGCCAGAGAGAGCCACCCATCTAAATGGACCTTTACCATCACAAAAAAGTGGACGAATATAATCAGGCACAAAACCATTGTATGCAAAAGCGTTTTCTACTCCACCAAACTTATTTGCAAATCCTCTAAGGTTATTGCCATAGTCAAATACAATTGATCCCCTTTCTTTAAATTCAATCATAGCTCTTACGTGAATAGCCATTGATTTATAAACTTCTTCAAGGTATTTTTCAATATTATCAGTGCGTAATTTATCTGCTTCAGCCATTGAGTAGCCAGCTGGATAATAGCCATTATGTGGGTCGTGAGCTGAAGTTTGATCTGTTACTACATCAGGTACTATTCCACGTTTTAAAAGCTCTGGAAGCACTTCTGCGGTATTTCCAACCAATCCAATTGCATAAGGAGTTTTACTTTCTTTCTTTTCTAGCATTAATTTGATTGCTTCATCAATCGTATAGCAAATAGCATCACAATATCCATCTTTTATACGTTTTTCAATACGTGTAGGGTCAATCTCAACTGTGATAGAAGTAGCACCAGCAAAAGTAGCAGCTAAAGGCTGAGCTCCACCCATTCCACCCATACCACCAGTTAGCAAAAAGCGACCTTTCAAATCTCCACCAAAATGCTGTCTTGCACATTCAACAAATGTTTCATAAGTACCTTGTAAAATTCCTTGAGTACCAATATAAATCCAGCTTCCCGCTGTCATTTGTCCATACATCATTAGTCCGAGAGCATCAAGACGGCGAAACTCATCCCAATTAGCCCAATTAGGTACAAGATTGGAATTTGCAATAATTACTCTTGGAGCTTCTGCATAAGTTGGAACTACACCAACAGGTTTTCCAGATTGAACTAAAAGAGTTTCATTTGGTTCTAAGTTCACTAGGCAGTCAAGAATTTTATCAAAAGATTCCCAATTCCTTGCTGCTTTACCCAGCCCACCATAAACTATAAGTTCATTAGGACGCTCTGCATTATCAGGGTCAAGGTTATTTTGAATCATTCTATAAGCGGCTTCTATCTGCCAATTTTTACATGTTAATTTATTTCCACGAGGTGCTTTTACTATTCGCATAATTTTATTTTAGATTTGTGATTGATTTTTGTTTGAAAATTAGTTGACGAATACATTTTAGAAATGGTTTTAATACAAGTAAATTATTAAACTTTTTGAAGTTTACAACAATATTTGGAAAAAATTTTATAAAAATAACTTTTAAAATTATTGACTATGTAATTTATCTTAACTCCCTAATATTTCAATGTATTACTTAAATTCACCCATTTCAATTTTTGCAGTGATTTAGCGTTTTTTCGAATTTCTTTATCAGCCATTTTTTCTTGTAATACTGAATTTAGTTCAGGGTATATTGGATTACGCTTTAAAGTACATTGTTTTAAGAACCTCACTTTAAAACAATTCCAAATTGCTCTCGCAATTTTCCAAGAGGAGAATGAACTAAAACCAAATTAAGTTTTGGAAAAATTTTCCAAATAAGTTTTCCAAAGTTTGTTTTTTGTCAAATTTAGTCGATGTTTTTTCACACTTGATTTTGTGTTTTCCATGTTTTTTTAAGTGAACAGAATGAACCAATTAAGAACCCCACCTTTATCCTCCCCAAGGTGAGGAAATAACCAAAACCAAGTTTAGTTTTTGGAAAAATTTTCCAAATAAGTTTTCCAAAGTTCGTTTTTTGTTAAATTTAACCGTTGTTTTTTTCGCACTTGATTTTGATTTCTTAAAAACAAATACAAAATCAAGATGGCGGAAGACAAATTGCTCTCGCAATTTTCCAAATTGTTGGATTATTGTCACTTCAATTTTTGCAGTGATTTTGCATATTTTATATCATTATATGTGAACAAAAAGCTTTAAATTAAAACGAAAACTGTATAAATTGGACGTATATATTATGTAGATATTGCCTGTATTAGTTAAAAACAAAATTGACAATTTTAAGATTAGAACGATATCGAGTTCGAAATTATGTTGAAATATATTTTTTTGCTCTTTTTTAACCTTTCTATTTTAATATTATTATCATAAATTCAATTTTAAAAGTTAAATTTCAAATAACTTACTAGTTCTGTAAACTGTTCCTCTAAAAACACCTACAATTTCATTGTTTTGATTTTTAATTGTTACATCAAATATAGCTGTTTTTTCAGATATTGTTACTTGTTTGGCTGTTGCAGTTATTATATCTCCCTTTTTAGTAGCCGTAGGATAGCTCATTACAGTTGAAAGTGAAACAGACTTTCTACCATAAGAATTTGAAGCAAAAGCTAATGCAGAATCAGCTATTGAATAAGTAATACCTCCATGGGAAATATTAAATCCATTTAACATTTCTTCTCTAATTTCCATTTTAAGACTACATTCACCCTCAATAATATATACTAGTTCTATACCTAACCATTTACTAAATCTATCATTATCAAACATTTGATGAAATATTTTTAAAGCATATTCATTGTTTTCCATTCTCAATCTCTATAATATTGTTGCAATACATTTTAATTCAATACCTATTGGAGTAGGCAAACAATTAATTTCTAAAGTAGTTCTACATGGTAAATTATCTTTAAAATAATCTGCCCATATCTTATTATAAATTGGGAAATCGTCTTTCATGTTTGTTAAAAACACAGTAACATCAAACAAGTTGTCCCAACTTGAACCAGATGCTTCTAATATATATTTAACATTTTTAAAGACTGAATGACATTGAATCGCAATATCATAGCTTAAAATATTACCATTAGAATCAATTTCAACTCCTGGTATTTTATTATTACCTTTTTCTCTAGGACCTACCCCTGATAAAAACAACAAGTTACCAACTCTTCTCGCATGAGGGTAAAGACCAACTGGTTCTGGAGCCATATCGCTATTAATTACTATTTCATTCATTAAAAGTTAAAAATTAATTAGACATACATTTAATGTTCAAATATAAGGAAAAAGAACTATATTTTATCAAAAAGTAAGTTAATATGAAAATAATATATTAAATGTAAAAAAAGTTCTTGCATAAAAAAAAAAAAGTGCTTATTTTTGTATCTCTATTGAGCGCCGCTTTAGCTCAGCTGGTAGAGCAGCTGATTTGTAATCAGCAGGTCGGCGGTTCGAGTCCGTCAAGCGGCTCTTAGATTAAAAAGCCTTATTGCCAAAACAATAAGGCTTTTTTTTGTTTAAAATAGTATTTCAAACATCCTCTATATAAATAACTTTAAAATAAATGCGTATTTTAATCGTATTAACTTAATTGTTTTAATTGTATAATTTAGGCTCT
>JAPLFM010000110.1 GCA_026390675.1 Candidatus Kapaibacterium sp. | reverse complement strand
TTGAAGGTATTAATTCTAAAATACAATTAGCAAAGAAAAGAGCGAGAGGATATAGAAATATTGAAAACTTTATTAATATGATTTACTTCATTTCTGGAAAACTTAAATTTGATTACCCACTCTATTTAGCGTAGAGCCAAATAATTTGAGTTTAATTAAAAATATATAAAAAAAAAGACTTTCAATTTAATGAAAGTCTTTTTTAAACTAAACTTTGAGAATGCTTATTTTAAATGACCTTTTTCTTTAAGTTCTCTAGTAATATCTTGTGCTAATGAACCTATAACTACATTTGAAGAGCTTTTGAAGGATTCTGCTGATTCTGAATTGGAACTTGCACTCCAAGCTAATTTGTTATTTTTCAAATCAATTAATTCACTCTGGAAATTTGAAAGAAAAGTTCTGTTAGAGTTTACTGATTTCGCTAATTCTTTGATTTTATCTTTACTCAAGGCAAGATCACCATCAGTTGAGTAAGTATTAGTTGTTCTTCCCATTTTATCAACTATTACTGTTTTGTTGATTTTAACTTTAAGAAAGCCATCAATATTTTGACTAATTAATCTTTCTTTTAATTCTTCTTCTGTCCAAACTCTTGTTGGAGGAAGGATTTCAGTTCCCTTTGTTGCATTTACACCCAAATCTTTTAATTCTTTAACTAATTTAGTTTCTAATTTCTCTCTCATTTCGAAATCATCTAAATCAGCATAAACGCAGATAGAGTTAAATTTTTTACCATTATAATCAGGATCTGAATATGATGTTGTTTTTGTAGAAACACAGCTTGCAAGTGAAAAAACTAAAACTGCAAGTATCGAAAGTATTGTATATTTTTTCATATATTTATTTATTATGAATTGTGAATAATTAAATCTTATATATGTTAATACGCATTTAATTAAACTAAGTTACAAAAATAAAATAATATTTTAAAATAAATAAAATATAATGTAAATATAACGACATTTTAATTCCAAGGAACCCAGTAACTGACCTTTAATGCAAGCGAATTAATTCCTGTTGCTGATAAAGAATTAAAAATATTATTTGCTTTAAATTCTTGGTTAATTTGATTTTCAAACCTACTTTGTTGCCAAACAAAGTACAAAGTTGAGCCTAACATCCACTCCCATCTAATAACAAAATTACTTCTAAATGACAATTTATTAAAATTATTATTCGATATATTAAATTCATTATTACCATCTTTTACTGTATAACCATCATTAGTTTTGGCTATCAAAGTTCCTTTGTCTTTGCCGTAAGTAATTAATTTATTATCTCTTGGATATTCTAATTCTCCATAATTAGAATACACTCCATTTGAAATAAATGGTTCTCCATATAATTCGAAAGTCAAAGTTGGAGAAGCTGTAAAGTTTACTCTAAATTGTGTTGAAAGAGTATTCTGTGCAATATTTGCAAAAATATATCTTTTATTTAAAACCTCAGGTCTATCTCCATCAATAGTTGTTACGTATTGTCTTGTATCGAAATTTATATAATATTTAGCTGTAAAATTGAACTCTATACCATTACTTACTCTAGATGTTACTCCAAAAGTATAGTTTTGTTCTCTTCCACCTAATTCATATAATGCACCATAAAAATTTAATATGAATTTAGTAATCTTAGACCAATCAGTTTCGTAACCCAAAACTAATGAATTCGAAATATCTTTTTTCATTAATACTCCTCCTCGAGTCTTGTTGTTACTCATGGCACTGAATTCATGATCCCAACTTATAAATAAATTATCACGACTTGGTAAAAAGTAAGTTAAATTACTCCCAAGTAGATTTTTTGTATTAACACCAGAAAAATCCCACCTATTTATAGAGTAATTTTCCCAAACAAAAGAATAAAAATAATCATTTGGAGTATTTTCCCTATATTTAATATAATTATTTGTTTCTAAATAATCAACTGACTGCATATAACCAATATCATTCAATTCGAAATAAGGACTTAATAAAGTGTTTGTAGTTCCCCAAAGCCAATTCTTACCACCAATTTTTTTAAAATTTATTACAGAACCAACCCCAATCAAATTATTACTTAATGAATCTATTTTATAAGGAGAATCAAATCTTTGTAAATATCTTATAGGTGAATTTTGCATATTTATCATAGCAGCTTTGTTACCTTCTATATATGAACCTCCTAGAATTGCTGAAAGCTCATAATTGTTACTATCTAATCTTAATGTTATATCAGTTGAAGCTGTATATGCTCTTTTGTTGATTTTATCTATTAAACCATTACAAGAACATAATTCTCTTTCTACTCCTGTAAGTTTTATTCCC
>JAPLFM010000266.1 GCA_026390675.1 Candidatus Kapaibacterium sp. | reverse complement strand
TGAAGGTATTAATTCTAAAATACAATTAGCAAAGAAAAGAGCGAGAGGATATAGAAATATTGAAAACTTTATTAATATGATTTACTTCATTTCTGGAAAACTTAAATTTGATTACCCACTCTATTTAGCGTAGAGCCAAAATTTTCTAATATACAATCATTTCGAATAGGTTCAAATTTTGTTTCACAAGGTTATTTTTGTTAAGTAATATCTATTAAAATTAATTGTTTTGAACAAGAAAAAGGTTACAAAGGAAAATAAAATAAAAAATTTTATCAATCATTTATTTATAATCGTTTTTAGTAAGATATTAATGCGAAGATTGGTTTAATTAGATTTTACAACTGATTTAAGAAATGAAGAAAAAGACAAATCAGAAGCAGTATTTGATTTGCTTGTTTGATTTTGCAAAGCAATCATTTCTTTTTCACTAAATTCTTTAGTATTAGTTTCAGTCAAATCAGAAAGTGTGTTAATATTATGTTCGGTAACTCCTATTAATAACTTTTTGCCTTCAGCTTGAATTATAAAAATATGACTTTTGGGTTGCAATGATGCCTTCCCAAGAATTTTTAATTCTACTTGGCTATTATTATCTCTAAGTTTAGTACCATATTTTCTAAGGTAGTAAAACAATAGTCCCATTCCACCAACGCATAAGCAAAGTAGTAGAAAAGCTTTTATTATTGTAGCATCCATTTTAGTGTAGTGTTCTAAATTTCAAAAAAGAGTGCAATTTAATTAAAAACTGCACTTATTATTTTCTCATACCACGTAATCTTTCAGAAGGATCAACCAATGTAGTAACACGAATACCAAAGTGTTTGTCAATTACAACTACTTCGCCTTCAGCTACTTTTTTACCATTGATTAATACATCTACTGGCTCAGAAACAAGTTTGTCAAATTCAACAACCGATCCTCTACCTAATCTCAAAATATCTCTAATAAGCATATTAGTTCTACCTAATTCAATAGATACTGGCAATTGCAAATCATATAAAAGTTCTAATTTAGGATCTAGTGGTGAATAAATTGTATTATTTCCCTGAAAATCAATATCTGGGAAACTGGGTGAGTCCATTGAAGAGCTATTAGATTCTGCTCTCGACCCACTACTACCATTATCATCATCAAGTCCGCCACTCGAAATCAGAGCGTCAATTTCTTCTTGAGTCATAGTCATAACTATTTAATCTCCTCTTTAAAAGTTAAATCTTGTTCTACCAAATCCTCTTCTGTTAGAGGTCTAGTGATTCTAATTGCTTTTTTGCCTTCAACTGATCCAGGCCTTGCAGCCAATTTCCTTTTTCCAGCAATCAAGACTTCTATTTCATGGTTAATTCTTTTGTCTAATTTAATTACATCACCTTCTTTAAGCTCCAATACTTCGGAAACTTTTAATGATGTCCTACCTAATTCTGCTAATACAGTCAAGTATGTTGTAGAAACTTGATGTGTAATAGCTTCTAAATTTTCTTTCATTCTTGCTTTGCTTTGTCTAGTTGTTGCAGTTGTAACAAGTTGACGGTTTAGCTTAGCAAGCACTTCTTCCAATGCAAATGTTGGAAAACAAAGATTTAATAAAAACGTGTGTACTCCAATTATCACATCAAAAGAAACTACTACTACAATTTCTGATGATGGTGCAATTTGCACAAAGTCCGCTTCCATTTCAAGTCTTTGGTATTTAAAGTTTATTTCAGCAATAGATTTCCAAGCATTTCTTAAATCTGACAATGCATGCTCAATCAAGCCACGAACAACTGCTTGTTCTATAGGTGTAATATTTCTTGGTTTTGGTTGAATTTCAGCACTACCACCAAGCAATCTCTCAACTAAAGTAAGAGCAAGTTGAGGGCTAATTTCCATTATACCATTACCGTCCGTTCCTTCAATATCAAATACATAAAGGCAACTAGGATTGGAAACTGACAAGATAAACTCAGAATAAAACAACTGATCCACTGATGTAACTGAAATTGAAACTACTGTTTGTAACTTAGATACTAAATAGTATCCAAAAACTTCAGCAAAGCCTTCATGTACATTTTGTAGAGTTCGAACTTGATTTTTAGAAATACGGTTAGGACGACGAAAATCATAATTAGATATGTCACCCTTTACAACCGACTTTGCTAAAACTTCATCAACATCTACTCTTCCGGAGGTCATCTCCGAGAGTAGATTGTCTATCTCATTCTGTGATAAAACATCTGCCATACTAACTCAATCTTTCAATTAACTTTATTGAAGTATAAACTCATTTATGATAATTTCTCTTAAAAACAACTGTTTATCTTTAAAAACTGGTTTCAACCTATCTCTAAAAATACTTTCCAAATTAGATCTTTTGGCTTGAATTTCTTCAACTGTTGTATTGCCTATTTCATTGATAATAACAGACTTGGTTTTAGCCAAAAGTTTTCTCATATATTCACTTTCAAGTTTCTCATTTTCTTTTTCGAAGTCTTTACCTTGTCTATAAACACAACCAATAGCAACAACTACGAACTTACTTGATCCTTTTGGATTAGTAGTTATTCTTCCTAACTCAAGAAATTTTCTTTCTTTTTCAAGCGCAAAAAATTCTTTCTCTTCATCTCCAGCTTCACCACCAGCTTCTTCTTCAGAAACTTTTGAATGACTCTTGATTTTCTTTTCATCGTGGGAACTTCCGCCACCTGGGAGAACGAATTTTACTAAAACAATAATAATTACTATATTTAAAATTAAAGCACCTACTCCAATACCAATCATCATTGGCATCGACATACCTTCTTTTTTCTTTTTTACTGGGACTTCTGGCTCTTGTAAGTCATCGTCCATTGCATTAAAATCATTTGACATATTTAACTCTGGTTAATATTGTATTATTTACTAATATTATTCGGCATATTCTCAAAAAAGTTTAATTTTAGCCACTTTTTCTTTGTAATTGCCTATATACACTTTATAATATAAATTTGCGTGCCACAAACTTTACTATTGAGTTTAGGTACTAATATTATGTAAATTTAAAACTGTTATTTGGTCTATAGACTAATTTAGGGAGGGAAATATTTTGTGAATTTTAAATAATGTTTTATTAATTATCTTCTCTTTGTACTGTCTTGCAAATCTTTAAGTTTGCCAAAATCGTGTGCTAAATCTATAATATTTAAAACACAACCTTTGGTTTGCTCTAGGTAAATTGACTGAAATCTTTCTTTTATTTCCAAATCACCATCATTTTGTATGTTTTTCAAATCATTTCTAAAGATTTCTAAAGATGATTCAAACTCTTTTTGAATCAAATTTAATCCTTCAGCATTTGAATCTAGCTTTTTCAATTGCTTTGATAAATTCCAAATAATTTTGCCTTGAAATATTAAATTTGCAACCTCATTGTATTTTCCAAAAGTTGCTCCAAGTTCTAAAATAGAGCCTAGATCATTTTTTTTTCTTAAAGTACTTTTTGAAGCCTCGTCAATAGCTTGTAATACATATTGAGTGTCTTGTGATAATTCCATAAAGTTTAATATTTTTGATTAATATCTAATTGTTGCCAAAATTGAATTAAATATCTTATTAATTTCATCTTTTGGAGGTATTGGTTTTCCTTGAACATCCATTGGTATCAAAGTAAACTGATAGTAATGGTTCATATCAGATTGGAATACAATTACTTTTGATGTAATTGCTCCATTCGAATTTGAAATTTCATACTTTACAAAATTCTTTTGCCCTAATACCATATTTTGAAATTTACCTACCAATTGAACACTACCAGCACTTTTCTTGTTATGCTTTTCATAAGACAAACGAGCTAAACCCATCAAACTTTCTTTTTTGACTATTTCATCTATTTCATCATTTTTTCTAATTTCTGAAAAAACAGCACACAATGAATAATCTGGATTGACAGCTATTGCATATACTTCGGCAGGAGCTTTGTCTTCACCATCAACAAAAAACCAATCTTTTGGAAGAAAAGCTATCATATCACCAAGAGTAGAGCGTACCATCTGATCAGACATATCTATTTCAGGTTTTGGACTAAGACTAATTGAAGTTTTAACTTCCTCTTTCTGTTCCTTTTCCTTAACTATTATGCAAGAGTTTAAAATTGAAATTAAAGTCAATATATATAGATATTTTTTCATTCTTTAGCAAAGCTATGTAGCTTTTCACCTGCTTCAATTTTTGTTTTCAGAAAGTTTTCTTTGGGTACTAATGGGCAAGAGTATTTTTTATTGTAAGCACAGTATGGACTGTAAGCCAAATTAAAGTCAATATAATAATTATTATCTTTTCTAAACTCAATATCCAAATATCTTCCAGCTTCATAAGTACCATTACCATTGGTTTCGTCCAAAAATGGTAGAAACAATGACTCTTGATGCTCTGGAATTAAATAACTAGTCAATTTGTAAGTTTTATCGTTAATTCTAAATTCAAAATAACCATACTTCAAATATTTTCTTGATTTATTTTCTTTAGATGTTAAAATTGTAACTGTATCCTTTTTAGGAAATTCAATCAATTTGGCTTTTACAAATAGGTTAGAATTAGCTGAATAAAAATCAAATAAAAATTTATCTTTATTCTCTAATTTTGCGATAGGTGATTGATCAGAATACAAAAAGAAAGACTTAATTTCTTTTCTAGTTTTTTCTAAGTTACTTTTTGAAAATTTACTATTATCTAATGAAGATTCTTTTTGTTTAGCATTGCAAGCAACAAAAAGAAGTATAATAAATAATATGTGATAAATTTTATAATTCACTTTTCTAATTTTAATATTCTTCAACGTGGATTTGACCAGGTTCTGCTTGGGTGTGTTTTTTAAATCCTTTGGTTGAAAGGAAAGTAATCATAGAGTCAATCATTTTAGGATTGCCACATAAATAAAAGTGAGTTTTCTTTGGATCTAATTCAATTCCACATTTATCTTCTAAAACATTGTTCATTAAGTGTCTTTCAATATATCCTCTAAGTCCAGTCCAATAATCATCTGCTTTTAAAAGAGTAGGTAGATAATGAATATTAGGGAATATATTTTCAAGCATGTGCAATTCACTGTGGTAACCAAGGTCCCAAGGTTGAGCAGCACCATGAAAAATTGCCATCTTATTGTTTTTAAATTTTTGCAAGTCTGTTCTTAAAAAACTTATAAATGGCGAAAGTCCAGTACCAGTTGCTATCATTACTATATTACAATCAACAGGAGTTTCAGCCAACTTAAAATAACCGGGTATATTCTCATCTATCCACATTCTCTTACCAGGGGTAAGATTAAATAATCTTGGAGTTAGATTTCCACCTTTTACTTGGCTAATATAAAACTCAAACTGTTGAGTATCATTTCCTGCAGATGCTATTGAGTAAGATCTTTTGATCATCGTATTTTTAGGAATTCGAACCGAAGGAAGTACAGAATTAGCTGAGCGAGGTTCACTTTCTAATAAACCAATTGTAGCATACTGACCTGCAAAGAAATTTGTTCTTGGAGAGTCAGGTCTCAATCTTAATACCATCAAATCAGGTGTAATTAAAATTTTACCAGTTACTGTTGCATTATATTTTAAATGTTCCATAAAAAAACTATTTCAATTTTCTTTATTGTCTGTTTTCAAAACTAAATTAAATATTTGTTTTATCAAAGTAAATTCACTCTAATTAGTATTAGCTTAATAAATACGCTTTAATAAAATCATCTAAATCTCCATCCATTACTGAATGAATATCGGTCTTTTTAAATTCACATCTATGATCATTAACCATTGTATATGGTTGAAATACATAAGACCTAATTTGACTTCCCCATTCAATCTTCTTTTTAGTTGCTTCAGTTGCTGCTTTTGCCGCATCTTCTTCATCTACTCTCTTTTGGTATAAACGTGATTTTAGCATTTTCATTGCCAAATCTCTATTCTTAAGTTGAGAACGCTCTTGCTGGCAAGATACAATTATGCCCGATGGTATATGTTTTAATCTTACTGCAGTTTCTACTTTATTTACATTTTGACCACCAGCACCACCAGATCTAAAAGTATCCATTTCAATATCTGCTGGGTTAATTTCAATTGCTACATCTTCTGGAGCTTCAGGAAAAACAAAAACTGAGGCAAATGATGTATGACGCTTAGCATTGGAATCAAATGGTGAAATACGAACCAACCTATGCACACCATTTTCAGCTTTCAAATATCCAAAAGCAAACTTGCCCTGAATTTCGATAGTTACAGACTTAACTCCTGCTACATCACCTTCTTGTTCATCTAGCAAATATACTTTGTAGCCATGCCTTTCAGCCCAACGAGAGTACATCCTCATTAGCATAGATGCCCAATCACAAGCTTCAGTGCCACCAGCACCAGCATTTATAGTTAATATTGCTGTTCTATCATCATCTTTGCCTGAAAGCATATTTCTTATTTCTAATGCAGCCATAAGTTGTTCAGACTTAACATATTCCAAATGTACATCAGGTTCTAAAGTTTCATCTTTGGCTTCTTCTCCAAGCATTATCATTGCTTCAATATCTTCTATTGATGCTGTTGCTTCTTTCCAGACATTTACCCAATCTTTGCGTTGGGCGATTTCTTGCATTATTTGGCGAGCTTTGTTAGGATCGTCCCAAAAATCTTCTTTTACAGATTCTTGTTCCATTTCTTGAATTTCTTCTAACTTGGTATCAACGTCAAAGATAGCTCCTGAGCTTCTCGGATCTTTCCTTTAGCTCTTTTGCTCTATCTTTATATTGTTCAAACATATCTTTTGCAAATCTTAATTAATAAAGACTACAAAATTAAGCATTTTTTGTGAGAATTTGTTAGTTATTTAATTGCAGTTACATTTACCTTTTTACTACCAGCTTCTTTACATAATTTTTACTACCAGAATTCAATACTATAAAGTAGATTCATATTCAGTAGCACAGACATTCGTGTCTGTGTCTTGACTTCGTCATTCCGTATTTATTACGGAATCCAGAATTTGATATTCGCACTCGTAGAGACAGGATTTAATCCTGTCTAAAAAAAACAATCAGTAGCTCAGACATTTTTGTCTGAGATTGCATTTGGTGAGCCTCGTCATACCGAACAAAGTGAGGTATCCAGCATTATTCATTTCCTTCTGTTTATTTTACTTCACAATTTTTATTTCTTCTTCTGTCAAGTCGTAAAGTTTATAAACTAGTTGGTCTATTTCTTCTTTATTTTTTTTATCTCTCTGTCTAAATCGGAAATATGCTTTTTGTCTTGTACTATTCTAAATTGCTCAAATTCTTTGTGTGCTTTTTCTAATGCTTTTTCATGAGAAATAGCACCAGCATTTAGTAATATATCTAAACTATTACTATCTAAAAATTTATTAGTTCTTTCAAGCCAATCGTTCATATTCATTAGCTGGTTTCTTCTAGCTTGAAACTCTGCTAAATCTAAAAAAGCACTTACCAATAAATTCAAATCTCCAATTTCCTTTTCTGCTAAATAATTTTTAGCAATACTTACATCGCTTTTTAAAATTTTCCCTTCAGGTGAGTTTTTCCAATTAGTTAATCCCATAAAATTTTTATTCTTATCGGCTCTGTTATAGATTATTTCGGCTGCAGTATTCCCTGTGATTGCAAAGTGTAATTTATTTTGAACCATTTTGTAAAACAGTTTTGTTTCATCGGCATTTTTTGAATAATCTGCACTGCATTGCTCAAATATATCTCCTAGCTTTTGGTAGAGCCTGCGTTCACTATTTCGTATTTCACGAATACGTTCCAACAATTCATCAAAATAGTCCTTGCCAAATGGTTTCCCATTTTTTAGCATTTCATCATTCAATACAAAACCTTTTATGATAAACTCTTTGAGAGTATTGGTTGCCCAAATTCGAAATTGTGTAGCTTGTTTGGAGTTTACACGGTAACCAACGGCTATAATAGCATCGAGGTTGTAAAATTCAACTTTTCGTTTTACACTTCTTGCACCTTCTTGTTGAACTGTTTCCAAAATGGAAATAGTTGATTGCTGCTGCAATTCACCTGTTTCATAGACATTTGCTAAATGCTTGCTTATTGCAGGCACTTCAACACCAAATAAAGTGGCAATGGCTTTTTGGCTCAACCAAAAATTTTCATTTTGATAAGTAACATTTATGTTAACATTGCCTAATGAAGTGCTGTATAACAGTATTCTATTTTCCATATTTAAACACCCTCCACAATTTTTATTTCTTCTTCTTTCAGGTCGTAAAGTTTATAAACTAATTGGTCTATTTGGGCTTCTTCGCTAGTTGTTTCTTTATTCTCTTGTTTTTTATCAATGATTTTTTGAACAAGATTTGAAAGTGATTTTGTGTTTATCAAATTTGGAACTGGAACAGCCTTAACTCTGCTTGGTTTTACTTGTGCTAAAATTCTACCGCCTTCTTGCGAAATTTCTTGATAGAAAAAGGTAATCAATTTTGAATTTAAAATCCCCAAAACTGCCAAGTTAAAGTCGATGTCTTCTGATTGAAGTTTTACAACATTAACTGTGTCTATTGGATAAAATCCAATTTCATTGTCTAATGTAGCAATAATTTTATCCGCAGTTTGGCGAACTAAAATTTTAGGTGTTACAAAATCGCTTTCTTCACGTGGTCTAAACAAAATATGCCAATCTCGTTTTCCTTGTTTCTTTTCAACGGAACTTTTAATTAATAAATCTTTATTGAGTTCTAAATACGCAATCGTGTTTGGCACCTTTTCGACTACGGTGTCTTTTGTAATGTAAATAACATAATCATCAACGTTATAGTCAATAAAATACTTGTTGAAATTACTCCCTCTTATTGTGCGTTTTGCAACTAACTTTTCAATTTTATGTTTCTTGATTGA
>JAPLFM010000234.1 GCA_026390675.1 Candidatus Kapaibacterium sp. | reverse complement strand
TACAATGTATACTATTTCTAGTAATTGTTTAAATAATCCTAAATTAGAAAATTGTGATAATAATCAAGATACATTAGAACAAGCAATACCTATTAATAAACAAATAAATATAACTGTAAATTTACTAGGATCTGATGCTGAAGTTTATTTTGATGGTAAAATTATAAAAGTTGTAAAATTAGATGGTGTTCCTCCTATTAGTAATACAAATTTATATGTCATGAATGATAATACTTTCGCTGGAGAAATTTCAAATTTAATATATTTAGGTAGAATATTTTTAGACAAATAATTATATTAACTTTTTTCTTAACTAGTTTTAGTGCCAATGCTCAACTAACGAATATTGGCACTGACTTTTTATTGTGTTTCCCTCAAAATTGCTCAAATAATGTTGATAAAACTAATTTACATCTTATACTCTATATTACTCCAAATAAAAATGACATTGCAAATGGATATGTTGATTACTGGATTGATAATAAAAAAATCACTCAAAATTTTTCAGTAAATAAAAATGACATTGTTAAAATTGAGTTACCAAATTATCTACAGCTTGATACTTTTAATATTGCTTTAAAAAAAGGAATCATAGTACATTCCGATAACCCAATAACATTGTATGGATTTTCTCTTCAAACTTATGGCTCCGATGCTTTTCTATGCTACCCAATAAATACTCTTTATACAAATTATATTGTATTAAGCAATGAAAACGAATTGACAAACGGAGTTGTTGGCAATCCTAATAATTCTTTTTCAAACATAACAATTGTTTCAAAAGAAGATAATACTGAAATTGAAATAAATCCTTCTTGCCCAATACAATTTCCTAATGTACAAAAAAATGAAAAATTTAAAATAAAATTGAATGCATATGAAACAATTCAATTAATAGCAAATGTTACAAATTATTATGATGTAAGTGGTTCTTTGATAAATTCAAATAAGCCAATAGCTGTTTATTCAACTCACCAAAGAACAGCAATTCCTAGAAATGAAAGTATTGATGTTTTAATAGAACAAACTCCACCTATTCCTGCACTTGGCAATCGGTATGTATTTACTCCAAATTTTTCTTATCCAGGTGACTACAAAAGTTTTGGGAAAATAGTTGCAGCTTTTGATAAAACTGAACTTGAACTTCCTGATAGTAATGTTATTATTAATAAAGGTGAGTATTTAACATTCCAGTTTGATTCAGCATTTTATTTTAAAAGTACTAGACCTGTTTTAGCAGGACATTTAAAACCAAGTTGCAATCAAAAGAAAAAAATTTTCAATAGTGATCCATTCTTAGCAATATTAGCAAGTCCACAGCAATGGCTTAAAGATTATACAATTATTTCAGCTTCATACAGTAATTTCAACATACATTTTTTAAATCTTAGTATTAGTAAATCAGAATATAGTCCAATCACTTTGGATGGTAAAGTTCTTCCAGATAGCATTTTCAAATCTGTAAAAGGTGGTGATTACCTTTGGGCAAGACTTGAAAATTTTAATGTAGGAGTTCATAATTTAAGTTGCGACGTTAAATTCGGAATTATGGCTTATGGTTATGGGGAACTTGATTCTTATGGCTATACTGGTGGTATGGCTTTGGAGCATTTGGATTATTTGAATGATTCCATCTCACCAAGTTTTGATATTGACAAATGCAAACAAAGTATTTTGATTAAAGATGATACTATTTCAATTTTTTCAGGTATAGAAATATTAAAAGTTATTGAAAAAGAAAATATTGATTTTACTTATAAAAAGATTCTCAAAGGTGATACAAATTATTTGATTAATTACACTATTCCAGATGATAGAGCATATAGTAAGTTGGTGCTATTGGTAGAAGATATTGCTGGCAGAAGGGATACACTAAGGCTCAACCTTAAGCCTCGAACAGTATTTTTCCAAGGAATAAAGAACAATATATTACGAGATACTTTGTATTATACTCAAGATAGTTTAGTAAAGATTAAAATCAATAACAATGGGTTTGATGATGAAAATATCAAGTTATCATTAAAACAAAATATTTCTTTTAGTATGCCTTCATCAGACATAAAGTCACTGATT
>JAPLFM010000260.1 GCA_026390675.1 Candidatus Kapaibacterium sp. | reverse complement strand
AATTTAATTTTGCAAGAAGTGGTTTGTTTTTACTTATTTCTCTATATACAGGCGATTGAATATCTGAGATTACTGAACGTCTAATAAGCTCATAAATACCACCTTTAATAATATCACCCCAAACAAAATCTACACCAGCCTCTTCTTCATATTTACCTAAGCAATAAGCAATTATCATTTTATGAGCATGCTTATCCATTTGAGTAAGGTCAATTGGTCTTAATTTGTCATTCCATCTTTCAATTGAAAATGCTTTAAATAGTATTTCAATTAAGGATTTTTTAATCATAAATTTTATTTCTTATTTTTCATATATAATTGGGTCACAACCACATTGTTGTTTTACTATAGCTTTGGCTGCTTCTGCTGATTCTTTTGATGTGTAATTACCAATTACTACAGCATACATTTCACCATCTTTAGTTTGCTTAAGTTTTAGTTCAGATCTCATTCTTTGTTTCAAAAATCTTTTGATTTCATTTTCTGCAGATTCTTTGTTTTTATAAACTCCAACTTGTAAACCATAAACTCCTGTCTTACCAAGTTCCTCAGGCAATTCTTTAGTTTTTTGTTCAATCATTTCTTTAGATTCTGCTACATCACTTTTTTCTTGCTTTTCTTCAGCTTCTACTTTTTCTTCAACATGTTTACTAGATTCAGTAGGTTTCTTTATTTCTTCAATATTTTTTGCTGTTATGGTTTCTTCTTTTGCCTTTGCTTTGGGTTTGGCAGGAGTTTCTTTCTTTGCTTCTTTTTTTACTACAACTTTTTCTTCATTTTTAGATTCAGATTCATTATGAACTTTTTCTGATTTACTATTACTATTGTTCCATTTCTTATCACTTTTAGCTAGTCCTACAGCCATTCTAACTATTTCAGTAGCATTGCCTACATAAGTAGAACTTGAATATCTAAGCTTAAAATCATTTAAAAATTCTCTTGCCTTTGAAGTGTCTCCAAGCAAAGAATAAAATTGAATTATTCTCCAATATGCATCATCAGCCCATTCACTATCAGGATATTCTCTTACAATTTTATGATAAATATCAATAGCCTTAAAACCATCTTCTAATACTACCCCTAAAACTAATAATACACCAGGATCATTTGGGTTTTCTACCATCATATCTGGCAATTTGGCTTTAACTTCTTGTACCTG
Organism: Candidatus Kapaibacterium sp.; assembly: GCA_026390675.1. Classification (GTDB taxonomy): domain Bacteria; phylum Bacteroidota; class Ignavibacteria; order Kapaibacteriales; family UBA2268; genus JAPLFM01. Next base: position 3,338 of record JAPLFM010000260.1, on the reverse strand, counting down.
ACCATTGGCTATCATTGTTAGATAGTTTGAAATTTCAGCAGATTCAGCAAAAGCTAATACTGGAAAAAGTAATGACATAATTAGAATTATTTTTTTCATAGGATCCCCCCTTTTAAGATAAAAATAAAATGCACACAATTCGACTAATTTAATTTTACTAATATACCAATTATTTAATTAAAATCATCAAATTGATTTTCAATCTTAATTTTTATTTGTTAAAATTGTTTAGGATATGGAGCAAATATCATTGATAGAAATATTTTAGAATCCCAATTAGTTCATCACAAAGGGTAAGAAGCAACTAACTTCTAAAATCTTAATTTTAGTTCATTTCCGTTTATAGAGATTCTGAAAGTTCTGTCGTTTTACTTATGTTGAAGATAAATGAGTTGTGTTTTGTCAATATAATAATATATTTCGTTTTTCGTGTATTTGTAAGATAATAAGATCAAAGATATAAAATGCAAGAAAAAACACTAACTTATGAGCAATTAATAAATCTTTTCAGCGAATTAAGAGATTCTCAAGCCAAAACTGATGCCCAATTAGCTAAAACTGATAAGCAATTAGCAAAAACTGATGCCCAATTAGCAAAAACTGATGCTCAATTTGCTAAAACTGACAAACTAATAAATGCAGTTAGTAAGCAAATTGCTGAACATGGTATCCAAATAGGTGGAATATCAAACAAGTTTGGTACTTTTACTGAAGGTCTAGTTTATCCATCAATTGAAAAAGAACTTTACGAAAAGTTTAAAGTTACACATGTATCTCAAAGGGCAAGGAACAAATCAAAAAAAGTTGAAATTGACATACTTGGTTACTCAAATGGTTCTAAAAATGAAGCTTATGTTGTTGAAGTTAAGAGTCATTTAAAGGAAGAAGCTTTAGATCAAATATTGAAAATTTTAGAACATTTTAAAGAAAACTTTCCAGAACATAAAGACAAAAAAGTGTATGGAATGATTGCTTCAATAGATACTAATGACGAAGTATTAGCTAAAATTGAAAAAGCAGGTATTTATTATGCCAATGTTGCAAATAATATTTTTGAACTGAAATCATCTAAAAAATTCAAACCAAGAGTGTTTTAGTAATTATTTTCAAAGAACTTAACAAATATTAAAACTTAAAAACTAACTTAGGAGCATTACCTTTTTACCAGCATTAATAAACTCCTCTGTCTATTAAGTCACCTAATGCATTTTTAATAATTACTTTATTTTCTAATATTTTATTAGTTTTTATATTAAAATAAATAAAACTTATATCACTTTTAAGTTTTTTATTTTTAAAACTTACATTATACATTTCAGGTAATTTATCATCAAAAACTAATAAAATCATATCATCACTAATAAATTCGATATCATTTATATGTAAAGGTAAAAATTCATATTTCTTTTGAGTGTTTGAAACCATATTTCTTCTACTAAATTCAAAAATTTTTTCATAATCATTGTTATATACATTAATCAAACTAAAAGAATCTAATGTAAACATTATTTTTTTGTTCCCATTAACTTTAATATAACTATTATAATTAAATGTTCTTACATCATTGTTACTACCAAATAATTTATTACCAACTAAACCTATAAAACCGTTGTATTTATTTTTAGTAAGTTTATAAAATTCATCTATCAAATTGTTTATTTGTGATAATGATGTATAATTAGAATACAAATTATGCTTATTAGAAAACTTTAAAGCTGTAAATAACAAAAGTTTCCCATCATAATATCTTAAATTCTTATATATATTTAAATCTATTTGATTAGTATCAATTAAATTTTCAAATTTAATTTTTTGAATTCCATTTATGTTAATTTTATATTTATAAATTGCATTTTCTGAAGAACTTTTAAAAAATAATTCATCATCATTTTGACCTAAATATTCAATAAAATCATCATATGATGTTTCTTTTATTTGCTTGATTTTTTTTAAATTAAATCTAAACAATTTTTGAACTCTATTATTTATAGCTATTAGAAAATTATTATTCCAAAAAAATTTAAATTCAAATGGTGAATTAAACTTATGAAGTATACGCCCCTTATAATTATATATAGCTACATAACTTGTGTTCTTTCTTAAATTAAATTTTGAGTAAACATAAAATTTTTTGTCTGGAGAGTAAATGCAACTATTATTAGTATTTAAATAAATAACTTTTTTTTGAATATTTCTATAATTAAAATTTGATATATTATTCAAATCAAAATGATATTCATTTCTTATATCAGAATCTTTATTAGAAGTTGAATCTTTTGAATATAAATTAGAACTTATTAAAAATAAAAATATTATTAATTTTATCAGTTTTTTCATGGTTTCTCTTTTGGTAATCTGAATATTTCTTTTATTTGACAAAATCTTCAAAATTAGATACTGTTACAAAATTCTTAGATTCTACTTCTTCAATTGAATTATTCAATTCATTAATAAATTTGGGATTATAGATTTGGTCAGGAGTTAATACTTTTTCAAGAAAATTTTGCAAAGTTGAATAAGCTTCAAGAAGTGAAGAAAGTTCTAAATCTGTTAGTTTTATATTATGAGTTTGTTGCATTTCATTTTCCAATTAATTTATTCAGTTCTTCATACGAATTCTAATATAATTTATTTTGTTCTTATTAAAGTACTCTAAAAACCTACCAACTTCAATATACTACTTTCTAATGAGATTGCCTTCTCCATAGTCGCATAAATTGCTTACTTTATCTTGTGGCATATCTAAATAGTCAAAGCAATTTTCTTCTGTATTTGTTCTCTACTTCTATAATTGCAATAGCATTCTCATAATTCATAATTCATAATTCATAATTCATAATTATTTTGCAAACAGTTTGCAAACTGTTTGCAAATCCTTTTAAAATGGATTCCATTGTGTTAGAATCATTTTCTATATTTTCGCTTAAAATTTACAACATTTATTCAGGAAAATCAAAAATGGAACCTATCACAAACCCAATCTGCCAGTTATCAAATGAAGCTGATGACAATTACGACTTATTTCAAATTTTTTTGAAATATGGAACTATCAAAGCACTACATACTAGAATCCAAGGCAAAGTAAGTATGAGCAAATTATACTACTTAGCAAAACGGTTCAATTGGAATGAAAGAAGGTTAACTGCAAACCACGAAGTGCTAACAAATATTGTAGATTATAAAATCAAAGATTTAATTTGGTTACATCCACAATCAGTTCAAAATACTATTGATTCGGCTTGTGCTTTAGAACGAATTACATCAGTAGTACTTATTTGCCTTCCAACTACTTTTGAAACAATTTCACAACGTATTTCAATAGACCCAGTTAAGATATT
>JAPLFM010000044.1 GCA_026390675.1 Candidatus Kapaibacterium sp. | reverse complement strand
GGTTCTATCAATGACCTAACTTGTACATTTTCTTTTTCAAACCACTTTTTACATTCTTTTGCAATTGATGACATTTTCAAATTATCTATCATTGAAATTGATTCGATTTCTTTATTATAGATAAAACTTCTTGGTGTGTGCTTATTTTCATCAAAGTTATTTATGAAAGAGGGTTCACCAAATAAGAATCTCATTTCTTTAGCATTATCTAATTTATCTTTAATCAGATTATAAGCATAAATATTGAAATAAGCAGACACAAAAGATAAAAGTGATGTTTCTGTGATATGATTTTCTAAAAAATCCTTTACAGTTCCATTATGATGGTTGTCAATTATAGATGAATTTTGATTGTTTAATATTTCCATTTCTTTTTATTCATTTTAGACATTTTCAATAAAACAAATATACAAAAGATAACGACAAAAGGAAATTAATGTTTAATTATTAATGATAAATGATAAATTATCAATGATTAATGTTTAATGTTTTTTAGGGCGCACCTACAGAGCTTGTTCATTCTCATTTTATTTTTTTTTACCGATATTTCGTTCCTAAGGAACTTAAAATCAAAAATAAATGAATTTTTAAATCATTTAATTTTATAATTCAATAAGGAAATATAAATGAAAATAATAATATTGTTAACAAGCTCGTCTATATGATTATGTTAACTATTTAATATTTAGGCTTTTTATTTTATGAAAACTAAAATTTTGATCTCTCTTTCTATTTTAATTCTTAATCTTTCAAACTCATATTCTCAAGACCCTCAAAAGATAATTGCAAATATAAAAAAACAACTAAGTTCGGTAAAAGATTTTCAAGCAAATATAAATGTTAAAATTGATATTAGCTTTTTAAATGCTCCTGAGCAAAATGGTAAAATATATTACAAAGCACCAAACAAAACTAAGATAGATATACCTGGGTTTGCAATGCTACCAAAGCAAGGATCTGGTAATTTTATAAATGATATAATATTTGACAACAATTCTACTATTGTATATGTAGGAAAAGAAGAATTGAATAAGATGCCAGTTACATCAATTAAAATTATACCTACAGATGCAAATAATGACTTAGCTTTAGCTAATCTATGGGTAGATGAATCAAGAAATGTGGTTATGAAAGTTGAAACAATAACCAAGAAAAATGGTACTTTTATGATATTTTTGGATTATTCAAATGTTGAAGGTAAAATATGGATGCCATCAAAAGTTTTAGTTTCATTAAATGTGCCTGAATTTTCACTACCAAAAACAATGAGTGGAGATACTTCAGGCAAAGAGAAAAAGAAAAAGGGAAATACAGAAGGTAAGGTTACTTTTACATACTCTAACTATATTGTGAATAAAGGAATAGATGATAAAATATTTTCAACAACATTAAAAAAATAATTTTGCATTAATATTCAAACAAATTTTAAGTTCACTCGTCAAAAATCAAGTTGCAAATCACTATTCAAATATTATGAGCCAATATATAGAACAAAAAGGCATAGGAGGCTTCTCTTTCTTTCCTCCAGTGCTGAAATTCTTGCTAATAGCAAATGTGGTAGTTTTTTTTATAGATAACTTTATGTTCGGAACATTAACTTTTGGTGGAATTCCACTTTCAGGTTTGTTTACTAAATATTTTGCCTTACAACCTTTCAATTCTAATTTACCATTTTCTGATTTCTATCCTTGGCAAGTAGTAACTTACCAATTTATGCATGCAGGCATTGGGCACTTATTTTTTAATATGTTTGCTTTATGGATGTTTGGATCGGAATTAGAAAGCTTATGGGGAAGTAAAAAATTCTTAATTTACTATTTATTATGTGGCATTGGTGCAGCTCTTGTACAAATGTTTGTATCAGATGGTCCTACAGTTGGAGCTTCTGGTTCAATTTATGGAATTTTAGTAGCTTTTGGCTTAACTTTCCCAAATAGACCAATTTTTATGTTCCCAATATTTATACCTATTCCAGCAAAGTTTTATGTTTTGATTTTTGCAGGGATTGAATTAATAGCTGGATTTTCTGGTTCAAGTAGTCCTGTGGCTCACTTTGCTCATCTTGGTGGTGCAGCAACTGGATTTATTCTTTTAACAGTAGGTGATAGAATGGGTGTATTTCAGTTTACCGAGAAAATATTTAAAAATGTAGATAAAGTAGATTTTAGAAACCCATTTCATGAAGATGATGCAACTGTGCATCGTGTTTCTTGGCAAAGAAGAGATGTTGCATTTGAAACTGCAAGACCTGTAAAGCGAAACCCAATAACAATAGATGGTGATGAAATTACTCAAAACAAACTTGATATAATTTTAGATAAAATCTCAGCAAGTGGTTACCAAAATTTAACAGATAAAGAGAAATTTATCTTAACTGAATTAAGTAAAAAAATATAATATAAATTTAAATAAAGAAATACCTTTTTATGATACAAGTAAGCGAAAGAAATGGCTTTTATGAGCTAGATACGCTAAATAATAAATCTAAAGTAAATAAAGAAGCCCCTAAAAACGAAAAGTATCCTCGAAGAAAAACAAGACAAGTAATGGTTGGGAATGTTCCTGTAGGTGGTGGAGCTCCAATCTCAGTTCAAACTATGACCAAAACTAAAACTGCTGATGTGAAAGCAACAGTAGAACAAGTAAAAAAATGTCAAGAAGCTGGTGCTGATATTGTAAGAATTACTGTTAATACTCTTGAAGCTGCAGAGGCGATTGGTGAAATTGTAAAACAAGTTACTATACCAATTGTGTCTGATATTCATTTTAACTATATGTTTGCTATAAAAGCTATTGAAGCTGGGGTAGCAAAAGTAAGAATTAATCCGGGTAATATTGGTAAAACTGAAAGAATTAGAAGAGTTTTGAATGCTGCTAAAGAACGTGGTATTCCTATTAGAATTGGTGTAAATTCTGGCTCACTTGAAAAAGATATTTTAGATAAACATGGCTACCCAACAGATGAAGCTCTTTTTGAAAGTGCGATGCGTCACGTAGGGATTTGTAAAGATTTTGGATTTGATGATGTGATAGTATCAGTTAAATCTACATCAGTTCCACTGATGATTTCAGCATATAGATTAATAGCTGAGAGAACTGATATTCCATTACATTTAGGTGTAACTGAAGCTGGAACAATGCGAATTGGAACAATTAAATCTTCTATTGGAATTGGAACATTGCTTTCTGAGGGAATTGGAGATACACTAAGAGTATCTTTGACTGATGAACCTGAAAAAGAAGTTGAATTAGGTAAAGAAATTTTACGTACACTTGGCTTTGCACAAAGAAATGTAGAAATTATTTCTTGTCCTACTTGTGGCAGATTAGATGTAGATTTGTTTGCAATAGTAAATCAATTAGAAGAAAGAGTAAAACACATTCGTAAGCCAGTTAAAGTATCCATACTAGGTTGTGCTGTAAATGGTCCTGGCGAAGCTGCTGATGCAGATATTGGAATTGCTGCTTCAAAAGGTAAGGGTTTGCTTTTTAGAAAGGGAGTGGCTATACGTCACATACCTGAAGAGGATATAGTAGATGAGCTTTATAAAGAAATAATGGCTTTTGTACCAGAATCTTAAATTTTATAACCACCTCAAAAAGGTGGTTTTTTTTACTCATATAATTATAATTAAATTATATAAAATTTCAAAATTTATGATTAAAATCATAATAGATTTTAAAATTATTTGTTATTTTTGTTTTATTGTTTTTCGGTAAAATAAGGTATTATTATGATTAAATCAATTGATGACTTTAACTTTTCAGGTAAAAGAGTTTTAATACGAGTAGATTTCAACGTTCCTTTAGATAAGGAATTGAATATTACAGATGATATTAGAATTGCTTCATCGCTACCTACTATCAATAAAATTATTAAAGATGGTGGAATACCAATATTAATGTCGCATTTGGGAAGACCAGATGGTCAGGTAATTGCAAAATATTCGTTAAAACCGGTTGCTGAATATCTTCAAAATAAATGTGGATATAATGTGCTTTTTACTAATGATTGTATTGGTGTGGATTCACAAGAAATAGTTAACAAAGCAAAACCCGGTGATGTTGTTTTATTGGAAAATTTAAGATTTCATAAAGAAGAAGAAAATAATGATATTGATTTTGCTAAAGAATTAGCTAAACTAGGAGATGTGTATGTAAATGATGCATTTGGGACGGCACATAGGGCTCACGCTTCAACCTATCAAGTGGCTTTACTTTTTGCAGATAGATTCTGTGGATATTTAATAGATTCTGAACTAAAGTACTTGGGTGAAGCGGTAGATAATCCAATTAGGCCTTTTGTAGCAATAATTGGAGGAGCTAAAATTTCAGGAAAAATTGACGTTATTAATAATTTACTTTCAAAATGTGATTATATTTTAATTGGTGGAGGAATGATTTTCACCTTTTATAAAGCAATGGGTTTAGAAATTGGAAAATCACTTCTTGAATCAGATAGAGTAGAAATGGCCAGTAACTTACTTAAAAAAGCTAAAGAAATGAATGTAAAACTATTGCTTCCAATTGATTTAGTTGTAGCTGATAAGTTTGATAATGAAGCAGATATAAAATACATTTTGGCTAATGAAATTGGAGTTGATGATATTGGAATGGATATTGGTGAAAAAAGTCAGGAGTTATATTCAGAGATAATTAAAAATGCGAAAACAGTAATTTGGAATGGACCAATGGGTGTTTTTGAAATGCCTAATTTTGCAAAAGGAACTTATACAATTGCAAGCTCATTAGCAGAAGCAACTACAAATGGTGCAAAAACAATAGTTGGTGGGGGAGATTCAGCTGCAGCAATTAAACAAATGAACTTTGAAGATAAGGTTAGCCATGTATCTACAGGTGGTGGTGCATCATTGGAGTATTTAGAGGGTAAAGAATTACCTGGAATTAAAGCATTGGAAGTGTAATATATATTTACAAAAAAAACCACTT
>JAPLFM010000250.1 GCA_026390675.1 Candidatus Kapaibacterium sp. | reverse complement strand
GGTGGTCCAGCAATGTTAAGAGCTTCAGCCAAAAATTACAAATGGACTGCTGTAATTGTTAATCCTGAAAATTATTCTAAAGTAATTGAACAAATAAAAGAAACTGGTGGAATTGAAGAAAGTTTTAGAGCAAAATTAGCAGGTGAAGTTTTTTCTCATACAGCACATTATGACTCTTTAATTGCAAATTATTTTAACAAATTTAATGAGATTGAATTTCCTAAAAAGATTTCTATTTCAATGAATAGTGAACAATCACTACGTTATGGTGAGAATCCTCATCAAAGTGCTCATCTTTATGGTGATTTTACTAAAATATTTTCACAATTACATGGCAAAGAATTGTCATATAATAACATAATTGATATAGATTCAGCTGCAAAAATTATTTCTGAGTTTGATGATATTCCAACTGTTGCGATTGTAAAACATACTAACCCTTGTGGAGTTGGAAGAAGTGAAAATTTATTAAGTGCATATCAAAAAGCGTTTGCTACTGATATTGTATCACCTTTTGGTGGAATTGTAGCATTCAATAAAGAAGTCGATATTGAAATGGCAAATGCAATTCACGGACTATTTACAGAGGTTTTAATTGCACCATCTTTTTCTGCAGAAGCATTTGAGCTTTTGAATAAAAAGAAAGATAGAAGGTTAATTGTTGCAGATTTAGTTAATTTGAAATCAAAATTAAACTATGATTTTAGATCTGTTTTAGGTGGGATGTTAATTCAAAAATCGGATGTTGAAATAGTTGATTCTATGAAAATCGAAGTTGTTTCTGATAGACAGCCTACTAATGAAGAATGGAGCGCTTTGATGTTTGCTTGGAAAGTATGCAAACATGTAAAATCTAATGCAATTGTATATGCTTCTGAAGATAGAACATTAGGTATTGGTGCAGGCCAAATGTCGAGAGTAGATTCTTCTAGAATTGCTGTTGAAAAATCAAAATTGATGAATTTAACTTTGCATAATAGTGTTATTGCTTCTGATGCTTTCTTCCCATTTGCTGATGGTGTTTTGGAAGCAGTAAATGCTGGAGCAACTGCAATAATTCAACCGGGTGGTTCTGTTAGAGATGCTGATGTTATTAAGGCAGTGAATGATAACAATATGGCTATGATTTTCACTGGTGCTAGGCATTTTAGACATTAATATTTAATTTAAAGGAAATAATATAAAAATGGGCTTTACATTTTTTTTTAGAGATACTCATTCATTACAACAAAGTATTAATATTTTAATAGAAAATTTACCATCATCTACTAAACTAAAAATTTGGGATGCTGGTTGTGAAAGAGGACCAGAACCTATTACTTTTGCTATATTATTAGCTGAAACTATAGATGAATCTTTATTTAGTAATTTTGAATTTCAACTAACTGATTTAGATGAAAACAATACATTTGTTGACATAATTCATAATGGTATTTATAATTTCGAAGAAATCAAACGTATTCCTGAGGAATTCTTTACTAAATATTTTAAGGATTTAGGTTCAGAGAAGTATCAATTAATTCCTAAAATTCATAATAAACTTAAATTCATAAAGCACGACTTACTTACATTAAATCCTGTAGGGAAAAATCACAATCTTATTATTTGCAAAAATGTTCTATTACATTTTCATCCAGACGAAAGAATAAAAGTAATTAACATGTATTATGACTCTCTAAATGATAATGGTCTCTTACTTTTTGAACAAACTCAAAAAATGCCCGAGGAACTAAATAATAAATTTACAAAAGTTACTTCTGATGCTAGCCTTTACCGAAAATTAAACATTTAATTTTTTTAGTTGATTAATTAACAATAAAATTGTTTTATGTTAGTCTATAAATAAAACTATTTTTGTTTATTATATATAATTATAACGGAGTTCTTATGTTTTCTAAGGTTTTATCATTAATAGTTGTTGGTGCAATATTTGTTGCTACAACTAATATCATGCTTTCACAAAAATACCAATTGACAATTGAAAAAAGTAAGATTGAATGGGATGCAAAAAAAGTAGTCGGTGGGCATAATGGAGTGGTTAATGTTTTAACTGGTTCAATTGAAATGAACGGTAAAGAAATAGCAAATGCTAATTTTACTGTTGATATGCCTTCTATAAAAGTATTGGACTTGACTGATCCAGGTTACAATGGTAAACTTACTGGACATTTAAAATCAGAAGATTTTTTCTCAACTGATAAGTTTAAAACTTCAATATTTACTTTCAAATCTTCCAAACTAGTTAAAGAAACTAAAAATGGAAATGAATTTGAAAATACTTACGAAGTAAATGGTGATTTGACTATTAAAGGTAAATCTAATCCAGTTGCACTAAAAGTTTTAGTTAAATCTCAAAATGGAAATGTAGAAGCTTATTCAACTTTCAAAGTTGATAGATTAGCTTATGATATTAAATATGGTTCAAAAAACTTTTTTGAAGGATTGGGAGATAAAGCTATTGACAACGAGTTTACATTAAAGTTATCATTTGTATTTATAAAATCATAATATTAAAATCAATTATCTATTTTGCAAAGCTACTTTTAAAAAGGTGGCTTTGCAATTTAATAAAACAAATAATTTATTATTTATATTTCTTTCTTAATTTTAAAAATATTTAGGAAAAAGCCTGTAAAACTAAATGTCTCATTGTTAACTTTTAAAATTAAAAGCAAACCAATTGTACCTAAAATCATATCAGCCAACCACATGGACATAATTGGTGACATCAAGCCCCTATCAGCGAGTTTTTCTCCTCCAATTAAACATCCCCAATAAATTACATAAAAGCCAAGACTTATTGCTGCGCTCAAGCCAAAGTTGCCTCCTTTAGTTTTAATACCCAAAGGACAACCAATTAAAACAAAGATAAAACAGGAGAAAGGAATACTATATTTTTTTTGAATTTCAACTTCAAATTCTTTTGCCTTTAAAATCAATTGGTTTTCAACATAAGCTTCTGAATTTAAACCTGAAGATTCAAAATCTAACTGTCTTAAAATATTCATATATGCATTTAAAGAATCTTTAAATTTTGATTTTACTTCGGTGAAACTTTGCTGCATTTTACCTGCAACTAATATCCCATCATCTCTTTTAATACTATATTTAAAATTTTGGCTTATTTTATTTAACAGTTTATCAATATTTTTAGTGTTAACTTTTGAATTATTTAAATACTCATCTCTCGAAGCAGAAAGTTCAGCTATACTCAATTCTCTCTGTCCTCTTGACATTGGATCATCTCCAGATTGTGAGAAATTGTACCCACTAGCTTCCATTGAGATCTGATATTCTTTAAAATCAACTATTCTGTAATTCTTCAAACCTTTTGAAGGTATTTGATGAATTTCACCATTAAATAAATGCATAATAATTTTTGTGTAATCTTTATTAAAAGCAACTCTACCAGAATCACTTGTAATAATATTATATGCACCAGCTTTAGAATAATCGTAAATAGTTACATTTCTCATTAGACCAGAAATCGAATCAACTTTTCGTGATAAAATTGTAAGCCCATTGAGCTCTGATGAAAATTGCCCGGAAATTAGTGCAAAAGTCGGCCTAGTTCTTTTAATATCCGACATCAAAGTTTTGGCTTTGTGATTTGATCTTGGTAAAACAATATCATTAAAAACAAAAAGGCAGTAAGACAACAAAAGTCCAGAAATCATAATAGGAATCATCATTTTAATTAAACTAGCACCACTTGCTTTAAAAATTGCTATTTCAAAATTAGCAGACAAATTCCCAAAAGCCATAAGTGTTGAAAAAAGTACACCCATAGGCATTCCCCATACTACCATCCATGAGAGATTGTAACCTATAAAAAGTAAAATCACTTTAGTAT
>JAPLFM010000283.1 GCA_026390675.1 Candidatus Kapaibacterium sp. | reverse complement strand
TTAAATATATTGAGCTTTTTTATAATAGAGAAAGAATTCATTCAAGTTTGAATTATCTAACGCCAATGCAATACGAAACTATGTACTATAATTACAATTAATCTCTTTTCTAAGAGTACACTGAATTAGGGGAAGATCAAAATTAAATATAGTATCTACAATAAAAATTTACGCATTGCGTGAATTTTTATTTAAGAGGTAAAGCAATAATACAACAGATGATAACAGAATATTTAATTAAAGGGTTAATAATAGGCTTTTCAGTAGCAGCTCCAGTCGGGGCAATTGGTGTACTAACTATAAAACGTACATTAACAGAGGGACGTATCTCTGGGTTAGTGACTGGAATGGGAGCAGCAATGGCAGACACAGTTTATGGTATAATTGCAGGTTTCGGGCTGACGGCAATTTCCTCATTTCTTTTGACACAAGAATTTTGGATGAAGTTAATCGGAGGATTGTTTTTACTTTTTTTAGGTATAAAATCATTTTTGACAAAACCTCCATCAAAAGCTGCAAATGTTGACAGTAAGGGGCTTTTCAATAATTTTATTTCAACTTTTTTCTTAACTATTACTAACCCCACAACCATATTATCATTCTTAGCCATATTTGCTGGACTTGGCTTAGGAACAACAAAGACAGACTATTCATCATCCATGACACTTGTAATTGGTGTATTTATTGGTTCTGCATTATGGTGGTTAATATTATGTTCTATAGTTAGTTTTTTTCAATCTAAAATTACACCCGACAAACTGATTTGGATAAATAGACTTTCAGGTTTAATAATAATCTCATTTGGACTTTTTGCTTTATATTCTTGCATAACAATAAAACATTGAAATGCGCAAGTATAAACAATAAAAATTAATGCATTGCGTGAATTAGAACATTGCTGGTAACCCTATGGCGACAGCGTTAACAGAAAGCTTACTAAAAAAAATCAACGTAATCATAGAATAAAAAAGTAAAAAGTATGAGCAAAATAATCTTTGACAGCGGAATATCACTTGACGGTTTTTTCGCAGGAGACAACAGGAGTCCTAAAAATCCTATGGGTGGAGTTTCAGGACAAATCCATTCGTGGATGTTTAATCAAAAAGCTTTTTGGGAATACCTTGGGTTTGAAGGTGGAAAAGAAGACGGTAATGACGGGAAATACATTAGAGAAACAATTGCAAGAACAGGTGCATTCATTATGGGTAAACGGATGTTTGAAGAAGGCGAAGCAAGTTGGCCAAATGACCTTTACAAAGCAGATGTATTTGTTTTAACACACGAAACACGAGAGCCTTGGGTTCAAGAAGGTACAACAACTTTTTACTTTATAAACGATGGAATTGAAAGTGCTTTGGACAAGGCTAGACAATCGGCAAAAGGAAAGGACATAAGAATTCAAGGTGGTGCAAACACTATCCAACAGTTTTTGAATGCTGGACTTGTGGACGAGTTTTTAATTCACATTGCACCAGTTTTTTTAGGTAGCGGTATCCGCCTTTTTGAAGATATTGACAAAGACAAATATGACTTACAAATTATAGAAGTTATACCATCTGACTTAACTACTCATTTGAGATATAGACTGACAAAAAAATAATAAACATAGAACCGCTTACACGGGTTTTCAACAGTAATTTAATATGACCACACAAGAACAAATAGAAAAATATATAGCATCTTTACCAGAAAAGAAGCGTTCTGAAATTGAAATATTGCACAAACTAATAATTCAAGTATTGCCAAAAAGCAAATTATGGTTCTTAGACGGCAAAGACGAAAAAGGAAAAATTGTTTCCAATCCTAACATAGGATATGGATATCAAACAATAAAATATGCTGATGGAAAAACAAAAGAGTTTTATCAAGTTGGTCTAAGTACAAATACTACAGGGATTTCAGTTTATATTATGGGTATTGAAGACAAAAAATATTTGTCTGAAACCTATACTAAAACAATTGGTAAGGCAAGTGTAACTAGCTATTGCATTAAGTTCAAATCGCTGAAAGACATAAATATTGAAGTACTAGAAAAGGCAATAATTGATGGAGTTGAGAATAATAAATTAACTGAATAGATTATTCTATATTGAATTAAATTCTTGTCAACGTAGGAACGACAATGAAATATACGCAGAACACTTGATTGTGTGGAATTCAGGATGACCGAAGCAAATGCACAATGTGAAACGCATAATCATGCGTCTCTAAGAAAGTAAATACCTAATATACCCTGAAACGAGTTCAGGGTGACAAAGTAAGTACAGACACGAATGTCAGTACTACAGGATACCAAATACAACACTTGATTCCTCTCTATGCTCGGAATGACAGAATATCTACCAATTCTAACTATATCAAAATAAAATAATTAGAATTTGATAGCTTTTTTTTAAAATTATTACTAGTAATTTTGTATTTTACAATGAATACAAATACAAATTTTGAAATATAAAATATATAAACTATGATACCTCTCTGTGTTCCTAATCTTAAGGGTAATGAAATGCTCTATGTACAAGAGTGCATAGAAACTGAATGGGTTTCATCTGCTGGCAAATATGTTAACCAATTTGAAGAAAAAACTGCTGAATTTACAGGTAGTAAGTTTGCAATTGCTGTTTCAAATGGCACATCAGCCCTTCATATAAGCTTAATGCTATCTGGAGTTAGAGCAGGAGACGAAGTAATTGTTCCAGCACTAACTTTTATAGCACCAATCAATGTAGTTAGATATTTATTTGCTGAGCCTGTATTTATGGACTGCGATGAATTTTACAATATTGATACAAATAAAACAATTGAATTTATCAAAAATGAAACTACTTTTAGAGATGGAACAACTTTTAATAATCTGACTGGCAAGCGAATTACAGCACTTATGCCAGTACACGTTTTTGGAAATGCAGTTGATATCGAACCATTGATTGATATTTGCAAGGAACGCAATATTAAAGTAGTTGAAGATGCTACCGAAAGTTTAGGGACTTTTTATAATTCTGGTAATCTTAAAAATAGACATACTGGTACAATAGCCGATTTTGGTGCTTTATCTTATAATGGTAATAAAGTAATTACTACTGGTGGTGGTGGTATGATTCTTACAAATAATGAGGAATATGCTAAAAAAGCAAAATATCTTACAACTCAAGCAAAAGATGATGAAGTTAGGTATGTTCATGGTGAAGTAGGATATAATTACAGATTGACTAATATTCAAGCTGCATTAGGTGTCGCTCAAATGGAACAATTAGAAGGTTTTTTAAAGATTAAGAAACATAATTATAATTATTACAAAGAGCAAATTAATCAAATTGAGGGTTTGTTTATTCCTGAAACTCCAAAATATGCTGATAATAATAATTGGATGATTGCAATGCAAATTGATTCTAAACTTTATGGAAAAGATAGAGAAGAATTAATGGCATATTTAGGTGAAAATAAAATTCAAACTAGACCAGTTTGGCATTTGAATCAACTTCAAAAACCTTTTGCTCACAATCAAACTTATAAAATTGAAAAAGCATTTGAACTGGCAGAAAATACTCTTAATATACCTTGCTCAACTAATCTTACAAAAGAAGAAATGGATTGCGTCATCAACACATTAAAAAAATGAATAGAATAGTTGTAATAGGTGGTGGCGGGCACGCCAAAGTATTAATAAGTAATATTAAAAAATTAAATCATTATGATATAATAGGTTATACAGATTTAAGAATTCAATTTGATATACTTGGGATAAAATATTTGGGTAATGATGATATTTTAAAAGAACTAAAGTTGCAAAATATTAGTAAAGCAGCAATTGGTGTTGGTTCTATGAATACTAGTGACTTGAGAGAGCAAATTTTTAAAAATGCTTCAAGTATAGGGTTTTCATTCCCAACTATTATTTCACCAACTGCTATTGTAAATGAAAATGTTGAAATAGGTGATGCTACTACTGTTTTTGATGGAGTAATAATAAATTCTGAATCAATTATAGGAAAGGGAGTAATTTTAAATACTAATTCTACAATTGAACACGATTGCCAAATAGATGATTTTGTTCATATAGCTCCAAGTGTTACTCTTAGTGGAAATGTAAAAATTGGTAGGTATTCTATGATTGGTGTTGGTTCAACTATTGTGCAAGGCGTGCAAATTACAGAAAAAGTAATTGTTGGAGCTGGCTCTGTTGTAATAAAAGATATTTTGGAGAGTGGTACTTATGTTGGATGTCCTGCAAGGAGAATATCTTGAAAGTATTAGTTGCAGTGATAATGTATAATGAATCAAAAAACATTGAAAAAACTTTGAATGATCTACAATCTAATAATAATAATTTATTCGATATTGTTGTTATTGACAATGGTTCATCAGATGATTCGGTTGATAAAGTGAAAAAAATGGGATTCCCAGTAGTTGCCCATTGTGTAAATTCTGGAAGTTCTATGGGAACAGTGAGAGGATACTTTAATTATGCTTCAGCTATGGATTATGATGTACTTTGCCAATTTGATGGTGATGGTCAGCATTTGGCAAATGAACTTACAAAGATAATCAATCCAATTCTAAATAAAGAAGCTGATTATGTCATTGGCTCACGATTTATAAATAAGGAAGGTTTTCAATCATATTTCATTCGTAGATTGGGAATTAATCTATTTGCTTTCCTTGATTCGATGGCAATTGGGTATAAAGTAACAGATGTAACTTCAGGATTTAGAGCATATAGTAAGCGAACAATTAATTTCTTTGCAAAGCATTACCCACACGAACTTCACGACACAAATCAGCTGCTTATTTTGGCGCACTTTTCAGGTGCAAAAATTTTGGAAGTACCTGTACTTATGAAACCTCGTGAATTTGGAGAAAGTGAGTATAATATGATGAATGCTTTGGTTTATCCATTCAAAGGGATTGTAAATATATTAGGTTGCTTGCTTCAAAAAAATATAGTTCAAAAATATAAAACGGTTGAATATGGGAATTAAAATACAAATAATAGCTGTTGTTTTAGGGCTGACATTTTTCTTTTTTATTGCTAAATTTATTAAGAAAAAAAGTTTTAATCCTTCTTATTCGGTTATGTGGATATTAGTATCTTTGTTTTTAATATCAATTCCAATATTTCAAAATGTATATCAATATGTTTCTCATGATTTATTAGGTCTAGATGATGCAAGGCATATTATTTATATTGCTTTAATTGGTTTCTTATTAATATTTAATTTTTATATTACAACAAAACTAACAAAAATGTCTGATCAAGTTCAGATTTTAATTACTAATAGTGCAATTTTAGAAAATAAAATTGAAAAACTCAAGGAAGGAGCAAATAATGGCTAATATGAAAGAAATTTTTGATACTTGCAAAAACATTGCAGTAGTTGGTTTCTCAAGGGATTTATCCAAAGCAGCACATACAGTGCCTGGATATATGAAAAAACAAGGGTACAATATTTTCCCAATCAACCCTAATGCAGAAACAATAATGGGTTTGAAATGTTATAAATCTTTAAGTGAAGTTCCAGAAAAAATTGATATGGTAAATATCTTTCGTCCATCTCAGGACTGTCTTGAAATTGTTGAAGAAGCGGTTTCGAGACATAATTTGAATGGAGATATTAAACTTATTTGGCTTCAACTTGGAATAGTAAATAACGATGCTAAAATGATAGCTGAAGAAAATGGTATAGAATTTATACAAGATGCTTGTATATATGTAGAGCATAAAGCGGTAAGATAATTGGAGTTATATTAATAGCAACTTTTATTATACCCAATAAATCAAACAAATTATTGATTTATTATAACAAAAACAAAACAAGTTCGTTTATATTTTTTTACACTTTTAGAACAATTATGAATATAGAAGTTTCTGAATTATTTAAAAAAGTAGATACTTTACCTCAAGACTTTCAAAATAATCTTGCTTTTTTTTGGAATGAAGATTTAAAAAATGAAATTAATTTTGATAAAAAGTTGTCTGATACTTCTAATATCTTAGATTCTTTAGCTCAAATTGCATTAAAAGAATTTAAAGAAGGTAAAACAGTTGAAAAAGGATTTGATGAACTTTGAAATCACAACTTTCAACTCAATTTATTAAGAATTTTAAAGTTTTACCTGAGAGAATCAAAAACCTTGCTCGGAAAAATTATAAACTTTGGAAAGAAAATCCACATCATCCAAGTTTAGAATTTAAAGAATTAAAACAAAATACTCATATTTATTCAATTAGAATTGGGATAGGGTGGAGAGCTATTGGAATTATTGAAAATGAGACAATTATTTGGTTTTGGATTGGTTCTCATTCTGATTATGATAAATTACTAAATAAGCTGTAAATATCTGCAATTCAATTTGTAACTATGAAATACACAATCATTTTAATCTTATTATTCATTATTAAACATGCAACTTCTTAATATATTCTTATTATTTTAAAACTTTATTTTTAACAAATTCTATTTTTAATATGACTCAAATTATCGAATGTGTACCTAATTTCTCTGAAGGTAGAGATACAAATGTAATAAATGCTATTGCTGAAGCTATTCGAAATACTTCAGGAGTAAATCTTCTTGATGTTGATCCGGGCAAATCTACTAACCGTACAGTTTATACTTTTGTAGGTGATAAAAAATCTGTAGTAGAGGCTGCACTCGCTGCTTCAAGAGTAGCTTTAAAAATGATTGATATGACAAAACAAACTGGCGAGCATCCTCGTATGGGAGCATTGGATGTTTGTCCATTTATACCTATACGCAATGCTACAATGCAAGATTGTATTGATTGTTCTTTAGACTTTGCTAAGCGAGTTTCAGAAGAGTTAAAAATACCTATATACTTGTATGAGGAATCGCAAAGTGAAACTTATAGAAAGCGTTTGCCTGACATCAGGCAAGGTGAATATGAAGCTTTTAGTACTAAAATCTACAAACCTGAATGGAAACCAGATTTTGGACCACAAGAGTTTATTCCTTCTTGGGGTGCAACAGTAACAGGTGCAAGGAAATTTTTAATAGCTTATAATGTAAACGTACTTGGGACTAATAATCAAGCTCACAGAATTGCATTAAACCTTAGAGAAGCTGGTAGAAGTGAACAAGAGCCAGGTGCTTTGAAGGAAGTAAAAGCTATAGGATGGCAAGTAGATGAGTATAATATGGCTCAAGTTTCAATGAATTTGAATGATTATAATGTAACACCTCCTCACATTGCTTACGAAAGCTGTTTAGCAGAAGCTAAAAAACTAAATGTTGGAATTGCAGGTTCTGAATTAGTTGGACTGATTCCTTTAGATGCGATTATCTCAGCAGCAGAATATTACATTAAAGCTGAAAATCTATTTATAGTAGATGAAAAACAAAAAGTGAGATTGGCAGTAGAAAGACTTGGATTAAATTCTATTACTAGTTTTATTCCTGAAAAAAGAATAATTGAATATCTAATTCAAGAACCTTTAAATGAACCTCTTGCAAATCTTAGTGTTAGACAATTTGTTGAAGCTGTAGCTGCTCGTACAGCTGCTCCCGGTGGTGGTTCTGTTGCTGCTACAATTGCCTCACTTGGAGTTGGGTTGGGGACTATGGTGGCTTGGCTAACTTATGGTGTCCGTAAGTTTGAACATCTTGACAGCGAACTAAGGCAAATAATTCCTAATTTGGAAGCTACTACACAAAAGCTAATTCCAATGATAGATGCTGATACAAATGCTTTCAATGATTATTTGGATGCTGTCCGGTTGCCAAAGGAAACTAAAGAACAAATTGAAATTCGTGATATAGCATTGCAAAATGGACTAAAAAAAGCAATTGAAACACCATTGAATGTTATGAAGATTGGCAATTCAATTTGGAACGAAATGATAGATGTTGCTAAATATGGCAATATTGCAAGTAAATCTGATACTTTGGTTGGTGCTAGGGCTTTGGAACTTGGAATATGGGGGGCATACCAAAATGTAATGATTAATATGCAACAAATAACAGATGAAATCTACAAACAAGAAACACTTACTTTTGCTGAAACTTTAGCAACTAATGCAAAAAATAAATCAGAAGAGATTATAGGTATATTAAGTAAAAGGAATAGTTAATTACAAAGTTTTGTGAAATAAGTTTAGATGTTGAAAACTTTCTTAGTTAAAAACGAGTTTTTTTTATAAGTTTGAATAAATAAGAAAGAAAGATGGTTCTTCTCTATTTTGAGTGGGTAATTTAAAAATATTTCTTAAATTGCATTTATGGAAAGCAAAGAAATATTTTCGATGGCATTAAACATATCATTACCTTGGTATGTAGAAAATGTATTGATGAACTTAGATTCATC
>JAPLFM010000258.1 GCA_026390675.1 Candidatus Kapaibacterium sp. | reverse complement strand
TATTTATTAAGTTACAAAATAGTTTTTTAACATTTAATAAAAGGAGTTTCTTATGAGAAATTTATTCGTTATTTTGTTCTTTGGCACGCTTCTTGTTGGGGGGGGGGGTATAACTTGTTTGGGCAGACTGAGGCCAGCGATTACATGGAATGCGATTGTTCAACTTATTCACTTAATGGATTAACGCAAGTAAACTTTGATAGATCAGTTAATCGAGAAGGTGGTTATCCAGCAACAACTTCTGATTGTTTCAATATTGTTATTGCATCTATTCATAATCAACCATGTAATAATTTATATTCTATAACTTTTGATTTTAGTCAAGTACCTCCTTGTTTTAAAAAGGTTTTTACAGTTGAAAAAAAGGTTGTAGATCCAAATAATCCAAATGCATATAATTTTGTTCAACTACCTGGTCAATTAGGTCAAGTAGATTTGACTTCAAATCAATATATGACTTTCCCATTAAATGGAATACAAAGTTCAATGCCTGAATATATTGATATTTTTAGAATATGCCCTCTAACACCTGTTGACTGTGGATTTGAATATATTTTAAAAATTAGATATAAATTGAAGTATAAGCACGTTGTAAATGGTCAAATTGTTATAGAAGATTGCTCAGAATGGAATGAAATAAATGTAAGTGTTTCCGATTTTGCTTCAAATGTAGAAAATATTAATTCAAAATTTAAACTTTCTCCTACACCAATTAAAAATGTTTTAAATATTCAAACTGATTTATTAAACAACTTTGACCTTGAAATTAACGATTTTAATGGAGCTAGTTTGATTAATTTTAAAGATTTAATTTCAACTTCAAATATAGATTTGTCAAAATTAGAAAAAGGTGTTTATTTCATAAAAGTTAAGCAAAATAATAAAATTCTGCAAATAAGTAAAGTAATTAAAGAATAATATGAAAAATGTGTTGATATTATTTTTGATGTTTTTTTTAAATTTATTTTCTCAATCACGATTAAGTATGCCTAAATCTATTGATTTGGGTATCGTACCTGTTAATTACGCACAAAATTATTATTTTGAAATTATGAATCAAACAAAGGATACATTTTTAATAAATGAAGTTTTTGCTATAAATGATTACCTACAAGATATTTGGTATAAAGGCAATGGAATAATTGTAGATCGTACTTGGAGTAATGATGACGTTGCTCCTAGAATAATTTTACCTAACGAAAGTAGGGCTTTTACATATCAAGTTAGAGCAATGTTTCTTGATTCAATTAGTTTAAGTGGTCATAAATTAAAAACTGATATCTATTTTAAATATTCAAAGATTGGTAGTGACTCAATTGCTACCAATCTTTTTAGTGTTTATTTTAATATAAAAGACATCAAAGACACTATTTTTTCATCATATACTGGTTTTAGTTTGGATAACTATATGTGTCCTAATGACCAGGTAAGTCGTATAATTAACAATTATTTAGATATCTTTAATAAATATGAGTCATCAGCTTCCTTAGATTCTATAAGAATATTTGGTGGTGATTCTATTGTGAATTTTTACGGATTGATAAATAATAATCCTAATTTACAATATCCAAAAATTAGCTATGACTCAATACCTTTTAAAATAAAGAGTAATAAACCATCAGTTATTGGTTGGTTTTTCAAGCCAACTGGATTTTATGAGAAAAAAGCATTCATAAAAATGTATGTTACTAGTCCAGACAACAAACATCTTGAACTTTTAGATAGTGTTTATGTTAGAATTAAGCCTACTAATGAAGGAATTATTGAAAATACTGTAAATACTAATCCAATAAATGCTTTTGTAAATAAAACTATATCAGTCAAAGAAAGTTTTTTGCTTAATGGTTGTTCATATAATACAATATTTTTAGATTCTCTATCTTTTACAGATTGGGAAAGAGATGAGATTAATATTTATTCTGATATTGGTTTTCCTTTAAAATTGGAAACAGGATTTAGTTATAACCTTGACTTAGACTTTACTCCTAAAAAAGCAGGCAAAACTCGAGGTAAAATAAAAGCTCATTTTAGAGACGAAACTGGTAATACTTTTTTTAGATATTGTTACATAACTACAATTGTTGATGATATTAATGACATAGAACTAACAAAAGAAAACCCCTTAGCTTTTTACCCAAATCCTGTTAATTCTCTTGCAACTCTTTTGCTTGATGAAGTGCCAAGCGTAGGTGAGCAAGTAGAGATATATAACTCCCTTGGCACTTTGGTTAGGACTTTTGAGGTAAGCGATAAATATACGCAAGTAAATACTGAAGGCTTTACCGAAGGTGTGTATATTGCAAGGCTATTGTGGTCTGGCAAAAGTGTGAAGTTTTGTGTTGTAAGGTAGGAAATTGTTTGTAAAATTTTCTTGTAGGGGTAGAGCTTGCTCTACCCTTCTTCAAGATGTCTGTACTACTGAATGCAGAATAATAATTATGAATTATGAAATATATTTATTAAGGTGGGTTCTAAAATTTAAGTGTATGATATTCAAGGATTTATGCTTATATTTGTATAGTTAATTTAACAATACATATAATAAGATATAATGAGAGTAGGCAAATATAAATTATTAGGTAGAATGGGTTTTTTTGAT
>JAPLFM010000043.1 GCA_026390675.1 Candidatus Kapaibacterium sp. | reverse complement strand
GTTCCCAAACTCTTCCCATCACTGGAAGTTTATCTCTATTAATTTGTTGAGTTAAGTCTGGGCTTATTTTTTTCCAAGATTGTCCTCTATCATCACTTACAAATAATTTATTTGCAGCAAAATAAAGTCGAGTATTTTTGTGTGGGCTAATTAATATTGGTGTATCCCAATTCCATCTTAGTTCTTCTCCTTTTTCTGGTTGTGGTTGAATATAATTCATTTCACCACTTTTTTTGTCATATCTAACTAGTCCACCATATTGAGATTGAGCATAGATTACATTTGGATCTTTAGGGTCAACAACAGTTTTATAACCATCTCCACCAACTGTATAAATCCAATCTTGGTTCATAATTCCATTTGCACTTTTTGTACGAGAAGGACCACCAAGAGAATTGTTGTCTTGAGTGCCACCAAATACATTGTAAAATGGTAAAGCATTATCTACACTAACTCTATAAAATTGAGTAATAGATAAATTTTCAAAATATCTCCAAGAGTTACCACCATCATTTGATTCATAAAGTCCACCATCACAACCCATTATTAAGTTTAATGTGTTTTTAGGATTAATCCAAATTACGTGATCATCAACATGCTTTTCTTTTGTTGAAAGACTAGAGAAAGTTTTTCCACCATCTCGAGTTACAGAAGTATAAGTATTTACAGAGTAAACAATATCAGCATTTTTAGGATCACAGAATAATTCTTGATAATATTGAGCTGCTCCGCCACCTAAACCACTATTTGTTTTTGACCAAGAACCACCTCTATCAGTAGATTTGTAAAAACCACCACCATCAGGTAGTTCAATTTGAGCAAATAGTATATCAGGATTAACAGGAGATATTCCTAATCCAATTCTTCCAATATCTCCACTTGGCAATCCACCAGATAGTTTATTCCAAGTTTTACCAGCATCAGTTGTTTTGTAAACTGCACCTTCTGGACCACCATCAATCAATGTCCATACGTGCCTGCGACGTTGATATGAAGAGCAATACATTACATCGGGATTTCTATTATCAAATACTAAATCTGAAACTCCTGTATTTTCTGATACTTTTAACGATTCAGTCCATGTTTCACCACCATCAGTTGATTTGTAAAGTCCTCTATCACCACCCGGATTCCAAAGTGGACCTTGAGCAGCAACAAAAACTACATTTGAATTTCTAGGATCAACTACAATTTTTCCAATATGTTCAGATTTTTTCAATCCCATATTTTTCCAGCTCTTACCAGCATCTGTTGATTTGTAAACTCCATCACCATAAGATACTGAACGTTGACTATTATTTTCTCCAGAACCAACCCATACTACAAAAGGATTATTTGGATCAATTGTAACACAACCAGTAGAAAACGAAGCTTCATTTTCAAAAATTGGTTGAAAACTTGTACCATGGTTGGTGGTTTTCCAAACTCCACCACAAGCAACTGCCAAATAAAACTCATCAAAGTTATTAGGATTGACAGCAATATCAACAATTCTTCCAGAAGCAATAGCAGGACCTATTGATCTGAGTTTTAATCCACTAACTGTAGATTCAGTAATTTCATTTTTATTTTCTTTCTTTTCAGTTACTTTTTCTTTTGATATAGCAATAGAAGTAATAAAAGTTAAAGAAATAATGAACAAAAATACATTTTTCATATTTTTTCCTTGATTTAATAAATTTATATATATAATTTGTAACAAATTCTATTTTATGTGTTATATTAAATAGAAAAATAAATCTATTTTACATTTTTATTATTATAAAGTTTCAAACAAACGGCAAATATTTTGAAAATCATTACTTATTTTGTAATTTTATTACTTTTATCTATCAATTTATACTCTCAAGACCAAAATTTAAACTCTTTTCCTTTGAGTATTGGAATCATTGGTGGAATAAATTCTATTCAAAATCAAACAACAATTAACGTTATTCCAATGTCAAGTGATTGTGGAACATTTCAAAATGGATCAGCAAAAGCCGTATATGCTCAGGTATTTGCAAACCTTGATATTTTTCAAAAAATATTTTACATTGATGGAAGACTTTTTTATGAATCAAGACCAATTTCTTTACAAACAATGTCTTCAGGTTATGAAGTTTTTAATTACAAGACGAATAATTATGAACCATTAGTTAGACAACATAGTTTCGACGGTGACTTAAAGTATTTTGGAGTTGATTTTGGGGTTTTGGTTAAACCAATTAAAGAAATACCAATTAATTTTAGAATTGGTTTTGAAGCTGGCGAGCCTTTGATTTCAGCAAAATATGTTAATAAAGAACAAATTGTATCACCTGAAGGGATTTTGTTTCCCGGTGATGTATTAGTAAGAAATGTAGAAGTTGGTGAATTTAATAAAGCAAATACTGCTATGTCAATTAATTCAACTGTTCAAGGTGAATATGCAATTACAGAAAAACTTTCTGCAATTGGTGAATTTACTTATAGAAGTCCAATTAATTCAGTTTTGTCTGATTTAGAGTGGAAAAATAGTCTTTATAGATTTGGAATTGGTTTGCAATACAAACTTTATGACGAAAATCCAGAAGTAATAGAATTGCCAAAAGATACTTTAGTCCCTCCACCAATAATAGTTGTAAAAGCACCGGAACCTAATAAACAGGAAAAACAAATCGAAGAAATAAAAATAACTCCTTTAGAGATCACAGAAACAATTGTTACTCAAACATATCCTCTATTACCTTATGTATTTTTTGATAGTGCGTCGGCTGAACTTAAACCACAATATGTGTCGAATTTAAATAGAATTTCATTTAGTGAAGAGAAATTATCAAAACAAACTTTAGATATATATTATAGAATGTTAGATATTTTGGGAAACAGAATGAATAAATATCCTAATTCTAAAATTGAAATAACTGGGGTAACAGATGGCATTGAACTCCAAAGTAAAGAAGAAAGATTAAGTTTGGCAAGCCAAAGAGCTAATACAATTTCTGAATATCTTAATAAAGTTTGGGAAATCCCTAGGGAAAGAATGACATTAAAATCAAGGGAAACTCCTCAGAAAGCTACTTCATCTGCTTATAATGAAGGATTTCAAGAAAATAGAAGAATTGAAATAAATACTAATTTTTCTGACTTAATGAAGCCAGTATATCATTCAAAATTTTTAGAGTTTACTTCGCACAAAACTAATATTGAAATGAATATTAAATCTCAAAATGCTAATCTACTTAATGAGTTTGATTATGATATTTTTATATATGCCGATAATTTTCCAATTTACAATGGCAAAGGCAAAGCTAAGAATAATAATATAGAAATACCATTAACTTTTGAATTAATGAATAAAATTGGAAATCAAAAGGAAAATTTAACCACTCTAAAAGCAGAAATTAAATTAAAAAAAGGTGATTATTCAGAGTCAGAATCTGTTGATATTAAGTATAATAAATTTAAAAACCAATTTGAAGTTGGCAGACTTAATCTAATTGTTTTTGATTTTGATAAATCAGATATTACTCATCAAAACCAAGAAATGCTTAAAGACTTTATTAATTTTTCTATTTTACCTACATCAACAACTAAAATTACTGGTTCTACTGATAGATTAGGTGAGGAAAATCATAATATGCAACTATCATTAAACAGAGCCAATTCTGTTAAAGATTTTATATTAAACTTAAAAACAAATTTCAAAATTGATAAAGTAGAAGGCATTGGTTCTTCACAATCATATTTTTCTAATCTTATACCAGAAGGTAGATTTTACTGTCGAACAGTTTTGATAGAAGTGCAAACTCCACTTAATAAGTAATTAATCTTTCCATTTATTTTTTTGATAAGGGAACAATTTAGCTAATTCGCCTGAATAGTAAAATTCATAAGCTATACCACCGAAAGTATATTCTTTTTCTCCTATCATTACTCTAGAACCACCTACTATTGGATTTGGTTTTGGATGAGAAGCACTAAATCCAACATTAAAAAGCGTTGATAAAATTTCAGGTCTGTTTGAAATATCATAACCTGATTTCTGCCATTGAGCTCTAACTTGTTTTAAAATAAGAGCTGAATATAAATAAGAAAAATAATGTTTTTTCATATTTACTAAATTGGATCTTCTTTCTGCTAATGTATCTTGTGTATAAAATTTTAATAATTGCTCATATTTTTTACCAAGGTAAAATTCAGAACTGCTATCTTTTAAATTCATTTCAACTGCTTCTGCTGTAAAATCTTTAATTCCAGTTACACCATAAGAAATATTGTTTTCAACTGAAAGGATTTTCAAGGGACCTAATACTTTTTTAATCTTTTTTCTAGTTGAATTAAATAATCTAATTTGTTCACCTATAAGAGTTGTAACAATAAGTCTTGGCTCAACTCCTGTTACTTTTCCGGTACTATCAATCAAATCTTTATCTTTTATTATAGCTT
>JAPLFM010000085.1 GCA_026390675.1 Candidatus Kapaibacterium sp. | reverse complement strand
TAAGTCGGCAGTTATATTTTGTAAATCTTTAAATGCGTTTTCTAGTTCTGCCATTTGTTTATCTAAATCAAAAGTTGGTAATGTTTCTTCTACTTCTTTTGGTTTATTTTTAATTCCAAGTTCTATTAGTTTATCTTTTAAGTTGCTGCTGTTTTTTCGATATTGACTTACAATCGAATTAATATCTTTTGTTAATTTAATGATTTTGTCAATATTTTCCTCTTCATTTTCCAAAAGGATTTCCAACTTGTTTTGCAATTTAGAAATAACTTTGTTCATTGTAAATTCGACAAGGTATAAACTGTCAATTGTGTTATCGATTTCCAATTCTTGAATTTTATTTAGCTTGTCAATATTTTTGTCTAATGAACTAACACTAACTTTAGTTTGAATTTTGTTTTTTCTTTCAACCCAATTATTTCTTTCTGCAATATAATACAGGTTTCGTTCTGAGGTTCTTCCTTTAAGTTCATTTGCTAATTCTGAAACTGAACCAAGTTCAAGAAAGCGAACAAAGTATTTGTAATCTTTGTCTGACTCGTTCTTTAGTTTGTATGTTTTTGTAGATGTAGCTAGGTTTTGAATAATTTTACCTGTAAATATGATAAATAAATTTATGCAAAAATAGATACAGATTTAACTAACACCTTGCCAACCATTTTGAATTTGTTTGCAAAGGATTGGGAATCCGTTTGCAAACGGTTTGCAAAACAATTATGAATTATGAGTTATGAAAATGCTGTTGCAATTTTGTTAGAGGAGGACAAATACAACACCCCGTCTGGCTCGAAGCCAGCCACCCCTCTATAACAGACGTAGTCTGTCCGAGAGGGGAATTATGGCTTTTTTGGTCTCTTCAATGGAAATATTGCATCTATTGAAAATAATTATAAGCTTGGTACGAATAATAGTATTAATTTTGCAAAGCAACTTGATTTCACTTTTAAGTATGATTATATAAATAGACTGAAAGAATCTAATACTATGTTCAGAACAAATAATTCGTCGCCTGCTGTGTGGACTGCTCCGAGTGTGCCTCCAGCTTTGCCAAATGACTATAATACTGGTTATACCTACGACCCTAATGGAAATATTAAAACTTTGGGTAGGGCTCAAAATGGAACTGGTGTGGATGCTTTTAATTATAATTACACTCCAGGAACTAATAAACTTACTAATATAAATGATGGTGTGCCTAATGCAACTTTCTCTGACGATATAGACGACCAACTGAGTGCTACCACATACACTTACGATGCTTCGGGGAACCAAATCACAGATGTTGGGATAAGCAATATTCAGTGGACGGTGGATGGTAAAGTGAAAGCGGTGAATGGTACTGCTTCGCAAATAGCCAAATACGTATATGATGCGAGCGGCAATAGAGTAATGAAACAAACTCCTGTGATGAACACAATATACGCAAGGGACGCTAATAGTCAGGTGATGGCAATATATGAAAGTGGGTATTTTGACCCAAGTATTGATACTGACCCAAGTGTTACACCTTGTATTAATATTTCTATCAAAGAGGAAGACTATGGCTCTAACTGCACAATGAATTATACTATATGTGGAAATGATTATTCTTATGATATGAATACAGGAATAGTAACAATTTTGGCACAAATTACATCAACGAATTTATGTTTTGG
>JAPLFM010000078.1 GCA_026390675.1 Candidatus Kapaibacterium sp. | reverse complement strand
GCTGCTTTCACATGAACAGAATCATTTTCAAATGTTATAAGAATATGAGAAGGTTTGATAACTAACCTTGGTTCTTCAGTAACTAGTTTAATTATAAAATATCCGTAACTAGTTTTAAGTATTTCAGGATAAACTTCTCCTGCTTTTAGTGAAAACAAAGCTTTATCAAGCTCTCTTTGTAATTTCCCAATTGTAAAATAACTATTTACAACACCACCATTTTTCGCAGTTTCTTTGTCTATAGAATATTCTTTAGCAACTTCTTCAAATGCTTTTCCAGATTTAATAAGTTTCATAGCTTCTTTTGCTTTTATCCAAGCAGAGTCATTAGCCATTGGAATATTAGAAGTGTAGTGCTTTTGTGCCATTTCAGGAGAATATGTAATTAATATATAAGCAAACTTAACAGCTCTTTGGCGTTGCTTCATATAATATTCCATTGTAGGGCTAAGAAGATATTTATCAAAATAAAAAGATTCAGCAAGTGATTTTCTATTTTGGGTAATATCAGCCTTTACAGATGAGTCTTTTTCAAAACCTTTGTCTATCGCATCTAATACTTTTAAACGGTAGTTAATATATAAATCTAGGAAATTGTATAAACTATCTTTTGAAACAGTTGCTAGTTTTTCGTTTTTACGATTCATATTGCGTTGGAATGCTTTTTCAAGTTGTTCCAAAGTTATTTCTTCTTTACCTACTTTTGCAATTACACTTTTTTCGTTTTTAGCAAAACTCATAAATGGTAAAATTAGAGCTATTATTAACAATCCAAAAAACTTTCTCATCATTGAAATACCTATTAAAATCTAAAATTAAAATTGAACAAAATTATTTACTTAATTAGAAGCTGCTAGTTCGGCTATTACTTTCCAAACATTTCCTGCACCAACAGAAACAACAATATCATCTTTGGTGATTATATCTTTTAAATATGCAGTTATATCATCAACATTTGGAATATAAACTACGTTTTTATGTCCATATTTTTTTGCTGCATTTGCAATTAGCTCTCCATTAACTCCATCAATTGGAGTTTCTCTAGCAGCATAAACATCAGTTGCTATTAATATGTCAGCATTGTCAAAACATTGACCAAATTCTTTATATAAATCACGAGTTCTAGTATAAGTATGTGGTTGGAATATACAAATAACTCTCTTATCCCATCCATTTCTTGCTGCATCGAGTGTAGCAGAAACTTCTGAAGGGTGATGAGCATAATCATCAATTAGCATTGCACCATTGTAGTAACCTTTAAATTCAAATCTGCGATTTACACCTTTAAATTCTCCAAGCGCTTCTTGTATAATATCAAATTCTATCCCCAAACCTCTACTAACAGTTATAGCTGCGAGTGCATTTTTAACATTATGTGCACCGGGAATACTTATAGTTACTTCTCCAAGCTTTACATTATTTTCTACAACAGTAAAAGTGGCATTTCTGTCATCATACATTATTGATTCGGCTCTAACATCACAGTGTCTAGAAAGTCCATAAGTAACTACACGCTTATTAATTGAAGACATAATTTCTCTATTTCTGCCATCATCTAACCCAAGTGCTACAAATCCATAAAATGGAACTTTGTTAGCAAATTCAAGGAATGTAGTTTTTAAATCTTCAATATCTTTATAAATATCTAAATGTTCGGCTTCAATATTATTAATAATAGCAATAGTAGGAAAAAGTTGTAAAAATGATCTGTCAAATTCATCAGCTTCCAAAACTGTCCATTTACCTTTCCCAAGTCTAGCATTTGTACCACCGAAGTCTGAAAGCCTTCCACCTACAAGCACAGTTGGGTCAATATTAGCTTTTATTAAAATCAATGCAACCATAGATGTAGTAGTTGTTTTCCCATGAGTACCTGAGACAGCTAGACAATAGTTTAATCTTGCAACCTCGGAAAGCATTTCAGCTCTACGAATTAATGGGATCTTGTTTTGAAGTGCATAAACTGTTTCTGGGTTTTCATTAGGTTTTACTGCACTAGAATAAACAACTACTTCGGCATTTGCTACATTAGCAGAATTATGACCAATATAAATTGTTGCTCCTTGTTTTTCTAAGTAATCTGTGTTTTCAGATTTAGACATATCAGAGCCACTTACATTGAATCCTTGATTGAGTAGTATCTCTGCAATACCACTCATACCAATGCCACCTATACCAACAAAATGAATATTCTTAACAGTTGCAAACATTATTCTACCTAATTTTTAACTTTTCACAATAATCAAAATCATTTAACGAACAACTTAATAAAATATTAACAAATATTGAATTAAAGTAAATTCTAAACAATTTTGAAACAACACTAGCATATTAAAGTAAGTTAAGGAAAAAGTATTAGCTAATCAAACAAAAGAGTTATTATGATATTTATCCCCTTAATATTAGTAATAAAAAAAATCGGAGTTCAATCAAAATTCAAATGATCTTCTTATGAAAAATGTAAATTAAACCCAAATAATTCATTAGAAAATATTATTCATATTTAACAGGTAATGTAAATTGCCTAGAATTATCCCATAATCCAAGAAACCATTGCCTTCGTTTTGGATCTAAAGATAATTTCAATATTTTAGAATTTCCTTTT
>JAPLFM010000076.1 GCA_026390675.1 Candidatus Kapaibacterium sp. | reverse complement strand
GGTGTTCAAGGAGCACCGCCTAAAATTCCAGGAGATGCTGTAGTAATATTTGAAGTGGAAATAATTAAATTAAATGGCAAGTATGACCCGAATAAGTTAAAGGAAGCTACTCGACAAAAATAAATTAGTGAAAAATACTCCTTTTGGAGTATTTTTTTTGTTTGTAATGATATTATGCTTAGTATTGTAATTGAAATTTAAGACAATTCAAAATAATGATAGTAAATAATAAAATAGCTGCAATTGATGTTGGGACAAACTCATTTCACATGGTTGTTGCAAATGTTGATTCTAATGGATTAATTAACATAACAGCTAGAGAAAAAGAAGTAGTTCGATTAGGCTCATCTTCTGGTGATATGAAGTTTTTGAAGAGTGATGCAATATCAAGAGGAGTCCAAACTCTTTCAAGATTTGCTAAAATTGCTAAAGCAGAAAAGGCTGAAATAAGAGCAGTTGCCACAAGTGCAATTAGGGAAGCAGAAAATAAAGCAGAGTTTGTAAACAAAGTCTATGAAAAAACTGGAATTGAAGTTGAAGTAGTCTCTGGTTTAGAAGAAGCAAGACTCATTAATATTGGCGTAATGCATGCTTTACCAATATTTAGAAAAAAAGCTTTAGTAATTGATATAGGTGGTGGTAGTACTGAAACAATATTATCTGAAAAAGGTGAAACGCATTTAATTAATAGTATTAAATTAGGTGCAATTAGACTTACTAAGAGATATTTTGAAAACATAACTATTGATTCAGATAGTATATCAAAATGTCAAGATTATATCAAAGGTGAGTGGCAACCACTTTTGGAAAAAGTAAAAGAAATTGGCTTTGACATATTTATTGGAACTTCAGGAACAATTCAAACAATTGTATCAATGGCTTATCTCGAAAGAAAGAATTATTTGCCTGAAATTACAAATGGATTAACTGTATCTTCTAAAGATTTTCTAAATACTATTGATAAAATTAAAAGTGCAAAAACAGCAAATGAAATTTCAAAATTAAATGGTATCGATACTTCAAGATCAGATATATTGCTTGCAGGATCTTTAATTAATGAGTTTGCCATAAAATACTTAGGTATAAAAAAAATAGTAATTTCGGCTTATGCTTTAAGAGAGGGTATCGTTTTTGAAACTGTTCAGAAAAGAACAACTATTCTCAAATTTCAACATTTAGCAGATTTACGTTATCAATCTGTACTCAATGTTATTAAAAAATACAATGTAGATTTAATCCATTCAGAACACGTTAGAAAAATTTGTTCAGATATTTTTAATGACCTTAAAGACATTCATAAATTCGGGATTGAAGAAGAGGAAATTTTAGAGTCTGCTGCATTGTTACATGATATTGGAATTCAAATTTCACTTGATAGTCATCACAGACATAGCTATTATATTATTAAAAATTGTATATTGCCAGGTTTTACAAATGATGAACAAGAACTAATAGCCAATATTTCAAGATACCATAGAAAAAGTATGCCGAAAGAAATTCATGAAAATTACACTATTCTTTCAAATAAGGAAAAAAGAATTGTATGGGTTTTAGGTGGAATACTTAGAATAGCTGAAGGAATTGATAGAAGACAAATACAATCTGTAGGTCATGTGAAATGCAAAGTAATTAATAACAAAGCTATGATTAAACTGAGTTCAAGTTCAAGTTTGGCTAATCCAGATATTGAATTATGGGGTGCAAATAGAAGAAAAGAAATGCTTGAAATTGCTTTGGATATGAAAATAGAAATTGATATAGCTTAATATAATACTTTGCAATCAACAATTTCGATTTTAAGCTAAATACAAAGACTAATTTTAGCTTTTTTTTTGTAATTTTGCAATCTTTTAAAATCAACAAATATAAAATGGAATTAGTATGTGGAAACAAAGAACGGCAAATTGTGGCGAATTAAGATTAGAAAATCAATTTCAAAATGTAATATTGAATGGTTGGGTAGCTACAGTTCGTGATATGGGAATGTTGATATTTATTGATTTAAGAGATAGATATGGGATTTCTCAATTAGTTGTAGAAACTGATAATTCGCCAGACCTTGCAATTAAAATTAGAGAAGCTAAAACTGAGTTTGTTGTTTGGGCTGAAGGAATTGTCAGAAAAAGAGAAAACCCAAATTCAAAAATTCTCACAGGATTAATTGAAATATTAGTTGTTGATTTTGGAATTATAAACAAAGCTGAACTCCCTCCTTTTGAAATAATTGATGATCTAGCAACTTCTGAAGAACAACGTCTTAAATTCAGATATCTTGATTTAAGAAGGCCCATACTACAAAATAATTTTATTATTAGAAATAAATTATATCAAATCACTCATCAATATTTTTATGAAAATAATTTTATTGAATTAGAAACACCAGTTTTAATGAAGTCAACTCCTGAAGGAGCCAGAGATTTCTTAGTACCAAGCAGAATAAATAAAGGTAAATTTTATGCTTTACCACAATCCCCTCAAATCTTTAAACAAATTTTAATGATTGCTGGATATG
>JAPLFM010000178.1 GCA_026390675.1 Candidatus Kapaibacterium sp. | reverse complement strand
GATGAATCTAAGTTCATCAATACATTTTCTACATACCAAGGTAATGATATGTTTAATGCCATCGAAAATATTTCTTTGCTTTCCATAAATGCAATTTAAGAAATATTTTTAAATTACCCACTCAAAATAGAGAAGAACCAATATTATTTACAAACCAATTTCAGCTATAGATTTAGGATTTTGAGGTTCGTTAGGTAAGTCTTGGATTTTCTTTTCCCACCAACTAACGTCTATCCATTTTCCAAATTTATAACCAGTTTTGTGATATATACCAATTATTTCAAATCCAAGTGACTTGTGTAAAGCAATACTTGCATCATTAGGTAAAGCTATACCAGCATAAGCATTTATAAATCCTTGTGCTTTTAGAATATCGAAAAGTTTGGTATAAAGAGCTTTGCCAATTCCCATTTTGTAAAAGTTTTTATCTACATAAATAGAAGTATCTACACACCATTTGTAAGCAGATCTCTCTTTGTGTTTGTTAGCATAAGCATATCCAGCAAACTTACCATCAACTTCACAAATAATCCAAGGGAAATTAGCTATGACAGATTGAATCCTTCTTTCAATTTCATATCTGCTTACTATTTCATATTCAAATGATATAGTGGAATTTTCAACTATTTCTTTGTAAATATTATAGATGTTTTCAGAGTCACTAATTTTAGCAAGTCTAATTACTTGAGCCATAACCTATTCAAATATATAAACAAAAAAAATGCCTTACCATCGGGGGGAAGTGACGGCAAGGCATGCAGCATAAAGAGGAAAACGATTGTAAAATCGTCGAGCGAAAAACGAGACTCGAACTCGCGACCCCAACCTTGGCAAGGTTGTGCTCTACCAACTGAGCTATTTTCGCTTATTTAAAGAACAATTGTGATTACAAAAATAATACAAAATTTTAATATATGCAAGAAAAAAATGATTTACTCTTAAAATCCAAACTGCTTTTTGAAACTTTCAATTGTAATTTGTTTCACTATACTCATATCAATCTCTGTGCCAGTTTCTTTGCTAATTGAAGTAACTTCTTTATCAGTAATTCCGCATGGAATGATGTAATTAAATTCTTCAAGTGCATTGGCAACATTTAGAGCAAAGCCGTGTGAAGTAACCCATCTTGAGCAATGAAAGCCCATTGCGCATATTTTTCTTTTTTCTTCTAGCCACACACCTGTTAAGCCTTCTACTTTATCGCCAACTAAATTCCAATTAGCAATTACATCAATTATTGTTTCTTCAACTTTTCTTAGAAACCAGTGCAAATCTTCTTTCATAGAGCTAAGATTGAAAATTGGATAGCCAACAAGCTGTTTAGGGTTGTGTAAAGTAACATCACCACCACGATTGTTATAAATCACTTGCAATCCAAGACTATTCAAAAATTCGGTTGTAGGTATTATATTATTATCATGTCCATTTTTACCAACAGTAATTACAGAAGGGTGCTCGCAAAGAACTAAAACATTCCGATTTCTATTTGCTTGAATGTCTTTAACAATTTCATTTTGTCTATCCCAAGCTTCTTGATAATCAATAAGTCCCCAATCTTGAACTTCGAACATTATTTCTTTTCCCAGTAAATTTCATTTTTCAATTCATTTACCCAAATTTGCAATGCTTTCTGTTTTTTAATTACAGTAGTATATTGTTCAATTGTTTTAGCATCAGTTTCAAGCGAAGCTTTGTGAGCTGGAATAACTTCTTTTTTATAAATTACTTGAAAGCCTTGTTTTGATGGATCTAATGAATAGGGTAGAGGATCGCTAACTTCACCACTTTTCATATTAACAACTATTTCTCTTAAACTAGCAGGCATTTCTTCTAAAGGTAGTTTACCTATAAATCCACCAAAGCCTTTTGTGTTTTGATCATCAGAGTTTAGTTTTGCTAATTCCTCAAAAGAAAATCCAATAGCAACTTTACGTTTAATTTCCAAAAGAGTGTTTTTAACTGTGTCTTTATCGCTATCAGTTTGACCAATTTTTAGTAAAATATGTCTAGAATTAATTGCTTCCTTTTTCTTGTCTAAAGTTTGAATAATATGATAACCAAATGGTGTTTCAACTGGCATTGATGTTTCACCTTTTTGTAAAGCGAAAGCAGCCTTTTCAAATTCTGGCATAAGTTTGCCTTTGTCAAACCAACCTAATTTGCCACTATCTTGAGCTGAGCCTGGGTCTGCACTGTATTTCTTAGCAAAATACCCAAAATCACCACTAGTCACAATTGAATCTCTTAGTTTTTTAGCAAATTCAAAAACATCTTCTTTCGCTGCTTTGTTAGCCTTTACATATTTGATGATATTATATATAGCAACCTTTTCAGGAACCATTTCTAAACTATCTTTAAAATTAGTATAGAATTCTTCTACATCTTTTTGGGAAACTGTAAGGGTTGCAAATTTACTTTGAATTAATTTTTCAGATAATAGTTTCTTTTTAATTAAATCTAAATATTCAAATTTCACTCTATTAATCGATTTGCCAAATACTTCTTCAAGTCTCTTTTCAGAACCATACTGCCTAACAGCTGTAGAAAGGAATTCATTCCACCTTTGACTAACTTCATCATCAGATACTTCAATTGAGTCTTCAATTGCTTTTGTTACTATTAGTTTTTCACTAATAATTCTTTCAAGCACTTGATCTCTTAGCTTTAAATCTTGGAAATTGATTTTTGCATTTTGTTGCATCATCCTTGCCATTTCACCATCTATTTCAGATTGCAAAACAATTTCTTTACCAATTACTGCAACTATTCTATCTAGAGATTGACCTTCAGAAATTTGAGAAAAGATGTTCCCAACTCCTAAGAAAAAAAATACTAATATTAAGATTTTTATTTTCATTTAAAATTATTTTACCAAAAGTTTTTCGATTGCATTTTTATCATAACTAACTGGATGGTTAGATCTTACATTATTAAGCCACTTAGTCATCAAGTTTTTTTGTTGAATCTCTTGAAAAGCTGGAGCAAATTCAGATATAGCTTCTTCAAATGTTTTCTGTCTTGGCTCTTCAATTTTATTTATTTTAATAATAGTAAATCCATTTTCAAACTTTTGAGGTTTTGTAATTAGCCCTTTTTCAATTTTTTCTTTGATAAGTACATTAACAAATTTGTTTCTTTTAGAATCCAAAGATCCAAAATTACCTTTTTTCTCTCTATAGCCAGTTCTAACAGTATTTTCAGAAGCTAAAGTTTCAAAATTAGCACCTTTTTTAGCTTTTTCATATATCTCATTGGCAGTAGAATCAGAAAGTACTAATATTTCAGTAATATCATACATAACATTAGTAATATATCTAGTTTTAGTCGAATCCCAATATATTTTAGCTGCAACTGAATCAAATTTCAATTTATCCCAAACTTGCTGTGCTTCAACTTTAAAAAGCAACATACCATAATGGAACTCTTTAACTAATGAAGCAAATTCATCAAAATCTTTTTCTAAATTTTTAGTTGCGTCATCAATTACTAATGGTTCAACAGTAGCCTTGATAACTTTTTTAAATCCTTCGTAAGTATTAGCAGTGCTACGATACTTTGGAGTAGTTTTGATTTTAGTAATAAAATCACCAACAGTTGATGTCATTTTTCTATAAGAAAAAAGTGTTTTCTTTTTCAAATCATCACTAATATTGTTTGCCCAAGTAGTATCTAAGCTAGTTTTAGTTGTGTCAAAATTTGAAAGCAAATCTTTTAAAGTTGCACTTTCTATCACAAAACCAAGTTTTGCTGAAACAGAATCTAAAAATTTTGCTTTATCTATTTCATAAAATTGTGTTTTGTAAATCTTTTTAATATCATCTAAATCTTTTTCATAGATATAAGGTCTTGAGGAATCTCTTTTAATAATATGAAAGCCATAAGTAGATTTAACTACATCTGAGATTTCACCATCTTTTAATTTGAACAATGCATCAACAAACTCACCAATTAATGGAGTGCCTGTTTTTTCAAAACCAGAAGTACGGCCATAAAAATCACCCATATCCCCACCATTTATTGAAGAAGTTGCATCATCAG
>JAPLFM010000042.1 GCA_026390675.1 Candidatus Kapaibacterium sp. | reverse complement strand
ATGGCAGCTCGAATGGAACAAAATGGTGAACCTGATAAAATCCACACCACCGAACGCTTCAAAAACAAAATTTCTTCTACCCCCTTATTTAAAGGGGGCGAGGGGGTTTTCTCTTTCACTTCACGTGGCGAAATGGAAATCAAAGGCAAAGGCTTAATGAAAACTTATTTTATGGAAGGAGTTGAGTTATGAAAGTATCAATGTTTGTTATAATAATTTTCTTTTTCAATTTTAAATGTTTAAAATCAAAAGATTCAATTGATTCAACTTCTAAAATATCTTTAATAGAAAAGGATTCAATACAATTTACTAAATCAAGTAATTGGGAATATGGTATTGCACTTGGCCACCCATCAGTATTAAACTTAGATATCGGTTATAATTGGAAAAAAATTAAAGGTCGAATGAGTTTAGGTAGTTTTTCAACAATTCTATTCGCAAGACCAATTAGTGGTATTCAACTTTCAATGGCTTATGAAATATATAAAAATCAAAGAACAAGAATGCATTTTGCTTTACCAATTGGTCTTACTTTTATAGATGATGGATTTAGTTTACCTAATAAATATTTATATTCAGGTTTAACTCTTCTCATAAATTCTAAAAATTGGGAGATTGGATTAGGTTATGTCTACTCAAATTTTTATAGAGGCGATGATTATAATAAATTTAGAGATAGACAAATGCCATACATTCACATTGGATATATAATTCAAAAATCAAATGAATAAAGTGCTTATTAAATTTTGATATTTGAATGCATATTCATTAATTTGCATATACAAAAATGTAAAATCTCAATTAAATAATATTACGGAGTATAAGTGAAATCAGCATTAACTATAATAGTACTTATTTTTATGAAGTACAATTTTTCATTTGCTCAAAGCGAGGATGTTTTGCGTCCTCACGGGAATAAAGCAATCGGAAATAGAAAGGTACAACAAAATGCAAAATCAATATCAACTTCAAAAAGTTCTATTATTATTGGAGTTGAAGGTGGATTAAATTTTAATATGTTTGCTCAAACTATGAATGGGCTTACTCCAAATTCTAGATTTGCAGTATTTGAATCAGGAACTGGTATATCACCTTTTGTTGGTGTTTTCATAGATTACGGGATATCTAATAATCTTGGGTTTCAATTTAAACTTGCTTATGATAACAAGAAATATAGTAATAAAAAAGATGCTATTAGAGATTGTCAAGTGGTTGATCAATCTAATGGTTCTATTAGTATAGCAGATGCACAAGTTACTGGGAATTATACTAATTCTGTTTCATATTTGGATTTAACTCCTCAATTGAGATGGGATGCAACTCCAGAATTGTTTATTCTAATTGGTCCAACAATTCATTTACAGCTTGGGAAATCAACTTTAGAATTTGAAGAAAATATAAGTTCTTTAGGTGAATGTTATTATAACTATGGTACTGTTAATCAATCAAAAACAACTAAAATGTCATTTGAATCTGATGCAACTGTACCTACTAGATTTGGAACTCAGATTGATATTGGGTACAAATACCCAATATCCAAAAACATTTTAATTGTACCAAAAATAGGTTTTCAATATATGTTTTCAAAATTAGATGCTGATGAAACAGCTTCTGATGATACTAAATTATATACAACAGGT
>JAPLFM010000150.1 GCA_026390675.1 Candidatus Kapaibacterium sp. | reverse complement strand
GTGGGTAGTTATAAACAAATAGAAAATAAAATTGGTGAAGCAATTGCAAACTATAGTTTCAAAAGAAAGAATACTTAAGAATTAATATTTATTAAAAATGAAAAAAATAATATTAAATTCAATTCTTATTTTACTTTCATTAATGTTCATTTACCCAATATTTTGGATGTTATTACTTTCATTTAAACAAAATCCAGAAGCATTCAATTCATTTAAAGATTTATTAGTATCTCCACTTTCTTTTATTAACTACTCTGAGACTTTCTCTTCAGATTCTTTTGGTTTGTATTTTATAAATTCTTTTGTAATAGCAAGCTTTGTTACAATTGGAAATATATTATTTTGTACTACTGTTGCTTATGCTTTTGCTAGAAGAAAATTCAAAATTAGCAAAATATTGTTTGCAACTGTCTTGGGTGTATTGTTAATACCTGGTCATGTTGTGATGATTCCAATTTACAGATTAATGGTAGAATTAGGGTGGCTTAATACATACTTTTCATTAATTATACCTTGGTTGGTTTCTCCTTTTGGTATATTTTTAGTATATCAATATATTAAATCAATACCTATTGATATTGAAGATGCTGCAAGAGTAGATGGTGCAAGTGATTGGTATATCTTATTTAGAATAGTAATGCCTTTATGCAAACCTATTTTAACAGTTTTAAGTATTTTCATTTTTCTAAGCAATTGGAATTCATTTCTTTTTCCATTTATTTTGACTAGTTCTGAACAAATAAGAACATTACCAGTAGGTTTGGCATTTTATTTGGGTAAACAATCTATCGATTGGGGACATTTAATGGCAGGAGCTAGCATTTCGGCAACACCAGTGATTTTATTATTCATTTTGTTTCAAAAACAGATTATAAATGGGCTAACTTCTGGTGCTCTTAAAGATTAAAGTTTGATTTTGAGTTGATTATTGTTAATTTTGCTAATAATTTAAATTAGAATTAGTAAAATATGTCAATTCAAAAAATTAAAGTGTTATTAGTTGATGATCAACCCTTGGTATTACAAATTCTATCAAAAGGTTTAGAGCAAGATCCATTTATTCAAGTTGTTGGTACAGCAACAGATGGTATAATTGCTTTGTCAAAAGTGAAATTATTAAATCCTGATGTAATTGTTCTTGATATGGAAATGCCAAATATGAATGGTTTGCAGTTCCTTCATAAACAAATGCCATTAAATCCCATCCCTACAATTGTTTTAAGCTCCGTAACTTCTAAAGATTCACAAATTACATTAGATGCTTTTGATGCAGGTGCTGTTGATTTTATATCTAAACCAGCAGGTGGACCAAATGCTTTATTTGATTTATTAAAACAATTGTGGGTAAAAGTAAAAGTTGCTGCTACTAAAGATGTTTCTTATTTGAAAAATAAGGTTGTTATTCAACCAAAGCATCAAGCATATAGCTCAGTTGTATTGGATAGAAATAGTAAAACAGACCAAGTAATTCTTGGTATGGGTATTTTTGAGGTAACAAATGATCCAACAAAAATACTAAAGATTTTTGCTTTAGGCTCTTGCATTGGTTTGGCACTATTTTGTAGAAAGCCTGAGGTTGTAGCTTTAGCGCATATAGTACTCCCAACTTCAACCAATGATTTAGAAAAAGCCAAGTTAGTTCCAGGATATTTTGCAGATACTGCTATAAAATCCATTCTTGATAAAATGCAAAATATGGGGTGTAACATTAAAGACATAAATGCTAAATTAGCTGGTGGAGCAGTAACTAGAGTTGCAATTGGTGATTTTTTTGGAATTGGTCAGAGAAATCATTTGGCATCAAAAGCAGGATTACTTAAAAATGGTATTAAAATAGTGGCTGAAGAAGTTGGTGGAGATATTTCTAGGACTGTTTTTGTACAATTAGGAAGCGATAAATTTAATTTACATCACCCAGAAAAAGGTCACTGGAGTATATAAAATGGAAATTCAAGAAATGCGTATGCTTGCCAAATTTTTAGCTGAAGAAATTCAGTCTCAAAATGATGCAGATTTAGCTCCTAAGTGGGAAAATGGAACTGTTAAGTTTGTTCCTTATGACAAAAGTCTTAAAGAGCATGATATACCAATTGAGAAAATGCTTCACAAAATTATTATGATGAGAGATAATCTTAGAGTACTTGAAATGCAAATTAATTCTAATAAAGAAATTTCAGATGGTGAAAAAATAAAGCTTCAGTCCTATATTACCAGATGTTATGGATCACTCACATCATTTAATTTCATTTTTAGAAATGATGACGATAAGTTTTAATTTTGTTATAACATTCTTAAAATATGAATTTCATTATTTGACAAAATTTTTCAAGCTTAACTTAGATATTCCTATATAATCTAATTCAATTTCATTAATTTTGAATACATTAGTTTTTCAAAATATAGAGAAAGTATATGATTATTAATAAAATATTGGTTTTGGGTGCTGGTCAAATGGGTAATGGGATAGCACACGTAGCAGCTCAAAATGGATACAATGTTACTCTTTGTGATTTAAACCAAAATTCTTTGGATAAAGCAATTGCTACAATTGACAAAAACTTAGCAAGACAAGTTTCAAAAGGCACAATTTCTGAAGAATCAGCTAAAGAAACATTATCTAGAATTTCAACTATTACTGATTTTAAAAATGCTTCTGATTCAGATTTAGTAATTGAAGCAGTAACAGAAAATAAAGAATTGAAGTTTAAAATTTTCCACGATTTAGACCATTCAATAAACTCAAATGCTATTTTAGCCACCAATACTTCAACTATTTCAATTACTGAAATTGCAGCCAAAACTAGCAGACCAGACAAAGTTATTGGAATGCACTTTATGAACCCTGTTCCAGTAATGAAATTAGTAGAAATTATTAGAGGTCTTGAAACTTCTAATGAAGTTTATAATGCAATAAATGAAATGACTTTGAAATTAGGTAAAACTCCTGTTTTAGCAAATGATTTTCCTGGTTTTATTGCTAATAGAATTTTGTTACCATATATAAATGAAGCCGTATTTGCTTTGATGGAAAATATAGGAACTGTTGATGGAATAGACGAAGTTGCAAAACTTGGTTTTGCTCATCCAATGGGTCCATTGGCTTTAGCTGATTTAATTGGATTAGATACTTGTTTATATATTCTTCAAGTGTTACATAATGATTTGGGTGACAATAAATATAGAGCTTGTCCATTACTTAAGAAACTTGTTAATGCGGGACATTATGGTAGAAAGAATGGAATTGGATTTTATGATTATTCTTCAGTTAATGCTGTTCCAGTTAAGTTTAATTAATCAAAACCAATAAAATCTTATGAATAAATCCAAAATCGTAGTATTTTTATTTTTAATGTATAGTTTAAATTTGTTTGCAAAAAACACTTTTGAAGGGTATGTTAAATATGATTTTAGTTACAATGAAACATCTATGGATATTTATAGTTATGCTAAGGGAGATTTAAATAAATTTAGATTAACAATCCCTATTGCTGGCTATTTTGAAATATTGATTAAAGAAGATAAATCTACATATATTCTATTTAAAGATCAAAAAATTGCTATGAAAGTTGATATTCCTGATGTACCAATTGACACATCAAGATCAAAAAATGAAATTGGATTAAAATTTAATGGTAAGACCAAAACTATTGCTGGACATTTATGTGAGCAAATAATTTTTCAAGATGATTCACTAAATAATATTGAAGTTTGGTTTGCAAAAGATTTTGGTGTTAAAAAAGAACTCAACTTTAAAAACTTAATTATACTTTTTAAAGATCCAAATATAATATCTAGTTTGGCAAAAGGTGGCAATATTGGTACATCTTTAGCTTCATCAGGGTTGATGGAAGTTAAAATGAATAATTTAAATCTAAAAGCTGTTGAAGTAAGCTTTAAGAAACTTAAAGATAATGAGTTTGAAATTCCTAAAGATTATTTATTTCAGGAAATGCCTAAAGTGCCAAATCATAAGTAATTAATTATAAAGCTATCTATTAAAAAGGTAGCTTTTTTTTTAACTTTCTCTTGGTACTGGAAGCTTAATATAAAAAGTAGTACCATTTCCGGGAGAGCTTTCTACATCTATAACAACAGAGTGTTGGTGCATTATTCTTTGTACTATTGGTAACCCTAGTCCAGTTCCATCAGCTTTTCTGGTAAAAAATGGATTAAAGATTTTTTGTAATTCATCACTAGTCATACCAATTCCATTATCAGAAACTGCAACCACCACATAAGATCCTTCATTTGCTTTTTGGGCTTCTTCATAAAAGCTTTCGATTTTAATTTCACCTTTTACTTTTATAGCATCAGCTGCATTTGTAAGTAAATTAATGAAAACTTGTTGCATTTGTTTTGCATCAGCTGAAATGTTGGGCAGATTGTCTGCTAAAATTAACTCTACTTTCACTTCTTTACGTTTTAAGGTCATTGATACCATATCTAAAACATTTGGAATAAGTGAGTTTATATTTATTCCTTTAATATCTGGCATTGCTGGTCTAGATAAATTCAAAGTTACTTCAACAATTCTTGAAATTCTATCTACTCCTTGAAGTGCAGTTGAAATATAGTTCGATTCAGGTTTGTCTGCTGGTGTATTTCGTTTAAGTATTTGCAAATTCAAATTAATTGCCGCAAGTGGGTTCCTTATTTCATGAGCAACACCTGCAGAAAGCTGTCCTAAAAGAACTAATTTGTCTGCCTGAACCAT
Organism: Candidatus Kapaibacterium sp.; assembly: GCA_026390675.1. Lineage (GTDB taxonomy): Bacteria > Bacteroidota > Ignavibacteria > Kapaibacteriales > UBA2268 > JAPLFM01. The sequence goes on along the minus strand of JAPLFM010000150.1, from coordinate 21,790 downwards.
TTTGTCTGTTAGAGCATGTTGTTCACTAACGTCACGTGCTATAGCTTGAATTAAATATTGTCCATCATAATTTACAAATCTTGCACTTACTTCTAACATTAAGTTTTCGTTTGAGTGACTTTCAAATGATAGTTCGCTGAGAACTGATGGCGCATTAGTTTTTTTAAGTAACTTAAAAATCCTTCTAAATTGAGAAAGTGTTGACCCAATCAATTCATCTTTGGTTATACCAAGTAATTGAGCAGCATAATCATTTCCATCTAATACTGACCAAGTTTCTGATTGAACAATAAAAACAGCGTCTGTTGCATTGTCAAAAAAAGATTTGTACCAAGCTAATTGTTTTTCTAACTTTAATAGTTCTTCAGGGTAGTTCCTTTCAATTGGTTTGACTACTTTTTGGATTTTTGTAGTTTTTGGTTTAGTTGTTTTTGCAACAACCTTTATTTCTTTCTTTGCCATTGGTTTCATTTAAATTAATATAATTATTTAATATAATGCAATTTGTAAGCCAAAAAAAGTGCTGTAGATTTTTTTAAAAACATTTAAATTAAAGATGAATGTTGTTTTTTGTTTTTAGAAAGTTATAATTGGAAAATATTATAATAACTTAACACCAATCAAAGTAACGTCATCTCTTTGTTCTTCAATACCTTTGTGTTCTAAAAAAAAGTTAGTGAGTTCATTTTTTTGATTAATTATATCATACTTATATATTTCTGATATTTTGTCTTTTAATGCTTTTGAACCTAATTTCTTCCCAGTATTATTGTTTTGATCTATTATTCCATCTGAAAAAAGGTAAATACAATCTCCAGAATTGAATTCAAAACTTGATGTTGTGAAGTTTGATTTATCCTTTTGCTTCCCTCCAATAGATTTTTTATCAGGTTCAATTACTATTATTCCATTGTTTGAAGAAATCAACATTGGTCTTTTTGCACCAGAGTATTTGATTTTTTTGTTATTTAATTCAATCAAAGCAATTCCAATATCCATACCATCATTTACAAAGGAATCATTTGATTCTTGTTTCAATATTTCACGTACTCTTATATTAAGATAATCAAGTATTTGACCAGGTTCAGTTATTCCTTTTTGAATTACTATTTCATTTAGTACCATGTTCCCTACCATCGAAAGCATTGCACCTGGCACACCGTGTCCAGTACAATCGGCAACAGCAATTATTATTTTATTTTTAATTTCATCATTGAACCAATAAAAATCTCCTGAAACGATATCTTTTGGTTGAAAAATTAAAAATGAATTTTCAAATATTTCTTTTAACTTATTTTCATCAGGTAGAATTGTACTTTGTAATGTATGAGCATAATTAATACTACTTAATATCTGCTTGTTTTTTTCAAGTATTTCAACTTTTGATTTCATTTGATCATCTTCAGCTTTTGTAACAGCTAATGAGAAATAGTATCCCAAATATGAAAATGTAGCTAAAGTTGTAAAGCTAGCAACAGTATAGACTATAGTTAAGGTTTGATCTGGTAGAATATTCCAAGGTAAGTTGAAATGACTATATAAATATAATCCTAAATAAGTAATAATTGGAAATAATGAAGCTGAAATTTTTTGTTTACCTTTCCAAAAAGATGCTAGAAGTAGAATAGGAGTAATTAAGAAAATAAAATATTGAAAACCAGCGTTCCATCCAACATTTAGAACTGCAAAAACAGCATGCAATAATATTTCTAAACCCATAATTACAAATGCTAATTCGTAGTACTTGCCACCTCTATTTAGCTTAAAACATAAAACAAATAATCCAATACTCATAACATTATAAATTGCCATAAAAGGAACATTTATAAACGTAAAAACAACAGCTAAAGTCAAATGGATAAGTGTTCCTAAGAAATATATAAAACTATTGAAAATATGTATTCTATTATGCTCTTCAGGAACATTTTTAGGCACAGTTAAAATGTATTTTTCTATTAAATCTTTTGTCATTTTTTATTGCAATATTATAAATTTTTGTAATTCTGATTCAAAATTTTGTCCATCTATATTAACACCACTTACTTTATATAAATAAACACCATTTGGGAGTAAGCTGCCATTGTTGTCTTTCAAATCCCAATACATACCACCATTGCCACCTGTTGCTTCAAGCTGCCTTAACACATTTCCATCAAGATTTAAAATACTAACTTTCGCTTTAGCCGTCAAATTACCAAAAACAGCCTCATTATTCAAACTAAGCTTAATTGGAGATGGGAAAATGTATGGTTCGCTCAAATCTTTCGAACTAAATAAAAATGAAAGACTTTTTCCTATTCCTTTAGTTATAGATTTCCCATTTATTGATTTGATATTTCTTGCTGTTATTGTAAAAGTAATCCCTTTCACATTGCTACTTATATCTGAGCTCAAATTCATTTGTACTTTGCTTTTATCATTAGGTACAAAACTGATATTACCAATAAAACCTAGGGGTGTAATGTCATAATTATTTGTTACTTCTGCTGAGTTATCAACTTCTTCTGAAAACTTCAATGTTAATAATGAACGAGTTGTTGAAATATCTGGAATTTCTAATGATTTGAGAATAATTGAATCACTTTTTTCATTATTTAATCTAAAGTCAAAAATTTTGGATAAAGTATATGAATTATAAAAATCTCTAAAAGATTTCACTTCTATTTTTAAAATATGATTTAAAGGTAATTCATTTGTAAAAATCAAAGTTGCTTTGTTATTTATTTCAGAAATTACTTGGTTGGGCACAAATTGTAAATTTGATATTGTATCTTTTACAATAAAGTTATTTACATCAATATTGCCTAATGGTATTTCTCCATCAAATTGAATTTGAAGTATGTGCGATGAATCCAAAGAAGTAATGAATAATGGTTTAACAAGTTGATGGGTATATGTTATCGCAATATTTGGAAATGAAAATTCACTAAATCTAGTACTATCTGAAATTTTAGTATTAATAGCCCTAATAGTATATTTATATTCAGTATTATTTTTCAAATCAGTAAAAGTAAGACTTGTATTACTTGTTTCGATAAGTTTATCAAAAGTTTGATTTTGGTCATTAACTAAAAATATTTCATACAAATTAGCATCATCTGATTTGTTCCATTGTAAATAAACCATATTTGTGTCCAAAGCCCAACCTTTCAATCCTGTTGGTGATTTTACTTTAGGTGTTATGCCATTAAATTCAAAAAAACTAACATCATTGAATGTAGTAAATCCAAATTCTTTTTTGCCATTTTTATCGAAGTCATTAATTAAAAAATTTGATGAAAGAGAATTTGTATAAGTCCACATTGGTTCAAGTTTATTTTTGTTTTTATCCCATTTCAAAATAAACACATTAGGAAATAGTGATAGTAAAATTTCTGCCTTATTATCATTATCAATATCATCACTAGCCAATCCATTTCGATAAAATTCATTTACTTTGTTAATAATGCCAGCTCTTACTCCATAAAAGTATTCTTCTGCCAACAAATCAAATTTATTAATTCTAAATTTATATATTCTTAAATTCCATACTTGTTCATTTCCTTGTGAATATCTATAAAGTGGAATAGAACCACTATTTAAAGCTATTAATTCTTTTACCCCATCTCCATCAATATCTGCACTAGTTAAATATTGAGACGAAAAAGATGTAACTGTTGAATCAAAAAATATTTCTTTAAATTCTCCATTTTGATATGAAAATATTTCTAACATTCCATATTCATTTAAATAAGCAATATCTGTAATTCCATCATCATTAAAATCACCAACAGTTGAAGCTTTATCATTACCTAATTTTGCAAATCTGTTATTTGTCTTAGCTATACCTGCTGAATTATAACTCCCGTTATTAAATTTTAATGCAAAGTAGCTAGAATCATTTCTTCCAACAAGCTCTGGCTTTCCATCTTTGTCCAAATCAATGATTTGAGATCCACCTGATTTCAAAAATGGTCCTGATGAATAAAGAGTATTCTCAAATGGATTCCCTCTATTATTAGTAGCTTGATACAGTGTATTTTGAAAATTCCCAGTAGTAAAAATTTCTTCTATTCCATCTCCATTGCTATCTCCAAACCCACTTAAAATATACCCAGTTTCTGAAGAATCTTTTTTTGAGAATTCACCTTTATCAAACTGATAAATCCTTGACTTTCCATAACCCAAATTTACCATATCATTTAATGTAATAGTTGCTAGACCATTATTGTAAAGTTTTGAAGTAACATTATTATTAATAATAGAAATGGGAATAGTGTAATTTTTCTTAATCATACTATTGGAAGTAAATTCTTCACTTCCTTTTGAAAAAATGATATTTGTAAATGAAGTATCAGAATTATCAATATATGCTTGTACAATCCCTTCATAATTAATATTGGCTTCTAATTCATCATTAAGAATTATAGTATGTAGTTCATTTTTCTTTTCAAATTCATTTGTTTCTCTAAATGGTTCTTTGGATTTTTCTGGTCTATACAACAACTTAAAACTGCTCTTGTAATTAGTTTCTGCTCCAATTATCAAAGAACGTTTGTTATTAAAGTAAACATTCCTAATATTCAAATCTTTGATTGTCAAATTGGAATTGTTTTTTACTAAACTAATTATCACTCTTTTTTCAATAGTTTTTGAATTTTTCAAGTAAGTTATCAATCTAACAACCATATTTGTATCTATTTTTTTGTATGTAAGATCATACTTTGGAAATAGAAGGTTTAACTTTGAAAAAGTAATTGAATATTTAAAGATATTAGTATTTTCTTTGATTGAAGTTAATGGCACCCAACTATAAGGAAGTGAACCAATTCCAATTTCAAGTCTAGCACTATCTAAAAGTGGGAAATTAACTATTGCTTCAAAGTCAAATATTGAAATATTATCAACATTAATTAGTTCTTCATTAATAGGTTTATTAATTTCTATTTTACCAACTTGCATATAATTTAAAGCTTCATAAATATCTAATATGCCAGCTCCAAATTCAGGTGTCCACCCTTTTTTTGTTACGTCATTTGCTGTAACTTGCAATATATTAATTGATTCTTCCATAGTTAAGTTTGGGTTCTTTTCACATAACATTGCTATTGCTGCAGCAACATAAGGAGATGAAAATGATGTACCTTGAGTAGTTTTATAATCATTACCCATCATAGTTGTGTATATTTTATCTCCGGGAGCTGAAATATCTATTTGATTTCCAAAATTACTAGAGCTAAATCTTGAATTATTTTCAGCAGAACCAGCAACAGAAATTACTTCTTTCAAATCTGAAGGAAAGTGGGGAAGTGACCAACTATTATTTCCTGAAGCAGCAACCATTATAGCCCCAAGGGCATTTGCATATTCAATTGCTGATCTCATTATTGGAGACTCAAAACCATCACCAAAACTCATATTGATTACTTTTGCTCCATTTGTAGCCGCATAAACAATTGCATTGGCTATGTCATCAGTTTCACCATTACCAGTAATATCAAATGCTCGTAAAGTCATTATTTTTGCATTATAAGCCAAACCTGAAATACCAATTTCATTGTTATTTTGAGCTGCTATAACGCCGCTTACATTTGTTCCATGTCCATTTTCATCTTTTGGGAATGGATCTGGATTAGAAGCGTCCCCAATATTTGCAGTAAATTCATCAACAAAGTCATACCCAATTATATCATCAACAAATCCATTCCCATCATTGTCCATTCCATCTAAGTCACCTTTTAAACCATTTACTACAGAATCTTTGCTCCAAGGTTCGAATTTACCATTTTTATTAATATCTTCTAATGGATTTATCCATAACTGATTCTTTAAATCATCGTGATCCCAATCTATTCCTGTATCAATTACAGCTACTTTTACTCGCTTTCCAGTTGCTAATTTCCATGCTTTAAAAGCATTTACTTGAGCTAAACCGTATTGTTTTGAAATTGATGGGTCGTTTGATTGAGTTTGTTCAATTTGATATATTTGATTCTTAGAAATTGATTCAATTTCAGGATTATTAAAGAGTTTGTTGATTTCAGTTTGACTTAAATTGGCTTGATAGAATAGATTTAATTCATTTATTGAATTTATAACATTTAATATTTGAGTAGAATTGCTCTTTTTCAAAGAATTTGTCTTGAAAATTTGTTTTAATTTAAACTCACTTTGAATAGAGTTGCTTTTTGAACTGTTAGGTTTAAATTTAATTATATAACTATTTTGCTCAGAAAATAGCTTAAGTGTAAGAAAAAAAACTAGTAATATAACTTTTGAAAATTGAGATTTCAGCATATTTCAATATTGATTCAGTAAAAAGAATATTGATTGATTTGGAGAGATTTTATTTTAAAAAGACAGCACAATTATTTAAATTGTGCTTTTAAAAAAAATCTTATAATATGGATGAACTATTTGTAATCATAACATTGACATCTACTGTACCATTGTTGATTACATCCAAAACACCATCAGCTGTGTTAACAACTATATTTTGAATCGTATATTGATCAATTAGACCTGTTCCTGTTGGATTGTAACTAATTCCATTTATAACTGAACCTTGAAAAGTCAAATTACCAGAACCCAAACTTGGGTTTTCAATTACTATAATATTAATTCCATTAGCTACTGAAAATTTTGTAGGTTTAGGACCAAATGGAACAGGTTGTGAAGTGGTACGTGTTTTTAACATAGTTGATGGATTGTTCATAATAATACCCTTAAAAATATATTTGTAAAAAACTTATTATCAAATTAATTAAGTTTTTTAATATAAAAAAGTTAATTTTGTAAGATACTATTTTACTTTTAAAAATTCTATTTTGTAATGATTAAAAAAATATTTGTAATATTTCTGTTATTATTTTATACCACGCAAAGTAATCATGAAGTTGATAGCTTAAATAATTTAATAATTAAGAGTAAAAATGAAATTCAAAATGTAGATTTGTTGAATCAAATTGGTTTGATACTTGCAGATTCATCAATCTATGAAGGTCTTAAATTTTTTGAAAAAGCTAATAAATTGTCAAAACAGATTAAATACCAAAAAGGTTTGGCGTTAAGTATTTATAATTGTGCTAATGTATATTATAAAAATGATTATGATTCATTATCAATTTTGTTTTATGAGACAGCATTGCCTTATTTTGTAATGAAAAAAGATACTGCAACATTTGCTGAAATTTATAGGAAATTAGAGTATATAAATTTTAGTAAAATGAATTATGTTAAAGCCTTTGAATATAATTACAAACTTTTAGAAATAAATACAAAATTAAAACTACATTCAAAAGTAATTTCAAATTATATTTCAATAGGCAATTTGTATTTATATCAAAACAAATACTATTTAGCACAAGAACAATACTTTTCAGCCTTAAAATTATCAACTAAATATAAAATTGATTCATTGATTTCTGATTCTTATGGTAATCTTGGATTAATTAATAATTTGTCAAGGGATTTTGTTTCAGCAGAGGATTATTTTAAAAAAGCATTATTAATTGATGAAAAGTTCGAAAATAAAAAAAGATTAATTATTGGATTAATCAATTATGGAAAGAATCAAAAAGATAAGAAAGAAGATGATTTAGCACTTTTATCTTTTATGCGAGCTAAAGCAATTTCTGAAGAAACAAAGAATACTGAATTTTTAAATATTATTTTACAAGAAATTGGTGGAATCAAAATTAATCAACTCAAATATAAAGAAGCATTGATAATTTTTCAAGATGCTTTAACAATTGATTTAAATTCAAACAATATTTTTGGACAATGCTTTAATTATTTTCATTTAGTAAAAGTTAAAATGTTGTTGAAAAGTGATAAATTAGAAATTAAAGCAATTTTAGATAAAGGTTTGGAATTAGCTAGTAAAGTAAATGACTTGGAACTTTATCATTATGCTTATGGAATAACTGTTGATTACTATAAGTGGGTGGGTAATGAAAAAGAAGCACTTAAGTATTTTGAAATGTATTCTAGTGTTAAAGATTCACTAACTACAAATAGTAAAAGTAAAGATTTGGGTAGGTTGGAAGGTAAATATGAAGCTGAAAAAGAATCAAATTTAAAACAAAATGAAATTGAATTGCTAAAATCAAATGAAAAGCAAAATTCAATAATTACTTATGCTTCAATTATTGGTTTTATTCTAGCCTCATTATTAACCTACTTTGCTTATAGAAGTTACAAAGTTCAAAATACAGCTAACAAACTAATATTGATACAAAAAAAATCTATTGAAGATACTCATAAAGAGTTGAAAATTAAAAACGAAGAGATTCTTTCTTCAATGAGATATGCAGGGCATATTCAGTCTATAGTTTTACCTTGGGAAGAAAAAATACAACAAGCATTGCCAAATCATTTTATTCTTTTCAAACCAAAAGATATTGTTTCAGGTGATTTTTATTGGTTTGCAGAAACAGAAAATGAAATTTTCTTTGCATTAGGTGATTGCACTGGGCATGGAATTTCGGGTTCTATGTTAACAATGATTGGTACTATGCTTTTAGAGCAAGCAGTATTACAGAATAAAATTTCAAAAATGGAAGATGTTTTTACTTATGTAAATAATCAATTTATTAAATCTGTAAATTCAAGTAAAAAAACTCGTGATGGAATGGAGCTAGCTATTTTGAAAATTTCAAAAGATACCAATACTCTAAATTATTGTGGTGTAGGTATTAATCTATATTTAACATCCAACAATAAGTTTGTTGAATATAAAGCTCAAAAATCTTCAATCGGTGAAGATATTGAATTATTCAAAACTCATGAAATTAGTCTAAACAAATCTGATAGAATTTATCTTTTCTCTGATGGGTTTGGAGATCAAAACAATTCAGAAGGTAAGAAATTTGGCAAATCAAAGCTTAAAAATTTGATTGAAAATACTTCAACATTTAATATAAATGAACAAAAAATTCAAATAGAAAATGAATTTAATTTGTTTAAACAAAGAGAACCTCAAAGAGATGATGTAACTTTAATTGGAATTCAAATATAAACACTTTTTTTTGCAATATTAGACATTCAATCAATTTACATTTTTTTTGTCTTTAACAAAAAGCAATCCTAAAGCTAATAGCATTGTAATAATTGAAATCATTTTGCCACTTGCATAAGCCTTGGATTCAAATTTTAATTCAATTGTGTGATTTCCAGCAGTAATTGGAATTGCTCTAAAGCAATAGTCAGCTCTCAGCACTTCAGTTTCTTTTCCATCAATATAAGCTTTCCAATCTGGATAGTAAATTTCACTCATTACTAAAACTGAATTTTCTTTTGCAGTTGAAGTAAGAACAATTTTATTCGATTCATAGTCAGAAATAGTAACTTTGCCAGAAAAATTAGAATCAATTTTATTCGATAAAGTTATATTAGGGTTTTTCTCTAAAATTACTTCCTTTTTCAAATTGAATTTTTGAGATTTCATTGATTCTTTAATTTGCTCTTCATTTAAAATATGTGCTTTAGTAACAAGCCAAGCTCGAGGCATAAATGATTCGCGTTCAAAAAATCGAGGCTCTTTTGCAATTGAATCAATAGCAATTTCATATTTTACATTATACATTTCATTTACTGAATTTCTATCAGGCAATTTTATACTTTTTGGAGAAAATAATTCTTTAAATTTAGTATCAATTACAAATGTTTCAGCTGGATTTTTGGAGTTAGAATTAAATTTATTTCCATTAATATATAAATCTGAAAAAGCTAAAATTGAAAAAATTATTCCAGCAATAGTATGTGATAAAATTCTTTTTTGAGCCAAATAAACTATTACTAGTAAAACTATTATAAAAAACAAACTTAAGATTGCACTTTCTTGAGCAATGCTTTGAATTTCTTGAGGTATTTCAAATCCCGAATTAAATGCTCCAGCAACACCAAGAAATGCAATTAGTGTTGGAAAAGCTAAAGCAATTAATAGTTTTAGAAGAAAACCCTTATCATTTTCTTTTTTAAATATTGAATCAAAACCAAATCCAGCTAAAAGAGAAAAACCTATTATCATAAAAAACATCATTCTTGCTGGATTTCTAAATGTCCCAATTAAAGGAAGTTTATACAAAATATCATATAGAAATCCATTTGACCCTAAAGCAAATAAAAATCCAAATAAGGATATAAATATAAGAAATTGTTGGTTTGAGTTTTTGTAACCAAATACTGCTCCAAGCAATCCTAAAAATAAAGTTACAATACCAAAATAAAAAACGGTTTCCCAGTATAAATGTCTTTGAAATTGTCCATCAAATTTTAAATAAAAACTTGGATTTGCTTCATTTTCTCCGTCAACTGTTCCAAATACTTTAGGAATAACAGTAGAAACTATTTGTTTAAATTGCAGTGAACCTTCAGTTGATAATTTATAACTAGCTTCTTTTCTTTGAGAATTTTTAGCAAGTTCTAGAGAAGGTAATAATTGAATTGCAAAAATTCCACCAGCTAAAATTATTGGTATTATACCACAAAGCTTTGCTAAAGCAATAGTCTTCATTGGAACTTTAGATTTGTAGATTTCTAAAGCTTTCCAAATGTAAAGAATGAAAAGAAAAATCCCTTCATAAAGTGTCGTTTGAGGGTGACCAGAAAGCAATGTAATTCCCAAAAGTAAACCAGCCATACTAGCATATCTAAATGACTGCCTTGTAATTCCCTTTAAGAAAAAAGCAACAACTAATGGGAAAAATGACAAATGATAAACTACCATTGGATGTATAGCTTGACAAACCAAAAGCATAGAAAAGCCAAAAGAAATAGAACCTATTATTGCACCCATATCACTAATTTTAAATTCTTTTGCAAGAAAATAGAATGATATTTGAGCAATGAAAAAATGTAATATTATTATAAATTGCAAAGCTCCAACTGGAACTGCGCCATTTGAAATAAATAAATTCAAAAGACGATTGAAAGGATAAAAGAAACCAACTTGCAAATCTGCAAAAAAAGGCATACCTGCAAAAATATTTGGATTCCAAAAGGGAACTCCACCTAATTTTGCACTTTCAGAGGCTGCATAAGATTGAACAGGATAAACATATTCAACAAAATCTTCCCAAAAGAAACTATTTCCAAATAATTGAGAAGAAAAGAAAATGATAGTTAATATAGCAAAAGTTGAAATTGTTGCCCAAATTGGAATTTCAGAAATTTTAAAATCTTTAATTTTTGATTCAACTATTCTTTTAGGTTTTGAACTCATAATAATTTATATTTTTTGTGAAATAACGATAATTGAAATACCAAAAGGGAATTTTAAACTTGGTAAAAAACTTGCTTCTGCAGAAAATATCCTAGTAAACAAACTATTCATCATTGGAGATACTTCGTCCACTGGAGGAGCATTTGTAAAATCTTTATTTGTAATTCTATCTAAAAATCTTTTCAAAACTGCTGGTAAAAACAAAAAAGTATTAAAATAACTTGCATATAAAATTTTAAAGCCAGCATCTTTATGAAGTTTTTGGAAATTACTTTTGTTATATCTTCTAAAATGCATGTGAAGTATATCGTGATGGCTCCACAACCATTGATATGCTGGTACTGTTGTTATAAAATACCCACCTGGTTCTAACAAATCATACACTTGGCTTACTACTTCAGCATCTTTTTCAATATGTTCGATTACATCAAGCATAAAAGCTGCTTTTATTTTTCTATCGCCTTTTTGAAAGTCTGCCAAAATACAATTATGCAAATCATCAAGACCACGTTTTTTACAATATTCTAAAGCAATTGGCTCTGTATCTAAACAAGTAACTATGTAATCCTCAGAAAGAATTTTGGCAAAACCACCTGTTCCAGATCCAATATCCATTACATTATTACCTTTCTCTAAAGGACATAATGCTCTAAAAACTTTGTTAACAATCTTGTTTCTTGCTAAAAACCAAAAATAAGATTCTTCAATACTAAAATTCGAATGATAAACTACTTCTTGCATATATTTTTTATTTAATTTAAACTAATGTGTCAATTAACTTTTTCATTTCCAAACCAGCCGAGTGCCAGTTAAGTCTATTTTCATATTCATCAAATGAAGATAAAGCTAATTTATAATATTTTTCTTTATTTGTAAAATGCTCAACTATAAAATTACAATATTCTTCAACATTTGTATCTAAAGAAAATGTAATTCCATTAATTCTATCTTTAATTACTGTTGTAATACCACCACTTTTTGTTGAAATACTTGGCACTCCATAAGAGCTTGCTTCTGCGAAAACAATTCCATAAGCCTCGGCAATTGACGGCACAATGAGAAAATGAGTTTGTTCAAAGATCTTATCTAATTCTTTTCTACCTTCATTAGTTGATTTGTCAATAAATCCATATTCTTTTATATAACTTTTATCTTCTACTTCAGCTTTGCATCCTACAACATGAAGTGTAGTTTTAATCCCTTTCTCATTCAAAAGATTAGTAACTTGGTAAGCTTTATCTCCACCTTTTCTATACCAATCAACTCCAAGAAAAAGTAAATTTAATTGACTATAATCTTTTTGTTCTAATACAGATTCAATATCACTTTTAGTCCTATTTACTTCAATATTAGCACCAAATGGAATTACTTTTACTTTTTCATCACTTAAATTGTATAATCTTTTGGCTTCATTTGCTGCCCAATCAGATGAAAATACAATATAGTCCGCTTTATCAAAAGCTAGTTTCTCAATTTCATTTCCATTAATTAATGTTGAATTTGCATAATTTTGAGTATCAGGATAAAAATTAATAAATCCTTGGAATGAAATATCAGCCCAAATAATTATTGGACATACTTTCTCAACAAATGCAATATAAGCAGATCCAGCACTTATAAGAACTTTTGAATCCGAAATTCTTTGAGAAATTTCATTCCCGTAAGATTTTGCAACATTTAATTCTCTTTCTAATTCAATTCTTTTAACTATCAATTTATAAAAAGCTTTTTTTAACAAAAATAAGAACTTGTTATTTACTTTTAAATTGTCAACTAAGTTTAATTCATACCCAACTGATTTCAGAGATTCAGCTATATAAAATATTGTTCCTGACCAATTTCTAATGTTTTGCGAATCACCATTATAAATATAAGCTATTTTCATCTTAGCTTGTTCTCTTAAATTGTTTATCAAAATCAGTAAGAGTGTAATTTAAAATTACTGGCCTTCCGTGTGGACAAACATAAGGTGTTTTGCATTTCATTAGGCTGTTCACCAAAGCTTTCATTTCTTCATTACCTATCTTTTGCCCAGTTTTAATAGCTGATTTGCAAGCAAAAGTAGCTGCCAAATTATCTCTCTTATTTGTATGTCTAATTTCTTGAAATTCTAAAAACCCTTCTAAAATTTCTTTTAGAGCATTTGTTTCATTTCCTTGTTTAATATCTAGAGGTACACCAATTATTTCTACATCATTGTTTGATATTTCAAATTGGAAACCTAAATCATTAAAATCTTGTTCCATTTCTTTTAATAGACTAATTTCACCTGAAGTAAGTAAAGATTTTGTTGAAAAAAGTAAAATTTGCGAAGAAGCAAATTCTTTATTCATTATTGCAATTGCTTTTTCATATAATACTCTTTCGTGAGCATTGTGCATATCAATAATTAAAAGTCCCTTTTCTGTTTCAACTAAAATGTACTTGTTGTGCAATTGCCAGTAGTTAGTTGCTTCTTTGGTATCTTCAATAAAATTAGTTTTTATTTCACTTTCTTGAGTTAAACTATCTAAAATATGATTTTCATTTGTAGCTCTATTCCCAAAGATTTCATCAAATGCAGATTTTTGAGTAGGGAATTGACTTCTACCATTAACATTACTGCTCGACAATCCATTTTGAGTGAATTTGTTTCTATTTTCAAAAACTTCACCAGTCAATGTATTAACCAACATTTTATTATCTACATTTTGGAAAGTAGATTCAAATGGGCTTTCAGCAAATTGCTGTTTTAAATTAATTGAGGGAGTTAAATTGTAACTGTCTAGAGTATTACTTATAGCCTTTTTAATAGCATTGTAAATTGCTTGCTCATTTTCAAATTTAACTTCATTTTTCTGTGGGTGAACATTCACATCAAAAGTTTCTGCATCTAATTCTAAAAAAAGCAAAAACATTGGTTGCATACTTTTATCGAGCAAATGTTCGAATGCTGCAAATACCGAATGACTAAGCGAACGACTTACAATACTACGACCATTTAGAAACAAATACTGACCAGATTTGGAAAGCTTTGCTAAATGTGGCTGACCTACAAAACCAAATATCTTTATAAAGTTATTTTCAGAATAAACTTCCATCAACAAATTAGAAGCATTAACTCCCAATAAATCTGATGTTCTCTGTAAAAGAGTTGCTGGCTTAACATCAAAAATCAAATTGTCATCATCGTAAAAAACAAACCTAATATTGTGATTGCACAAGGCAAATTTGAGCATAGTTTCTGAAATATATCTAAATTCGGTAAGATTTGATTTTAGAAATTTCCTTCGTGCAGGTACATTAAAAAACAAATTCCTGACAAAAATTTGGGTTCCAATTTCACAATTTATTGCTTCAATTTTAGGCTCTTCGTTGGGAATAGAAATCAAAGAATAACCAATATCAAAATTGGCTTGTTTGCTACGAATTTCGACATTTGCGACTGCTGAAATTGATGCTAAAGCTTCACCACGAAATCCAAGTGTTTGAATCTTTTCCAAATCAGCTTGAGTTTTGATTTTGCTTGTTGCATGCCTTTTGATTGTAAGAGGCAAATCGTCATAAGAAATACCAATTCCATTATCTACAATATGAATAATTTGTTTGCCTGCACTCTTGACAAATACAGATATAGTAGTAGCTTTGGCATCAATTGAGTTTTCTACAAGCTCTTTTATAATTGATTCTGGTTTCTGCACTACTTCGCCAGCTGCAATTTGATTTGCAATAAAATCAGGCAATATCTGTATTATATTATTATTCAGTTGAGACAAAGTTAAAAATTGATAATTTCAAAACACAATAATAGGGAATTTATCCCTTAAGTTTTCAACAAATTAGATAATTTATATGACAAATTTAGCAAAAAAAGTTGCAGATGCATTTCTTTTCAGAACATATAGCCCTGAAGATAGCCTAACAGACCAACCAATTTATACTACTGGTTCAATAGTTTTTGGTGGATTATTGCGTGCTATGATTATTTTATTTATTACTTATTGGGCTGTAGAAAAGTATTATCTTTATCAATTCTGGTATTTCTCATTATTTATTGTTTGGGCTTTGGCAATTGCTCCTGCTTATGAACAGTATCAAAACTTCCATAAACGTATGGAAGAATTAAAAGAAGAAACTCTCTGCGGCACTTGCAAGCATTTCGAAAATGGTAGTCAGCTTTGCCGAATATATGATGAACATGTTTCAATTAATCATATCCCTTGCGAGGGAGATTCTTGGGAACCAAAATAACAAATTATTTTTTAGCATTGTAGAGACAGGATTCAATCCTGTCTGCCAGCACTTTACTTGATGCGAAGTACAAATCTTCATTTAACAACTGAACCGCCAATTTCTTAAACCCGCTGTTATGGGCTGGTTTTATTTTTTATTACTTTAAATGATTGTTTCAAATTCTCTCCCACACTGAAAAAATAAATACCTCCAGATAAATTGCCTAATTCAATGATTGTGTCCTCAGAAGTTATTATTCCTTTTAAAATTGTTTTACCTGTATTGTCATAAACAACATAAGATGATCCTAAAAGTTTTATATCTGCTTTAACATTGATTAAACTTTGAGCTGGATTAGGAAAAACTGAAAATATATCACTATTACTACTTTCATCTACTCCTGTGCCTGTGCCTGCGTATTTTGCAATAAAAATATCATTTTCACCTGCATTGGTTAAGGTAGTTGTTCCGAAGGTGATGGTAGGGCTAGTAAAATAACCCGTAACATATACATTGCCGCTTGCATCGGTGGAAACGCTTCTGCCATGATCATCAGAAGTACCGCCTGCTGACTTAGCCCATAGCACAGTTCCTGCAGCATCGTATTTCACAATAAAAATATCATAACCGCCTGGATTGGTTAAGGTAGTTGTTCCGAAGGTGATGGTAGGGCTAACAAAACGGCCTGTAACATATACATTGCCGCTTGCATCGGTAGTAAGGCTGGAACCATAATCACTATCAGTACCGCCTGCTGACTTAGCCCATAGCACAGTTCCTGCAGCATCGTATTTCACAATAAAAATATCATAACCGCCTGTATTGGTTATGGTAGTTGTTCCGAAGGTGATGGTAGGACTAGTAAAATAACCCGTAACATATACATTGCCGCTTGCATCGGTGGTAACGCTGTTGCTTACATCTTCAGTAGTACCACCTGCTTTCTTTGCCCATAGGCAGTTAGGTGCTTGTGCGTTTACTAAATTGCTCAAGCTAATAAAAGCGAATATAAAAATTGTAATTGTTTTTTTCATTTTGTTTTTGCCTATTCGCCACATTTATTTATTTATGTTTCGTTTTTTAGATTGGGTTCTGCTCCACATTTTTTTTATTCAAGTTATTAATGCTTGTCAATGTTTGTTGTCGTTTTATATTATTGGTGCCAACTCATATATTTACCTAACTCTCAAAAAATGAATTTTAAATTAACATTTTTCTATTAAAATACCAAAATAAAAATAACATCTATGCATATAACCAACATAATTGAGGATTTTTAGGTATGAATGAAGATAAATTATTGCTATTGCTTTTATCATCTCCTAAATTTATTAACTAATTACACAAATTCCAAATTTTAATTAATCACAGAAGTTAATCATATTAATCAAAAGAATCATAGTTAAGACATAATTCATAATTCATAATTCATAATTCATAATTCATAATTGTTTTGCAAACGGATTGCAAACCATTTACAAACAAATTCAAAATGGTTGGCAAGGTACTAGATATTTTATAAATAATTTAGTACAAACCCTATTTCCAATTTATTAATGACTTTTCTATCCCTTCTAAAGACGTGGAGAAGGCAAGGATGAGGTCTTTTGTCATTGTGTGCTTGATACTGAATCAAACCCAAGCATTTGTAATGTAGTGAGTAATTAAAACAATTCAGAATAAATGTTTAATGTGAAACTAATATTTTAACATATTTGGTAGTAATTCCGTGGGATATTTTTATGAAAAAGACTCCATCAGGTAAGTCTTCAGTTTGAATTGTAAGTTCTCCTCTAAAAGTATCAAATTCTCTAAGTGACGTTTTTAAATTGCTTTTTACTTTAACTCCATAAATATCATATACTTCAATATTACTTAAATCAAATTTATAAATAGGACTCCAAATAACACCTATTTTGGTAAATGTATTTGCTGGAAGAGGAGAAGGGTTAAGTGTAACAAGATCAGTCAAATCTTCAATTTGAGCTTCTACAACACTTGTTGGGCTTTCATCTGTGTATTTATAGATGTTGTATTTATCATCATTTATTAATAGACTATTGAAAGTTGAAACTATATAACTATTGTCATTTTGAGAAATAATAGTAAAAGGAGTTGGATTATAAAAACTTTCTAAACTATCACTTCCGGTCAAATAATATGTTTTGTTTTGAGAATTTAAATATAGATTTTTACCTATTACAAACATATTACTTGTTAATAAATCTTTAACTTTTGTTATGTAAATTAATTTGTCATTAACTATCTTATACAAATAAACATTTGAATCACAATCGGAATGTCTTTTATTTTCGTCTTTTGTAACAAGCAAATATCTAATATTATCTTTAATTACAATATCTAACAATTTCATCTTATTTAATTCATATAAAATTATTTTATCATTCCAAGTTTGCCCATTGTCTGATGATTGTTTAATAATTATATTTGTACTATCATAACAATCACTAACATTACCACAATTCTGTTTGTAATACCTTCTTTCAGAACTTATAAGTTCGAGATTGTTATTAAATTGATAAAGTTTATGTACCCACAATGAATCAAATTTGACTTTAGATTTAATATTGTAATTTGAATCAAAAGAATAAACTTCAGTATATTGATTGTCAATGTCAGAAAAAACTGTTGATACAAAAGAATAATGATTATAATTATATATTTCTTGTAAAGTTATTATATTAATGAAATTAAAAGAATATATTTTGAAATTATTGGCATTTTTCAAACTGACATACATATTGTTTTTATAAATGTTTTCAGTAAATCTATCATGTGTAATTGAAAAAACGATATTATTAAAACTTTCATTTCTATTGAATATAAATTCATAGCTTTTAATTTGATTATTCCATATTTCATTTAAATTGTTTTGAATTGGCTTCCAAGTTACTCCACTGTCATTTGAAATAGTTATTTCTTTTGATCTTGAAAATGTATAAGCTAAAGCAGGAGTATTGAATTTAACATTCAAATAGTAATAATCACTTCTAAGAAAAGAAATTATATCCCAAGCCTCATTAATGTATTTTAGAATTAATTTTTTGTCTCCAATTGCATAAGAAATATTATTTGAAAATGTGAATATTTTTTTTACATTCTCTGTTCTTATATTATTAAAATATTTTTGGTTTGCATTAATTTCATAATTAAAATTGAGTCCATCTTTTGTCAAAATGTGAATATAATCATTTGAAGTTGAATCAAATTTTACAATGTAAAGACAACTATCATTTGCAAGCAATTTGGTATTTGATTTAACTTTTGTTAAAAAATCCCATTTATTTCCAAAGTCTTTTGAACAATATATCATAGAATCACTTAATACATAAATGTTATTTTTGAAATTAACTATTGAACATTGATTAAATGAAAATTTATCACTGATTATTTTATCTGAGTGATTTGAAGAAATATTAAACTTATACAGTTCGTTATTATAAGATGGAACAAAAACTAAGGTATCTATATTGATAAAATCATAAAAAAGCTGAGAAGGATTTTGAGAATCTTTACAGATTGATTTTACTTCTTTAGTTATTAAATTATATTTATAAATTGAGCTTTTCGTACCAAATAAATAATTACCTTTTTGATAAATAATTTTCCCAAGATTGGCAAACTTAAAATCAATTGGTAATAAAATATATTTTTTTGTATAAAAATCTACTTCAATCTCATAAAGCTGTTGAAAATTATGACTCAAAACAATTCCATGTAGTTTGTTATTATCATTATACAAATGTAAAATGTTGATTGTATCATTAAGATTTTTTTGCATCCAGTTATTAGCTAATTTATCAAAGTAAACTAATGAGCCGTTACTTCCATACATTATTTGAATATCATTTAACTCAACTACTCCATTCAAATCAACATTTAATCTTTCAAGTTTATTGTAGTCTATTTTTTGTGAAAATAGACTACAATAATTGATTAAAATAATAAAAAGACTATATTTTAAATTTTTATAAAACAATTAATTACACCCTACAGAAAAACAATAAGTTTCATAAAATCCTGCCATATTAGTAGTATGCAAACTAGTTGCTCCAGAACTATTTACTGAAGTACAATCTGCATCATCAACAACCCAAGTACTAATTGGTATGCTAACTAAAGTTCTCACACCATCAATAGTTTTGTAGCATACTGAAAATACTTTTTTACATAAAGTTGCAACTCCTGGGCATGGTATAATTTGAGTAACTCCAGTATAAGAATTATAAGTCAGTTTTGTGCATGTTTTGTATTGAGTATTTACCAATAAAGTCCTTTCACAAAAAGTCTATTACAAATTATTGTTACTATAAATGCAATTATTAGAAAAGGAGAAATTGTCGTGAGTTTATTCAATTCTTTATTTGCGTATGTTGTCGGGTATGGTGTGTCTAATAAAAATCCAAAACCCCAAAATAATGAAAACGGGCTGCACATAGGATATAACAAACTTAAAATTACAACAACAGGGAGATTTAATAATGTTGTAATTATAACTCCAAAGTACAATGGGTATTTTACTAAGGAATTAATAAATGTTCTGCGTTCTGATTTGTCATTAATAATACCTTCGCTTGCCATTTCTACAAAATATTTACTCAACATCTTAATTGCATAAAAAAGAAATACAGCACCTCCAATTGATAATATAATTGTGAGCCAAATTGGAAATCCTAATTTAAAAAAAACAAAACCAGTGTCACCACCTTTGAAAAATGGAGATACCAACAAATATCCACCGAAATTTATGTAACCAAATACACTCATGAATAGAAAGAAAAGAAATAGCAAGTTTCTTTTTTTGTATGAGGCACAAACTAATTGAAACAAAATTCCCATTAACAAACTAAACAATGGTCCAGCAGATGCAATAATCATTTTTGCTTTTAATGAAAGTTCTGACGAGTCATGCTGAACATAGTTATGATGAAGTGAAATGTTTTTTGAATGAAATATAATTGCAGCAATAAAATGCGCCATTTCATGTAATGATTGTTGCCACATAGTTGCGATAACAAAAAGCATTGTTGAGTTTAAGATGATGTTTTTTTTGTTCATGATTATTTCTTTTGTTAAAACCTTTTGTCGTTCGTTTAATTCATGTCAGTTTTTGCAGGTCGCCAATTGGTTGCGTATAACGACTAAGTTGACGAACTCTTAAAATAATATTATATTAATTGCGTCAAACCTTCTAAATTATAATACTATTATGCATGTATGCGTGAAACCTGAAATGAACTGTTTAGATGATTTTAGAAAACTTTTAACTATCAAAAGGTATAGTTATCTAACTATCAAATCCTATACGAGTGCTCTGAAAATATTCCTATCTAGTTTTCAAGATAAAACTCCAGATACCATAACAACTTATGAAATCGAACATTATATTAATTTATTGGTTATTGAACAAAATATTTCCCAAGCATATCAAAAAGTTATTGTTGGGGCTATTAAGTTGTTTTTCAATGAGTTATTGCGAAAAAACTACAAACTTAATTATCTTTATCCCGATAGAATAGAAAAAAAACTTCCTGTTGTTTTGGATAAATCGGAAGTTAAGCTTATACTTAATACTATAACAAATCTAAAACATAGGTCAATTATTTCATTAATATACAGTGCGGGTTTACGGCTGAATGAAGTAATTGAAATGAAAGTTTATGATATTGATTCAAAACGAATGTTAGTTAAAATTGTTCAGGGTAAAGGTAAGAAAGACCGTTACGTAATGCTATCAGAAACACTTTTATTGCTTCTCCGTGAGTATTACAAGGGATATAAACCTAAAGAATATTTATTTGAAGGGCAAAAAGCCAATAAATATTCAGGACGCTCTGTCCAGGTAATTTTCAAAGTAGCTCTTAAGAAAGCTAAAATCAGTAAAAAAGCAACTGTACATACTTTGAGACATAGCTTTGCAACTCACTTATTAGAAGCTGGTACTGATATTAGAGTTATTCAGCAATTACTTGGGCATAGTTCAATTAAAACAACACAAATCTATACTCAGGTGAGTTATTTAAATATTTCAAAAGTAATTAGCCCGCTTGATTCATTTTAATTATAATATACAAATTTATTTTTTATTCAAGTTGTTTCTTCTATATTTGTCCTCCGCTCTGGCGAAATTGCAATAGCATTCTCATAATTCATAATTCATAATTCATAATTCATAATTATTTTGCAAACCGTTTGCAAACGGATTCCCAATCCTTTTAAAATGGATTCCATTGAGTTAATTTCATTTCCCATATTTTCGTTTTAAACTTTTAACAAAAATAAGGAAAAACAAAATGGAACCTATTACAAACCCAATCTGCCAGTTATCAAATGAAGCTGATGATAACTACGACT
>JAPLFM010000135.1:29961-37977 GCA_026390675.1 Candidatus Kapaibacterium sp. | reverse complement strand
TCGTTTTGTTTGCTTTACCATTTTAATTCCTTTTTAGTTTTTATAAAACTCAATTTAATGATATTTTATCTCTTTTCCTAATGTCTACTAAAATGGGGGAATATCATCTAGTATTAAGCCAGCTTCATCACTGAAATTAAAAAAGCATTAGTTGTTAAAACTAATAAATTATTTATGATATTACATTTTAGCTTGATATTATTCTTTTAATTTATTAGAAATAAAATGAAAACTGAATAAAATTTCAAATTAATTGTTTAATTTTACATTCAATATTATTATCAAATCAAAATTAAATAAAGTTATAATTTTTGATTTTGATTTTGATTTTTGAAATGTGTTTACTTTTAAATTTAATATGAAAAAAATAAACAAAATATTAATTGCTAATCGTGGTGAAATTGCTTGCAGAATTATATATGCTTGTAAAGAATTAGGAATAAAAACAGTAGCTGTATATTCTGAAGTTGATAGAAAGTCTTTACATGTGGAATTAGCTGATGAATCGGTTTTTATAGGCAATTCTCCTGCAAAAGAATCATATTTAGTAATTGACAAAATAATCAAAGCTGCAAAAGATTCAAACTCTGATGCTATTCATCCGGGTTATGGATTTTTATCAGAAAATCCTGAATTTAATATTGAAGTAAGAAAGTCAGGATTAATCTTTATAGGACCAGAGGTAGAGCCAATGAAAATTTTAGGTTCTAAGGTAGAATCTCGCAAACTTATGATTGCCTCTGATGTGCCAGTAGTTCCTGGAATGAAAACATCCTCAAAAGATTTAGATGAATTTGTAGAAACTGCTAATAGAATTGGTTATCCTGTATTGATAAAAGCTTCTGCTGGTGGTGGTGGTAAAGGTATGAGAGTAGTCCATTTGGCTGAAGACATAAAAACTTCTGCTGAAGCTGCTATGAGAGAATCACTTTCTGCATTTGGCAGTGATGAAATATTTCTTGAAAAATACATTGAAAACCCAAGACATATTGAAATTCAAGTAGCTGCCGACCACTATGGTAATGCAATTCATCTTTTCGAAAGAGAATGTTCAATACAGCGTCGTCATCAAAAGATAATTGAAGAAAGTCCAAGTACTGCACTTAACGATGAAATTCGTAAACAAATGTGTGAAACTGCAGTTAGAGCAATAAAAGCTGCTAATTATGATTCGGTTGCAACTGTTGAATTTTTACTTGCACAAAATGGTGAATTTTATTTCCTTGAAGTAAATACAAGAATTCAAGTAGAGCATCCTATAACTGAAATGGTTACAGGTATAGACCTTATGAAATTACAAATTGGTATAGCTGAAGGCAAAAAACTTCCTTACACTCAAAGTGATATATCTCAAAAAGGACATTCAATTGAATGTAGGATCTATGCAGAAGATGGAGATAATAATTTTATGCCTTCCTCTGGAAAGATACTTAAATATATTGAGCCGAAAGGGAAAGGCGTTCAATATGATACTGGTGTTAAAGAGGGTAGTGATGTTACAGTTTTTTACGATCCAATACTTGCAAAACTCATTACTTATGGAGAAAATAGGGAAGAGGCTAGGATAAAAATGATTAATTCATTGAAAGAAAATGTTATTTTAGGAGTTAAAACATCAACTGCATTTATGCTTAAAGTACTAGAAAATGAAGATTTTATTGCTGGAATTACTTATACTAATTTTATAGAATCACATAACAATCAGCTTGAAAACAAAAATGTTTTTTTGAATAATGCATTAGCGCTTACTGCTTTTGCAATAGTTAATAATAAACCGAATAAGGTTTCTAATCATACCTATTTAAATGATAATAATCCTTGGCAAAGTATTGGTAAATGGGAAATTGGGGGAACAATTTGATGACAATAAATTATAAAAATCACGAATATAAGATTGAATTAATAAACAAAGATAATTCAACTTTCGCTATTTTAAATGGTAGTGAAATTCAAATCAATCAACAAAATGATTTCTTTATTCAAATTAATGGTAATGAGAAAGTAAAAGCTTATTTTGTTTTAGATGAAAAACATTGTTATGTATGGATAGAAGGCAATCAATTTACATTTGACTTACCTAAAAATAGAGATGATATAAGTTATACCAATAATTCTGATACGTTAGGTACTGGAAGTGTAAAATCACCAATGCCAGGCAATGTGATTAAAATATTAGTTGAAATAGGGCAAGAAGTAAAAAATGGTGATGCTTTGATAATAGTAGAAGCAATGAAGATGGAATCAACTTTATTTTCAACAATTGATGGAAGCATTAGTAAAATAAATGCAAAGGCTGGACAGCAAATAGATTCTGATTTTGTTTTAATTGAAATAGAGTAGAAAAAAAAACCAACAATCCTTTTAACTTTGTTGACAAAATTGTTTCTTCAATTAGTATATTGCAGTATAAATAATATACAGGTTGAAGAATGAATTTATCGCAAAATGTAAAATGCCCAAATTGTAATCATAGTTTTCATTTGGAAGAAGTATTCCTTAAAAATATTCAACAAGATGTTGAATCTAAATATGCCAATCAAATTAAAGATAAAGATATTGAACTCATTCATTTTAAAGAAATTGCTGAGAAATCTAAAAATGAAAGTCAAAACCTAGAAACTCAATTTAAATTCCAATTAGAACAAATTGAACTCAAAAAGAAGAATGAAATTGCTATTGCTATTCAAGAAAACGAAATTTTATTAAGGAAATCTTTAGAATCGGAAAAAAGAATCGCACTTGAATCTGAAAAGCAAAATATCAAAAAACAAATTGAAAGTGAAAATTCAGAATTAATTGAAAGATATAGAATTGAAGCAGAAAAGGCAAATGCTGAAATTCAAAAATCGAAGCAATTTGAACTTGACAATATGAATTTGAAAAAGCAACTTGACAACCAAAAACTTGATTTAGAAATTGAATTTCAAAAAAAATCAGATTTAGAAAAAGAAAATGCTATGGCATTAGTATCTAAAAGAGAATCTGAGAAATTTGAAATTGAGTTTAAAAAGCTTCAACTACAAATATCAGATAAAGATAATCAATTGAAATCTGTAAGCAAAGAACTAGATGAAGCTAAAAGGAAAGTCGAACAAGGCTCAATGCAAATTCAAGGAGAAACATTTGAATTAGTAGTTGAAAATTATTTAAAAACCCAATTCAAATATGACAACATTTTACCAGTAGCCAAAGGTATATCTGGAGCTGATATAATTCACGAAGTAATAAATAGAGATGAAGTTTGTGGCAGAATTATATATGAAACTAAAAGGACAAAAACTTTTAATAAAAAAGATTGGATTGACAAACTAAAGCAAGAACAAATCAATTCAAAAGCAGATATAGCTATACTTATCACCAATACAATGCCTGATGAAGAGACAAAAGTTGTATTAATTGAAGGAGTTTGGGTTTGTCATACTTCAAGTTTTGAAGGTTTGATTTTGGCAATGAGAGATTCGATAATAAGAATTGATAGAGAGCGTAATAATCAATCAAATAAAGATGATAAAGCAAAAGAATTGTATGATTATTTAATTGGAACAGAATTTAATTTGCAAATTGTTTCAATTGTAGATGCATTTACATCATTAAAAAATGGAATTGATAAAGAACGAAATGCAATGGAACGAATTTGGAAAGAAAGAGAAAAACAAATAGAAAAAGTAACAAAAAATACTATTGGAATTTATAGTTCACTGAGAGGAATTGCTGGAAATGCGATTCAAAATGTAAAAGAACTTGAGTTAGGAAATGAAATAGTAGAAGAAACTAATGATCCTTTACAATTAGGATTTTAGAAATATTTAAATAACTTGAGTTTTATTTAAAAAAATGAAATATAATTTACCAAATTCGTTTTAATTAAAAAAAATAATTAACCAAAAAAATATGCAAAAACAACAAATAATAGAATTTCTTACAAGTCAATTTGAACCAGAACTTGTGAACGAAATGATTAATTATAAAATTTATGATTTTCCAAGTGGTGTAAATCTTCATGTTTTCAATACCGAGTTAATGGGATATTTACCTTTTGTTATAGAAGGACAGATTTATTTACAAAGTAGAGATAAATATGGAGATGAATTTGAAGTTTATAAAATAAATCCAGGTGAATCTTGTATTATTAATTTATCTGAAATTATGAGAAATAAGTGGGGAATTTCTTCAATGATTCCTAATGGTAAAAATCACTCAATGATTTCTGAAAAAGCAACTACATTGATAGCGTTTCCATTTGAGAAAGTTGCAGAATGGAATGAATCTTACTTAAGTTGGCAAAAATATTCTTTGAAACTTTATCATGAGAGATTAGCTGAGCTATTAAGACAATTTGATGTTTTGGTTGATCAAAAGAAAGTGATAATGGATCAAAATGAACAAATTACTTCAAGTATTCAATATGCCCAAAGGATTCAAGAAGCTGTGTTAACTTCTGGTTGGCAAGTAGAAGAAAAGTTACCTGAGCATTTTGTAATATACAAACCAAGGGATATAGTAAGTGATGATTTTTATTGGATGTCACATATTAATACTTTAAGTGAAACATCTTCTAAAAATGATATGATTTTGATTGCGGCTGCCGATTGTACTGGACATGGAGTGCCGGGTGCATTTATGAGTATGCTTGGGATCTCATTTTTAAATGAAATAATAGCTCATTACAAATTCAAATCAACTGATGATATATTAAATTTATTAAGAGATAAAATCAAAAAATCACTTCAGCAAAAAGTACATTCAGATTCACCTCATGATGGAATGGATATAGCACTTTGCTTAATTGATTTGAAAAATCAAAAATTACAATTTTCAGGAGCTTATAATCCGCTTTATTTGTTTAGAAACAATGAATTAATTGAATTAAAAGCAACAAAGAATCCAATAGGTATGCATTCAAAAGAAATTCCATTTCAAAAAAATGAAATTGAAACCCAAAAAGGAGATGTTTTTTATATTTTCTCAGATGGATATAAATCTCAATTTGGTGGTGAATTAGACAAAACATTTAAAAGTAAAAATTTTAAAGAAACTTTGTTGAGTATTCATAAATTAGATATAAGTGAACAAAAACTAATATTAGAAAATAGATTTGACAAATGGAAAGGTGAAAATAACCAAACTGATGATGTATTAGTAATAGGGGTACAGCTATGATTGAAGATGGTAATATTTAAAAATAATTAGGAAAAATCTATTTTACTTTATAATTTTGTAAAAAAGGATAAGAATATGCAAACAATTGAATTAATTAAACATTATGAGAAACTTCCTGAAACCTACAAACAAGAAGTTAGTGATTTTATTGAATTTTTATTATCAAAAACCTCATATAATAATAATAGTATTATAAAATCTAGAGGTGGCTTAGGTATGTCAAAAGGACAATTTAACATGAGTAAAGATTTTGATGAACCATTAATTGAATTTAAGGAATATATAAAATGAAGTATTTGTTGGATACTCATGCATATATTTGGTATGTAGAGGATATTAAAAACTTAAGCGAGGATGCTTTTAGAATAATAGATAATCCTGAAAATGAATTATATTTTAGTATAGCAAGTTTATGGGAAATCACTATTAAAGCAAGCATAAATAAGTTAAATCTTAAAAAAAGTATATCTGAGATTTATGAAGATTTAAAAATGATAAATATTAATTTGATACAATTTACAAAAAATGATTTTGAAACCTTATTACAATTAGAATTTTTTCATCAAGACCCATTTGATAGAATGATAATATCTCAAGCAATTTCTAATAATTTAATAATAATATCAAATGATAGCAAATTTGATTATTACAAAATAAATAGAAAATGGTAATTCAAAATTTATAAATATGAAATTATAATTTATTGGAGTGAAGTAGATAATTGTTTTATATCTGAAGTGCCAGAATTAGCAGGCTGAATGGCAGATGGGAATTCTCGTTTTGAAGCACTTTAAAATATAGAGATATTAATCTATAAGTAGATTAAAACAGCTTATGAACTTGGAAAGGAGATACCTAATCCAAAAGGAAGATTGATGTATGCTTAATGAAAAAGAACTATAAAAATGAAGAAACCTATATTTATTTTTTTTCTATATTTTATTTTGATATTTAACATTCAAAATATTTTGAATGCTCATACTAATTTTTATACTATCAAAACTTTTGGAAAAGTAAAAGTAAGATTTTTAACAGGTTATGAATATGAAGAAATTAATAAAGGAATGATAATTGGAAAACTTGCAGATTCATTAAGAAATGTTTTAAATTATCAAGATTCAATACTTTTAGATTTTACACATAGTTATATAATTGGATATAATGATAATTCAACTTTCATTTCTTTTGAAAATGGGAATAATAGATATTATAACAAAAATGAATTGGGTTATTTTGATGGATTTAACGAATGTTATTCACTAATTGCTTTTGAAAATTCGGTTATAATGATTCGATTAGAAAGATATATATTTAAACCAATTGAAGTTTTAAAATTGTTAGAATATTCAATTCTAAATTTAAATTATATTATACAAAACCAAAATGAATTTAAATATGAACAGTTGATATATAAATCAATAAAAAATAACATTATAGATAGTATTTTAATTTCAAAGGAAAGTGGAACTGTTAGTGAAGTAAACAAAAACAAGATTTATTGTTTAAATTATAAAAATTCAGAACTTAATGATACTTTTGGAATTTATCAGCCATTTACATACTATTACCAGGAAAATAATTATTATATAGTTTATAAAGATTTTGATTCAGATAGTAATAAATTTAGAGATTTACCTGTTACAAATTAGAAAGCATTTATGATTTTAGGATTTTAAACAATCAATATTTAATAGTTTTTGATACAGATTATAGCTTTTATTCTTATAATGCAAATACTAACAAAGTATCAAAAAAACAAATTATGNNNGGTTAATTACGTTCAAAATTATGAAATATATTTGGATAACTGGCATCCAAAAGATATTAATTATATTGGTGGTGATTTAGTATCAATTTATTATGGTAATTATTTTGAGAAATCTATAAATAATTCTCAACAAAATTCTTTTAAGATTCTTAAAAGATATTTAATCTATAATATTAAAGAAGAAAATCTAAATCAAGATGTTAAATTAGAACCATAATTAAATTTTCTTTGCAATTTGAAACCTATACTAATTTCAAGCTTTCATCAAAAAGAAATGAATATAGACTTGATTCTGCTATTGAAAAAATTAATAGTGGGAAGACATTCTCAAAAGAATTGATTAATTTTTAATATGTCAGTTATTATTTTCCCAATCCATACTTTACTCCTTAGCAATTTATTCATTTATTATCGTCTGTAAATTAATAATTACAATCCAAAATGATAAATGCCCCAAGAAAATATAATTCAAATAATCAATTTAACCAAAAGATTTAACAAGTTTACAGCAGTTGATGATTTATCCCTTACAGTAAATAAAGGTGGAATCTTTGGTTTCCTCGGTCCTAATGG
Source organism: Candidatus Kapaibacterium sp. (assembly GCA_026390675.1). GTDB lineage: Bacteria > Bacteroidota > Ignavibacteria > Kapaibacteriales > UBA2268 > JAPLFM01. Next base: position 30,476 of record JAPLFM010000135.1, on the reverse strand, counting down.
TGCTGGCAAAAGCACAACAATTCGCATGATGCTAACTCTAATCGAACCAAGTGCTGGTAGCATTGAGTTCTTTGGTAAGAAAGTAAGCAAAACTGAACGCAATGTATTTCCTAAAATTGGTGCTTTAGTAGAAAAACCAGATTTTTATTTGTATTTATCTGCATATCGCAATCTCGAATTTTTCGGTTCTATTTCTGGAGCTGATGTTTCTAAAAAAAGTATTATGAAAATGCTTGAAACCGTTGGCTTGGCTGATAGAGCTTTTAGCAAGGTAAAAACTTATTCACTTGGAATGAAGCAAAGACTTGGACTAGCTCAAGCATTGATACACAATCCTGAACTTATAATATTGGACGAGCCAACTAATGGTCTAGACCCACAAGGGATGAAAGAAGTTAAAGATTTGCTTATTCATTTGGCAAATAATGAGGGTAAAACTATTTTTCTTTCTTCTCATATTTTGAGGGAGGTAGAAACTATGGCTACAAGTATGGCTATTATCAATAATGGAAAGA
>JAPLFM010000135.1:0-29910 GCA_026390675.1 Candidatus Kapaibacterium sp. | reverse complement strand
TAAAAGTTACTTTTGAATTTGAGAATATTGAAGCTGCTTTGAAAGTAATTAGTGATTCACAATGGGAAAAGAAAAAACTTTCTACATTGGTAAATACAATTAGTTTTGAGCTTGAACAATTTGAAACAGCTGTATTAATCAAGTATTTAACTGAAAATAGTATTGATATAGTTTCAGTAGTTCCAATACGTTCTTTAGAAGATTATTTCTTAAATATTACTTCTGGAGGATCAATTGTTTAATTTAATCAGACTTGAACTTTTTAAAATATTTAGCAAATGGCGTACTTATATTGGCTTTCTTGTTTTAGGATTAATTATACCATTAATTCAAGTGGCTATGCACTTTGAAGGACAGAAGTATATTGAACTTGCAACACAGAACTTGAAAGGTAGTTTTAATTTTACTGGTAATTTGTTAAATGGCTATATGGTAACTCGGGTGATACTGCAAACTCTTATTATTCAAGTACCAATATTAATATCATTAGTAGCAGGGGATTTGCTGGCAGGTGAAGCTACAGCTGGAACATATAGACTTTTACTTATTCGCCCAGTTTCTCGCTTACAAGTTGTTTCTTCTAAGTTTATAGCTGGATTGATATATACTTTTTTTTTAATTTTATTTATGGCAATTCTTAGTCTTGGATTAAGTCTTTTGATATTTGGCACTGGCGAAATGATTGTTGTTTCATCTTTTACAATCACAATACTTCTAGCAAATGATGTTCTTTGGAGATTTGCATTTGCATTTGCATTTGCTTTTTTAAGTATGAGTGTAGGCTTCTCATTCTCATTTTTATTTTCAGCATTTGTTGAAAATTCAATAGGTCCTATTATTTCAACTATGGGATTACTTATTGTTTTTTCTATTTTAAATGTTTTAGGAGGAAGTTTTTTCAATGGATTACAACCATTTTTATTCACAACCTATTTACAAAATTGGAAATTATTTTTTGAATTCCCTTTTGATAAGCCCGAAATAATTTTATCTATCTGGGTTCTTTTAGGGCATATTTTAGTTCTAAATTCAATTACTTTTTATTACTTCAATAAGAAAGATATACAGTCATAAACTTAATTACAATTGATTTACAAATAAAAAAGACGAGATTATAACTCGTCTTTTTTGCTTGTATTGATTTGATTTTTACTATTAAACGTGGCGTTCTGCATGATAAGAAGAACGAACTAATGGACCACTTTCAACGTGTTCAATTCCCATTTCTTCACCAATTCTTTTGTATTCAGCAAAAACATCTGGATGAACAAATCTTTCTACAGCAGAATGTGCAATAGTAGGTTGAAGATATTGCCCAATAGTGAAAACATTAAGCTTAATATCAACTAAATCTTGCATTAAATTATAGACTTCATCATCATTTTCACCAATTCCAACCATTATACCAGTTTTTGATCTAATACCTTGGCTGAAAATATAATCCAAAACATCTAATGAACGTTGATATCTGGCTTGAGGTCTTACTCTTTTATAGAGCCTAGGCACAGTTTCCATATTATGACTTATAACATTAGGTTTAGCATCAATTACTCTTTGTAAGCATTCTCTATCACCTTTAAAATCAGGGATTAAAACTTCTATTGTAGTGCTTGGACTTAGTTCCTTAATAGCTAAAATTGTTTCAGCCCAAATAATTGAACCTTGATCTTTAAGTTCGTCTCTATTAACAGAAGTAATAACTGCATGTTTTAAACCCATTTCTAAAACAGATTTAGCAACATCCATAGGTTCATCTTTATTAATAGCTCCTGGTCTTCCTGTTTTGATAGCACAAAAAGAACAAGATCTAGTGCAAGTATCTCCAAGTATCATAAAAGTTGCAGTTCCAGCTCCCCAACATTCACCCATATTAGGGCAATGAGCTTCTTCGCAAACTGTATGAAGAGATTTTGATCTCATCATAGTTTTTAATTTAGAATAAGTTTCTCCACCTGGTGCTCTTACTTTTAACCATTCTGGTCTTTTGCCAGCAGTTGAAAGCATCATAGGGTTATTTCTATTAGTTTTATTAAAAACAGGGATTTCATTGATTGGCATTTTATAGATCTCTTAATATTTAAAACAAATACCCAACTTATTGAAGTTGGGTAAATCATATATTCAAGTAAATTATCCTAAGAAAGATCTTAGTGCTTTTGATCGAGAAGCATGTCTCAATCTTCTTATTGCTTTTTCTTTAATTTGTCTAACTCTTTCTCTAGTTAAATTAAATTTTTCACCAATTTCTTCTAAAGTTAAACTAGTACAATCTAATCCAAAATACAATTTAATAACTTCTGATTCACGAGTAGATAGGGTAGTCAAAACTTGTTGAACTTCCAATCTTAATGATTCTCTCATTAATTCAGAATCAGGTGGTGGTTGCATTTCATTTGGTAAAACATCTAAAAGCCTGTTATCTTCACCTTGCACAAAAGGTGCATCTACTGATAAGTGACGACCAGATATTTTAATTGTTTCTGATATTTCGGAAACACTCATTCCTAATTGATCAGCAAGCTCTGCAGCTGTAGGTTCACGTTCGAATTCTTGCTCAAGTTCAGAAAACTTTTTACCAATTTTATTTAATGCACCAACTCTATTTAGAGGCAAACGAACAATACGAGATTGTTCAGCCAAAGCCTGAAGAATTGACTGGCGAATCCACCAAACAGCATAAGAAATAAATTTGAAACCACGAGTTTCATCAAAACGTTTAGCTGCTTTAATCAACCCCAAATTACCTTCATTAATTAGATCACCAAGCGACAATCCTTGATTTTGATATTGTTTAGCAACAGAAACTACGAACCTTAAGTTTGCTTTAACTAATTTCTCTAAAGCTCTAACACTTTCAAACCCACCACGTTTTATTGCTTTGGCAAGCTCTATTTCATCATCACCATTTAAAAGCTCAACTCTACCAATTTCTTGTAAATATTTATCTAAGGATTGACTTTCTCTATTCGTATATTGTTTGGTTATTCTCATTTAGTCTCAGAGGTTTTGATTTTTATAATTGTGTTAAAACGTGAATTCTAGTCAATTATTTTTAAAATTATTAAATTAAGTCAAAAAAAGTTGTTCTGTTTATTTTATTTTTAATGCAAATGTTATACTTGCACTACCGTAAGTATTTGGTTTAATTGAAATTGCTATGTTTTCTTCAACATTAAAATCATATAAATGTGCTCCAGTATATGCGTCAACAGCAGATAGTATATAAACAGCAATTAAGTAAAAGGACATTAAATCTCTTTGATCTCTGTAAAATTCTTTTTTTAATTTAGCTAACTGAAGTTGATATGCTTCAGGTGCATAATTATCTAGTTTAAAAAAGTCACCTTTTGAATTTTTAGAAGAAATTCTTTCAACTTTGTTTTCAGGATTAAGTAAGTTAATCGTTTCATTCTTATATTGATTATAACTATTATTATTATAAACAATAAATCCAGCTAATGTTACTGCTGAACCTAAAAAAATAGGTGCTTTCCAATATTGTTCATTATAAAATTGTCCCCACCCTGGGATTATAGACCTCCAAAGAGCTGAAGTTGGATTTTTTTTCATAATAAACAATCCAGTATCTCTCAATAAAGGTTTTGATTTTGATAATACTTCATTTTCTGGTTCAAACTTAGAAATAGTATCATTTGAACAAAATAGATTAAACCTTATTTCATCATTTGAATATGAAAAAGTTGAAGTTATAAGAAATAAATATAAATAAAAACAAAATTTCATACAATGTGGATTTTTTATTTCAATGACAAATTTTATACATAGTTATTGTTTACTTGTATAACTATAATGAGGAATTGTTACTTTTTAACCAAAATGTAAATTTTTCAATAGCAATTGCCCTATGACTTATTTTGTTTTTTATATTATCGTCAAGTTCTGCAAAAGTTTGAGTATAATTATTTGGAATAAAAATTGAGTCATATCCAAAACCATTTAATCCCTTTTCTATATTTGAAATCTGTCCTTTACATATACCATTGAAGTAAACTATGTCTTTTCCATTATAAAAACAAATTACTGTTCTAAACTGTGCATTCCTATTAGTATTATTAGCTAAATCAGTTAAAGACTTTAATCTATTAGCTTTATCATCACCATAATTGCCCGAATATCTAGCTGAAAATACACCTGGTCTATTATTTAAAGCTTCAATTTCAAGTCCAGAATCATCTGCTATTGTAGGAATTTTAAAATTGTTATAAAATGCTATAGCTTTTAATTTTGCATTTTCTTCAAAAGTAGATCCAGTTTCATCTACTTCAATATTTGAATTTAAAATAATAGGAGTTATAATTTCAATGTTACTGAGGTTTGTATTCTTTAAAATTATTAATAGTTCTTTTAATTTATGTTTATTATTTGAAGCAAGTAAAAGTTTCATTTACAAATCCATGCAATTAATCAAGATTTTACCAAATTGCTTGCCTTGAAGAATTAAGTCAATCTCTTGATTTATATCAAGTAATGAAACTTCTCTCACATAATTTTCAATATTTGATATTTTCAAATCTGAATTAATTCTTTGCCAAAGTTCTGTTTTAAGTTCAATATTTTTTTCAGCTGAATCAATTCCAATTAAAGCTATTCCTCTTAATATAAAAGGGTAAACTGTAATATCAAATTTATCAGACTCTACCAAGCCTAAAGTACAAATAGCTCCATGATGTTCAGTTGATCGAATGACAGTAGATAAAGTATTTCCTCCAACTGTATCTATTGCTGCTACCCATCTTTTAGAAAGTAAAGGTTTGTTAGATTTATCATTTACTTCATCTCTAGATATTACTTCTTTTGCACCTAAATTTTTTAGCATATTAGTTTTATCTAATTTGCCAGTTGAAGCGATTACATTATACCCTAAATTTGCTAACATACCAACTGCTATAAATCCAACTCCACCTGTCGAGCCAGTAACTAAAGCATTCCCATCTTTTGGTTTTATTTTTCTTGATTCGATTTCATTAATACATATAGCAGCTGTAATTCCAGCAGTACCATATATCATTGATGTACGCAAATCCATTCCTGAAGGTAAATGAAGAACCCAATTAGCGGGTACTGATATGAATTCAGCAAACCCTCCACTAGTATTCATTCCTAAATCATAGCCTGTTAGCATAACTTCATCACCGATTTTGAATTTAGAATTAGTTGAGTATTCAACCAAACCAGCAGCATCAACACCTGGTGTATGAGGATAGTTTTTGGTTATACCCTTATGTCCTCTTGCAGAAAGACCATCTTTGTAATTAAGAGTTGAATAGTGAACTCTAATTAAAACATCTCCAACAGGTAGGTCTGAGATTTTTCTTTTTTGGAATGAACGAATGAAAATTCCATTTTTTTCTTCAATAACAAAAGCTAAAAAATCTTCATTTTTCATAATTTTTAAAATAAATATTTTTAATTAGTTTAATAATTTAGATGCAAAATTCATATTTGTTATTTATTTTCATTTGCTAAAAATTCTTCCAATTTCAATACATCGTTAATACTTCCAAGGAATAAAGGTGTTCTTTCATGAAAATTTTTAGGTTTTAGTTCTAATATTCTGTTTTTCCCATCTGTAGCTCTACCACCAGCTTGTTCAATTAAAAAAGCTAATGGATTGGCTTCATAAACTAGTCTAAGTTTACCATTTTTATGGTTCATATCTGAAGGATATAGGAAAATCCCACCATATAATAATGTACGATGAATGTCTGCTATGCCAGTTCCAATATATCTTTGAGTATAAGGTCTTCCAGAATCTTTGTCGATTATTTTTAAATAATCAACAAAACTCTGCATACCTGAACTCCATTTGTTGTAGTTACCTTCATTAACACTATAATAAGTACTTTTTTGAGGGATTTGAACATTTTCATTAATTAATAAAAACTCTCCAACAGTAGGGTCATAAGCAAACATATTTACACCTTTACCTGTTGAGTAGGTAAATATAGTGCTACTACCATATAGTGCATAACCAGCACCTACTTGTTCATAACCACTTTGTAATACATCTTCAACACCACCAGTATCAGTAATTTTCTTGTAAATTCCAAAAATAGTTCCGATTGTAACATTTACGTCAATATTAGATGAACCATCTAATGGATCAAACACTAAAACGTATTTTCCTCTTTTACGGTTTTCAGGAACAGTAATAATCTCTTCATTTTCTTCAGAAGCCATAACAGCTATTCTACCACTATTTTGCATAATGCGAATAATTGTTTCATTTGCATGTTCATCAAGTCTTTTAACTTGTTCACCATGAACATTTGTATCTTCAGTCATTCCTAAAACATCATTTAGTCCAGCTCTTCTTACATCTCTTGAAATTATTTTAATTGCAAATGTTAGATTGTGTAATAATCCTGTAAACTCTCCAGAAGCTCCAGGATGCTTAAACTCTTCATTATTAATATGGTTGTCTAAAGTTACTAATTGATCAGTCTTAATAATTGCCATTTGAATTTTCTCTTAATTATTATAAAATCTAACTACATAAACAGGACAGTGTGCTTTTCTAAGAATTTTTTCAGTAGTGCTTCCAAAAATAAAATGTTCAATTCCACCAGATCCATGAGTAGCAATGCAAATCAAATCTATATTGTTAATTTCACTGTAATCAATAAGTTTGCTATAAGTATTCCCAAACAGAATTTCAACTTTACAATTTAAGTTTAATTTTTTTAATCTTAATTCAATCTCATTTAGTTTAGTATTTGAAATTTCTGCTAATTCTTTTTCAAATTCTGCAGCACTAGCAGCCATTTCAAACCCAGTGGGGTATGAGACTGGAGTAATAACGTGAACGATATGTATCGTAGCTTTAGTTACATTAGCAAAATCAATTGCTGCTGTCAGAGCATTTTCAGAACCTTCTGAAAAGTCGTTAGGTACAAGTATATTATTATATTTCATTTTGTTTTCCTACTTTTAGTATTGATAATATGTAAATATAATAAAAAAAAAATTAATAAATTATGACTTTGATATTATTTACTAATTTTAAAATTAATAAGTTAAAAAGCTGGTTCATCTTTAGAATAAGCATCAAGATTTCTACTTAAATTTTCAGGCATTTCACTGCTATCAATATGATTTTCAAATCTAGCAAAATCTTTTAAAAATGTTACTTTTACATCACCAATTGGTCCGTTTCTTTGTTTACCAATAATAATTTCAGCGGTATTTTCAGTAGGCATTGTATTTTCTTTATCCCAAAACTTTTGACCATAGACTTCAGGTCTATTTACAAACATTACTACATCGGCATCTTGCTCAATTGATCCAGATTCTCTTAAATCAGATAACATAGGTCGTTTGTCTGTTCTACCATCAACAGATCTATTTAATTGAGCCAAAGCAATTACAGGAATTTCTAATTCTTTAGCAACTTGTTTTAAAGTAGAAGAAATAATTGCTATTTCCCTTTCTCTATTATCAGATTTTGGAGCGTGCATTAATTGAAGATAATCTACTATTACCATTTCAATTTTATGTTCAGTTTTTAATCTTCTACATTTAGCTCTAAATTCTAAGATAGAAAGCATTGAAGTATCATCAATAAATAGTGGAGCTTCTTGTAAAGACCCACAGGCTTTGATTAAATTTTTCATTTCTTGGCTATTGATATGACCTGTTCTAAGCTTTTGTTGATTAATTTTTGCTTCTGCTGAAAGAAGTCTAGTTACGAGTTGATTTGAAGCCATTTCAATCGAAAACACAGCTACAGGTTTATTAAACTGCATTGCTGCATTTCTAGCAAAAGTCATAGCAAGTGCAGTTTTACCCATTGATGGTCTTGCAGCAATAATAACTAAATCTGATTTTTGGAATCCTCCAAGCATATTATCTAATTTAGTAATACCTGTTGGAACTCCACTAAGTTTACTTTTATCTCTTGAAGAGAGTTCTTCAATTTGAGTAAATGTTGACATTACCAAGCTTTTCATATTCTTATAGCCTTTTATAAATCTTTTTTCGGCTAAGTGAAAAATTTCTTGTTCAGCTTTGTCAATTTCTTCAATTGCATCTTTAGTTTCATCATAAGCATTGTTTAGAACTTCGCCAGCAATTGTTATTAAGCTTCTTTTTAAAAATTTTTCTTGAACAATTAATGAATACTGTTCTATATTGGCGGCTGTAGGTGTACTATTATTTAAAAAAGCTAAATATTCAGCTCCACCAACTACACTTAGGTTATCAGTAGATCTTAGGTAATCTGCTAAAGTTAGAATATCAACATTTTTTGAAGCCTCATCCATAGCTATCATAGATCTAAAAATAATTTTATGTGTTTCCAGATAAAAACTTTCTTCAGATATAATTCCAACTATTTTTGATATACCTTCTTTACTAAGCATCATAGCACCAAGTACTGAAATTTCTGCTTCAATATTGTGAGGTGGTATTTTAGAACCTAATTTTTTAAAAAAATCAGTATCGTTTTTATTTATTACTTTGTTTTTATCGAAATTAAAATTTCGTTGTGCTTCACTCATATTCTTGTAATTGATTTTATATTGGGTTGCAAATATATACAAATCCTAAAATAAAGAATTGTTTAAGTTTTCCAATACTATCCACACTATGTTTACAAATTTCTACAAAAATAAATAGGGTAGCGACATTTATAAATTTTAAATTAATACGAACTTTAGCTTTTACACAATTATATGGTCTTGGCAATTATATCATGAATATTAATATTATTTATAGCAATATTGAATCTATATAAGCGTTTTTATAATATTATTTTAATCTGTGTTCGCTGTTGTTTTAATTGCAATCTTGGAAATGAATTGATGAAGTATATTTATAGAAATTTGTTTGTTTTCCTTATAATTTTATTTTTTGTAAATAATGCAATTGCTGAAAATGAAAAGGGAAATATTAAAATTGAAGTATTAGGATTTGAAAATAACAATGGAATGGCTAGAATATTGATTTTTTCCGAAAATGAAAAAAAAGCGTTCCCAAATAAAAAAGATCAAGCTTTGATGAAGTTTATTGTGCCAATTGTTAATAATAAAGTTGATTTTGAATTTAAAGATTTACCTTATGGAAATTATGCTATTACAGTGCATCACGATGAAAACAATAATAGTAAATTAGATTTTAATTGGATTCATATACCTAATGAAGGATTAGGTTGTACAAATGATGCTAAAGGATTTTTCGGTCCTCCATCTTTTGATAAAGCAAAAGTTGTGCTCAATCAAAAATTATTAAATTTGAAAATTAATATGGTTAATTAAGTAATGTCAAAGAAAAAAGTTATTATTGTAGGCGCTGGACCAGGTGGGTTATCTGCTGGAATGTTACTAGCAAAAAATGGATTTGATGTTCATATCTTTGAAAAGAAAGATATTGTTGGTGGAAGAAATGGATTTATCCAAGCCAGTGAGTATAAGTTCGATATTGGACCAACTTTTTTCCTAATGAAAGATGTTTTGGAAGAAATATTTGAACTTTGTGATAGGAATATGGATGATTATATAGAAGTGAAAGCACTTGATCCAATGTATCGTTTGAAATTTAAAGATAAAGAGTTTTTCCCTACTATCAATCGTAAAAAAATGGTTGAGGAAATCGAAAGAGTTTTTCCAGGTAGCTCCGAAGGTTATTTGAAATATGTAGAAAAAGAGCAAGTAAAATATGATATGCTAATGCCTTGTTTGAAAAAACCTTACGGCAAAATAACTGATTTCTTAAGATGGGATTTGGTAAAAGCAGTTCCTTATTTAGATGCACATTTAAGTATTTTTGAAGTATTAAGTAGATATTTTGATGATAAAGATTTAATTACTTGTTTTACATTTCAAGCCAAATATATTGGTATGTCTCCTTGGGTTGCTCCTGGATTGTTTAGTATGATTTCTTATAGCGAGCACAATGGTGGCATTTTTCATGTTATGGGTGGCTTAAATAAAATATCTAAAGCTATGGCAAACGTGGTTGAAGAAGAAGGTGGAAAAATTTATCTTTCGAGTTCAGTCAAAAAACTTATAATTGAAGATGGCAAAGCAAATGGTATATTAATGGATGATGGAAGCGAAGTTAGAGCAGATTATGTTGTAGTAAATGCTGATTTTGCTCACGCTATGGTTAATTTGGTTGAGAAGAAGGATAGAAAAAAATATACTGATACCAAAATATCCAAAATGAAATATTCTTGCTCAACTTTTATGCTTTATTTGGGTATAAATAAAGTATATGACAAACTCAATCACCATAATATTTTCTTTGCTGATGACTACAGAAAAAATGTAGATGAAATTATTAGTAATAATATAATTCCAGATGATGTTTCATTTTATGTCCATAATCCAAGTTTGATTGACAAATCACTTGCACCGGAGGGTAAATCAAGTATTTATGTACTTGTACCAATTGGTAATACAAGTGGTGGAATTGATTGGGAAAATGAAAAAGCAAGTTTCAAAGAAAGAATTTTAGATTTGCTCGAATCTAAAGCTGGAATGAATGATTTACGAAATCATATTGAAGAAATGAGAATGATAACTCCATTGGACTGGCAACATAAAATGGATATTTACAATGGAGCTACATTTAACTTAAGTCATAATATGGGACAAATGCTTTATAATAGGCCACATAATGAGTTTGAAGAGTTTAAAAATTGTTATTTGGTTGGTGGTGGTACACATCCTGGTAGTGGACTCCCTACAATTTTTGAAAGTGGTAGAATATCAGCTACTTTAATTATGGAAAAAGAAGGTTTGTAGTCCTAGAACTTTATAAATCAATTTAAGATATGAACAAAGAACAATTAAATATACTACAAGAGAAACAAAAAGAGTTCTTTCGTTCTGGATTTACTAAGGATTATAGACATAGAATTGCAGTTCTGAAATTGCTTAAAAATATTATCATTGAAAATGAAAGTAAGATTTTCAAAGCACTTTATGAAGATTTGCATAAAGGTCAAATTGAATCTTATACAAGTGAAATAGCTTATGTAATTAATGAGATTAATTATACAATCAAACACCTTAAATGCTGGATGAAGTCTAAAAGAGTAAGAACATCTTTGATGAATCAACCAGCAAAGAGTTATATTTATTCAGAGCCACTTGGTACTGTTTTGATTATCAGCCCTTGGAATTACCCTTTTGCTTTGCTTTTTACACCACTAATTGGTGCAATTGCTGCTGGTAATTGCGTAATATTAAAACCATCTGAAGTTTCTAAAAATACTTCAAACTTAATTGCACAATTAATTTATGATAATTTTGATGAACAGTACATATCTGCAATTGAAGGTGGTGCAGAAGTAACACAAAATTTGATTAGTGAAAAGATTGATTACATTTTCTTTACTGGCAATTCTGAGGTAGGTAAAGAAATTATGAAATCAGCGAGCAAATATCTAATTCCTGTTTCACTTGAGCTTGGTGGAAAAAATCCTTGTATTATTGATACAGACATTGACTTTGAAGTAACTGCAAAACGAATAGTTTGGGGAAAATTTTTCAATGCTGGTCAAACTTGTATATCTCCTGATTATTTATTAGTACATCATTCTATAAAAGATAAATTTGTTCAAGCACTGATAAAAACTATAAATGAATTTCATGGTGAAGATATAAATTCAGATAGTGACATTTCGCACATTATCAATGAAAAACATTTTGATAGGTTGAATAGCCTTTTGAATGATGGTGAAGTAATTTATGGTGGTAAAAATAAAAAAAAATCTCTTTTTATCTCACCAACATTAATGCGAAACATAAAATCAAATTCTAAAATATTGACTGATGAAATTTTTGGTCCTATTTTGCCGATTTTCACTTATGTTAATTTGGAAAGCGAAATTGAAAAAATAAATAAATTGCATAAGCCATTGAGTTTGTATTTATTTACAAATGATAAAGTAAAACAAGATATGATTATTCAACAAACTTCATCAGGTCAAGTTTGTATTAATGGTACTATTCATACAATGGTTTCAAATACATTATCTTTTGGTGGTGTAGGGTATAGTGGTATTGGTAAATACAAAGGAAAAGCGAGTTTTGAAACATTTTCTCATAGAAAATCGGTATTAAAAAAGAGCTTTGTTTTTGATGCAAAAATCTCATATCCTCCTTATAAAACAAGTTTAGAAACTATCAAAAAAGCATTTAAGTTTTTATATTAATTAATTCAAATCTTATAATGAAAAAGAAAGTTATAGTAATCGGTGCAGGTCTTGGTGGTATTTCAGCAGCTATTATGCTCAAAATTAATGGTTATGATGTTGAAATATTTGAAAAAAACGAAAAGATTGGTGGTAAACTAAACCTCATCAAAGAGAAAGGATATACTTTTGATTTGGGTCCTTCTATTCTAACTTTACCACAATATTTCAGAAGCCTTTTTGAAGCTTCAGGCAAAAATATGGATGATTACATCAAAATTGAAAAGGTACGTCCTCACTGGAGAAACTTTTTTGAAGATGGAACTGTCATAGACCTACATCCAGATATGGAAGAAATGAAAAAAGAACTTAAGAAGTTTGGACCAAACACATATAAAGAATTTAAAAATTTCCTTGATTACTCCGAAAAGCAATATGATATTTTAGCTAAAGGTTATTTTGATAATGGATTGGATAATACTACTGATTTTATGAAGTTTTATGATTTATCTGCTGTATTCAAAATTGATATGTTCCGAACAATGCATAGAAGTGCAGCTAAATATATGAAAAATCCATATTTAGTAGATATTATGGACTATTTTATAAAATATGTAGGTTCTTCAGCATATCAAGCACCTGGATTTATGAATCTAATGCCTACTATTCAATTTAGATATGATCTTTGGTATGTGCCAGGTGGTATGTATAATATTGCACTTGGCTTTAAAAAGTATATGGGTGAACTTGGTATTAAAGTTCATTTCAATAGTGAAGTTAGCCAAATGATTTCAGAAAATAATAAAGTTACTGGTATTGAAGTAAACGGAGAAATTCATAAAGCTGATATAATAGTTTCAAATATGGAAGTAATTCCAGCATATAAAAAGCTTTTGAATGAAGATAAGTCATTTATGAAAAAACTTGATAAATTTGAGCCTTCTTGTTCGGGATTAGTTATTGATATTGGTTTGGATATTCAATATCCACAGCTAGCACATCATAATTTTATATTTTCAAATCACCAAGAAGACCATTTTAATAGGGTATTTAAAGACAAATTATTACCAGATGATCCTACTATTTATTTAGTTGATGCTTCAAAATCAGATCCTTCAGTTGCTCCAGAAGGATGTTCAGGACTAAAAATATTACCCCATATTCCATATATTGATGAAAAAAATCCTTTGACTCACGAAGATTATGTAAAGTGTAAAGAAATTGTACTCGATAAACTTGAAAGAGTTGGACTAACTGACCTTAGAAAACATATTGTTTATGAGCATTTTCTTACTCCAATTGACATTCAAAAAATGTATAATTCCAATAAAGGTTCAATTTATGGAGTTGTTTCTGACTTAAGAAAGAATTTTGGGTTTAAGGCACCTAAACAAAGCTCTAAATATAGTAACCTATATTTTACTGGTGGTTCAGTAAATCCTGGTGGAGGAATGCCTATGGTACTTCTTTGTGGTCAAAATGTATGTAAATTGATTATTAAAAACGAAAAAGGATAATTTTGGATTTAGCTTCAATAATTTTATTACTAATAGCTTTAATTTGCTGGCTAAGTGGGTTCTATTTTATGTATAAAATACCACATTGTAATGACTATGAAAATAAAAGCTATCCAAATTTTTCTATAATTATTCCTGCAAGAAATGAAGAGCATAATATTGGAATATTGCTTGATTCAATCAATAATCAATCAATCAAACCTTTAGAAATAATTGTTGTAAATGACTCCTCAACTGATAAAACTAAAGAAATTGCTTTAGAAAAAGGAGCTAAAGTAATAGATAATAATACTCTTCCCAATGGTTGGCTTGGAAAACCCTGGGCTTGTTTTCAAGGTGCGAAAAATGTAAAAGGAGATGTGTTTATATTCTTAGATTCAGATATTACAATTGAAAGTGGGGGATTAAAGAAAGTTATTGACACTTTTTTAAAAGAATCCCAAGATAATAGAAATATTGCAATGTCAATTGCTCCATTTCATAAAGTTCAAGAAATTTATGAAGAAATGTCTGCAATCTTTAATTTGATAATGGTTGGCTCAATGAATGCTTTTACTCCAAACTCTAAAGCCATACCTGCAGGACTTTTCGGACCTTCTTTAATAGTTAGTAAAGAGAATTATTATAGGATTCAAGGACATGAATCAGTCAAAGATAAGATATTAGAAAATATGTTTATGGCTGAAAAATTCCAAAAAGAGAACATAGATTTAGTTTGTCTTGGTGGAAAGGGTGCTTTGACATACAGAATGTATCAAAATGGTCTGAAAGATTTAACTTTAGGCTGGCAAAAAGCATTTGCTTCTGGAGCTGTACAAATTCCTCTACAATCATTATTGAATATAATTCTTTGGATTTCAGGTGGATTTATCATTTCAATTTTACTTATTAAAAGTTTCATTGATATGCAAAATCTATATTTATGGCTAACTTTATATGTTGTTTTTGCTTTCCAAGTTCATTGGATGTTAAGAAGAATTGGTTCGTTTAGATTAATAAGCTCAATTTTATTTCCAATTCATTTAGTATATTTTTGTTTAGTTTTTTCAAAATCAACTTTTAATAAAGTGTTTAATAAAAAAACTAACTGGAAATCAAGAGAAGTATAAATGTTTATAGAACTTCCCAAAATATTGATTATAATAATTGATATACTAATGTGGCTTATCATTCATTTATCCGTAGCCTATGTTGGCACTTTGTTACCGATAAGATTTATTAATACTAAGTCTTGGCTCTTTAAAGAAAGGAATTGGGAATTGGGGGGTAAATTGTATGAATCAAGATTTAAAATTAAAAAATGGAAAGAATATTTACCTGATGGCTCTAAACTTTTCAAAGATGGATTTGAAAAAAAACGAATGACAAGCCTTGATAATGAATATTTAGATAGATTCATTATTGAAGTGTGTAGAGCAGAATTAGTACATTGGGTAGTAATTCTCTTCTCTCCAATCTTCTTTATCTGGAATTATGAATGGGTAGGCTATATAATGATAATTTATGCAATATTAGCTAATTTGCCTTGCATACTTGCCCAAAGATATAATAGAATCAGATTTACAAAGATAATGACTCAAGTTTCAAGAAAATAAAACTAAGTTTTATTTCTTTTTCAAAAATTCAGTTCTTAAAACGATATTCATTCCGTCAACTTTACAATCTACTTCTTCGGTGCTATCAGTTAGTCTAATTTTTTTTATAACCGTTCCTTGTTTCAAATTAACGGAAGATCCTTTTACTTTTAAATCTTTTGTAAGCATTACAGTATCACCAGTTTGTAATACTTTTCCATAGCTATCTTTTACTACTAATTCAGAATTTTCCATTTGATTTGTCCAAGTTTTGTTACAATTTTCAATTTAATTATCTTCAAAAATAAGCATAATTATTTTATGTTTAAGAAAATATCTTTAATCAACTGAAAATCTTTGTTAAATTTGCGTATTAAGTATTACAATTAAATTGAATTAGGTTATTATATATGTTTAAACTAGATACAATTATCTCTTTAGCAAAAAGAAAAGGTTTTGTTTTTCAATCATCTGAGATTTATGGTGGACTGAATGGTTGTTGGGATTTTGGTCCTCTTGGTGTGGAGCTTCTAAGAAATTATAAAGAAGCGTGGTGGAAAGAAATGACTTATAGAGATAATATAGAAGGGTTAGACGCTTCAATATTGATGCATCCCCGCACTTGGGAAGCAAGTGGACATACAAAACAGTTTAGCGACCCTATGATTGATAACAAAACAAGTAAATCAAGACATAGAGCTGATAATTTGATAGAAGAGTTTATAGAAAAACTTAAAAATAAAAAGAAAGAAGCCTTAGCATTGGAGATTGAAACAGAACTTATCAAGGTACAAAAAAACGAAGACTATTATAATATTATAATGAATTACGAAATTCCAGACCCAATTTCTGGGACAAAGGATTGGACAGAGGTACGTAATTTTAACTTAATGTTTAAAACTTTTGTTGGACCAATTGAAGATGAATCAAGTATTGTTTTTCTTCGCCCAGAAACAGCTCAAGGTATATTCGTTAATTTCAAAAATGTAATGGAATCTGCACGTCAAAAAGTTCCTTTTGGTATTGCTCAAATTGGTAAAGCTTTTAGAAATGAAATAAATACAAAGAATTTCCTTTTTCGTACACGTGAATTTGAGCAAATGGAAATGCAATATTTTATTAAACCGGGAAATGAAGTTGAGCAATTTGAATACTGGAAAAATGAAAGAATGAGATGGTATGAAAATCTTGGTTTTAAAAAAGAAAAATTAAAATTTAAAAAACATGAAAAGTTAGCTCATTATGCAGATAATGCTGCCGATATTGAGTTTGAATTCCCATTTGGTTTTGGAGAAATAGAAGGTATTCATTCTAGAACAGATTTTGACTTGAAAGCACATCAAGAGTTTTCAGGTAAAAAAATGGAATATGTTGACACAGTAAATCAAGAAAGATTTGTCCCTTATGTTATTGAAACATCTGGTGGAGTATCTCGTGGAGTAATGGCTTTGCTTTGTAATTGTTATGATGAAGAAAAATTAGTTGATGAAAATGGCAAAGAGGATACTAGAGTAGTAATGAGATTTACAAATGCTCTTGCACCTATAAAAGCAGCAGTATTTCCTTTAGTAAATAAAGACGGTATGCCAGAGTTAGCTACTTTAATTTACAAAGACTTACAGAAATCATTTAAAGTAGAATATGACACTTCTGGTGCAATTGGTAGAAGATATCGTAGACAAGATGAAGTAGGTACTCCATTCTGTATAACAATTGATGGGGAATCTGTTTCAGAAAATACTGTTACTGTTCGTCATAGAGATTCAATGAAGCAAGATAGATTGAGTGTAGAAAATTTAAAAGCGTATTTGTTTGAACATTTAAATAAATAAATGAAAAGTAAAGTAATAAAAGTAACATTATTAGTTTTTATAATCATTGTTTCAATTGCTATCACAGCATTTAATGACGACAATTATTTTAAAATCAATAAAAATTTCGAAATATTTGGTGCAGTTTTTAAAGAACTTTCATCTAATTATGTAAATGATATTAGTCCAGATATCTTGTTGCAAAATGGAATAGAAGGAATGTTGAAAAATTTAGATCCTTATACAGTTTTTATAGAATCAAATGAAACTGATGAAATTGAAGTTATTACTACTGGGAAATATACAGGATTTGGATTGTCAATTTCACAAATTGATAATATGAATGTAATTACTGGTTTGCAAACTGGCTTTCCTGCTCAAAAAGCAGGACTTAGAATTGGAGACAAAATTTTTAAATTAGATACCACTGTTGTTCTTAATTTAGGAAATGACTTGTTAAAAAATTTTACTAAAGGTACTCCTGGTGCATTAGTAGATTTTAAAATTATAAGAGATGGAATTAAAGATACTTTAGACTTTAAAATAAAAAGAGATCTGATTTCTCTAAAATCCGTTACTTATTCAGAAATAATAAACGATAGTATTGCGTATGTTAAATTAGAAAGGTTTTCAAACGAATCAGCACAAGAAGTAAAAAATTCATTAGTTTCTTTGACTAAGCATAGAAAGATTAGTGGAATAATTCTTGACTTAAGAGATAATCCAGGAGGGCTTTTGGATGCTGCTGTTAGAATTTGCGAACTATTTCTGCCTCAAGGAACATTAATAGTTTCAACAAAAGGAAAAAATGGAAACAGAAATTACAATTACTTTTCTCAAAATCTTCCAATTTTTCCAAATACTCCCTTAACTGTTCTTATTAATGAAGGGTCAGCAAGTGCAAGTGAAATAGTTGCAGGTGCATTGCAAGACATGGATAGAGCAATTGTTTTAGGCAATAGATCTTTTGGAAAAGGATTAGTTCAAACTATTGTAGAATTACCTTATAAAAACGAACTAAAATTAACAACAGCCAAATATTATACTCCTTCAGGAAGGTGTATTCAAAGATTAAATTACGAAGATAATGATAAAAATAAAATAGTTGAATATAAAAAAACAAATAATTTTTCAACAAAAAATGGTAGGAAAGTTTTAGAATCTAAAGGCATTACTCCAGATTCAATAATTATTGAAGAAAAGATTTCAGAATTTTCTAAAGAACTTGTTTTTTCAAATGCTATTTTTAGTTTCGCCAACCATTATTCTGGTAAACTACAAAATATACAGAATAATTTTAAAGTTGATAAAGCAATTTTAATTGATTTTTCAAACTATGTATCTAATAAGAAGTATAATTATCAATCTTCTGAAATGAAAAAACTTAGTGAAATCAAGTTATTGGCACAAAATAGGAAATACACTGAAGAAACTTTATTGGAATTAGATGCTTTAGAAGTAAGTTTAAATAAAGAAAGAAAAATTCAATTGGATTTAAATAAAAATGAAATTTCTGAGCTTTTAAAAAAGGAGATTTTAAAAAGGTTTTATTCTTATGAAGATATGTTAAAATATGAAGTTTCAAAAGACAAACTAATTTTGATAAGTTCTGAATTTTTATTAAATCAACAATATAAAAAAATCTTAGCAAATCAAAAAAATAAAGATGGAAGCAATTAGTAAGTTCTATATTTATATAATAATAAATAAATTTAGTTCATGTGTATAATTTTAATTTAAGTGACAATAAATGCTAAACTTTTTTTACAACTTCCTTTTTATTATTCCAGCAAATATTATAGTAAAAATAATTGTTCTTTTTGATAAGAAACTAGCTGATAAAGAAAGAAATTGGTTAAGTTCATTAGATTCTTTAAATAAATTAGACAAATCAAAAAAAAATATTTGGTTCCATTCTTCATCTATGGGAGAATTTGAACAAGCAAAACCAATTATTGAACAAATAAAAGCTTCATCAGATAATTTCAATATAATTATTTCATTTTTTTCTCCTTCTGGATTTAACAATCAAAAGAATTATCCTTATGCAGATGCTGTACTTTATATGCCAATTGATACTAAATCCAAATCAAAATTTTTTATAAACAGAATTAATCCATCGATAGCAATATTCGTAAGATATGATATTTGGAGGAACCATTTACTTGAATTGAAAAGTAAAAACATAGAGTCTTTACTTATTTGTGCTACTAAATCAAACTCAAAATTATTAACAGAAAGTAATATACTTAAAGCTCTATATACCAGCAATTTAAATTTGATTAATGAAATTTATGCAGTTAATTTAGAGCAATACAATTTTTTCAAATCTTTAGAACTTACAAGTGAAGTTATTCAATCTTTTGATACAAGAAACGATAGAATAATTCAAAAGGTAAATGAATCTAAATTAGATCCAATTTTTTCAAAAGAAATTTTTGGTAACAAAAAAGTAATTGTAGCTGGAAGCACTTGGGGTACTGACGAAGATATCTTGATTCATACTTATGAAAAATTAAAAGGTAAATTTGAAATTCAACTCATTTTAGTGCCACATGAACCAACTAAAGAACACTTATCAGATTTAATACTAAAAATTGAGAATTATATTTTACTTTCAAGCATAAATTTCAACAATCCACAAAATGTTAATAAGGAAGTTGAAAACAAAATTGTCATTGTGGATTCGATTGGAAAACTATTACAACTTTATGCTAATGCAGATATTGCTTATATTGGTGGAGGTTTTGGAGCAGGTGTACATTCTGTTACTGAACCAGCTGGTTATGGCATTCCTGTAATTTCAGGTCCTAAATTTAGAAATTCTCCAGATGCTGTTGAAATGTTTAAAAGAGAATCTTTCATGAGTGTTGAAAGTGAAGAGAGTTTAAGCAAAACAATGGATAAATTACTTTCAAATGGTGAATTTTTAACTAAAATCTCTAAATTGAATTATGAATACATTCAAGAAGGTAAAGGTGAAAGTACAAAACTTTCTGATATTATTTTATCTAAGTTACTTTAAATAAAAAACAGTTTTGTAACTACTTCCTACAATAGCGATTGCATAGAAACCAGTACTAAGTTTAGTAATTGCATAATTACCAGAAATTATTTCAATATTAAATTTGCCAATTCCAAGATAGTCCAAATAAGTTTTAAGAATTATATGTTCTCCTTTGTCCTTACCATAATATGTTAGCTCTTTATTGATACCGTTTGATATTACTATTCTAACATTTGCGTTAGTGTCATTGCCACTATTCCATTTTACTTTATAGTCATTTCCAATATTAATTTCACTTTCTGAAATAGGTTGAATAAGTGTTAATTTCTTTTGAGGGGATTTTACATTCAAACTAAAAGCTTCAAAATTTTTATTACCAGTCAATGAAACCGGAATATCAAAGCCATCATATAAAATACTCATTGTATCATTATAAGCTTTACCAAAAGAAAACAATTCATTTACTGGATCCTTATATCCATAAATAGATTCTACACTTTTAAGTTTAACCCATTTTTTATTTACTTTTAATCCACCACCATCTACATAATTAGCAACATCAGTATATAACATACCATTCACTTCTTTTTTTGTATTTTCTGTTTTGTTTGAATCATTATAAACTGTTTTTTCTAAAAATATTACTCTTCCAGTTACAAAAGACCAATCTACTTCGGGTTCAATTTTAAAAATTGGTACAGATTCGTAAAAATTAAGTAATGGTTTGGAAACTTGGGTAGATTCTTCACAAGAAGTTAACATAATAATAACTATAAATGCAGAAAAGAAATTAAAACAATGAAATTTGTTTAATGTAAAATTTTCGTAAAAATGTTTTTCTATGAAACTCAGTTTCGCCATATTTTTCTAAAGCCTTAAAATGTTCTTTTGTAGCATATCCTTTATGTCTATCAAAACCATATTGTGGATACTTAGCATGAACAATGTTTGACATATATTCATCTCTAAGAAATTTTGCAATTATTGAAGCACTAGCAATTGACAAAGATTTACTATCGCCTTTAATTATTGTTTTCTGATTAATATCTATATTTAATCTCTGATTTCCATCAACCAATATAA
Source organism: Candidatus Kapaibacterium sp. (assembly GCA_026390675.1). Classification (GTDB taxonomy): domain Bacteria; phylum Bacteroidota; class Ignavibacteria; order Kapaibacteriales; family UBA2268; genus JAPLFM01. The sequence goes on along the minus strand of JAPLFM010000135.1, from coordinate 8,758 downwards.
AATCTGGTTTAATTTTTAATTTATTTATAGATTCAATCATTGCTTTTTTAGAAGCTTGCAAAATATTGATTTTGTCTATTTCATCTGCATCAATACTTGAATATTCAAATACTGTATTAAGTTCAATAAATTGCTTATAAATAGCTTCTCTTTTGTTTTTTGTCAATAATTTTGAATCATTAATCCCAAAACTTAAATAAAGCTCTTCATCTTTTAAATATGCAACTGCAGCAAATACTGGTCCAGCCAAACATCCACGACCTACTTCATCTACACCAACTATAATATTATATTCACTTGAATATTCTTTTTCTAGACTAAAATCAGGTAATGATCTCTTAATCATTTATTAATTTTAAAAATTCTTGTCTTAAATTTAACTCTCTAAGTAAATGACCTCTCATAACAGATGTAACCATAGCTGATTTTGCTTCATCACCTTTTACACCTCTCGCAATCATACAATAGTGTTTAGAACTTATAACAACACCTAAAGCTTTAGGTTTCAACAAATCCTCTAAATAATTAGCAATTTGTTCACCTAATTCTTCTTGAATTTGAGCTCTACGGCAAAACCATTCGGTAATTCTAGTAAGCTTGGACAAACCAATTATATACTTGCCTGGGATGTATCCAATTGAAACAGTACCAGAAATAGGTTGCCAATGATGAGAACACATTGACATAACAGTAATACCTTTTGAAATTATTAATTCATTAACATTTTTTCTATTAGGGAACACAGTTAGCTTTGGGGGTAAAGTATATCTACCTATCAATAATTCATTTACCATCATTTTAGCTACTCTGTGCGGAGTATTAGAGCTATTTGGATCGTTTCTATTTATTCTTAAAATATCTAATATTTCTTCATATTTTTTTTCAAGTCTTTCAGTCATTAATAGTTTTTCTTCATCGCTAATAGGTTTGTTCCCATTAGAATCATACAAACTTTCTCCAAAAAGATTTGTATTGTGATACTCAATTCTATGTTGTTCAAATTCATCAACTTCTACATCAAAATCACTTGAATTTATATTATTCATTTTATTTGTTGTTATTGATTCTTCAATTTCATTTTTCATTTTATTGTTTTCTCTAGTTATAAACTTTAATTTCAATTGGCTCACCATAATATTCTACGAAACTATTTGCAGTTTCATAGATTACTATTTTATGTAATTTTCCATTTTTAATTTTAATTTCCAATTTTTGCCAAAAAAGTACAGCTAAATGTTCTGCAGTTGGAATTATTCCTTCTAAAAAATCTACATCAAAGTTTAAATGTTTATGATCTACATAAACAATTAACTCTTCGTTTATTATTTTTTTTAATAATTTCAAATCAATTACATAACCTGTTTCAGGGTCTGGAATCCCAGCAACTGTAACATCTAAAACATAATTGTGCCCATGTCCGTTAATGTTATTACATTTGTCAAAGATTTCATTATTCTTATTTTCATCAAACAATGGATTAAAAAGTCTATGAGATGCAGAAAATTCAACTCGCTTTGTAACATATATCATTTTAATGTTTTACTTTATGTGAATAATAATAGATTTGACGTTCTATAAAAAATTATATTTATTTTTTCGTAAATTCCAAATTAAACTAAACCAAAAATCAAAATGAAAATCAAAAACACAAAGAACTATCTTCTATTCTTCAGCATCTGTTTAATTGTTATTTCTTGTTCAAGTACTAAACAATCAAAACAAGCTAATATTAATCTATTAAAATATCATCAAGGTATTAATAACATTGAAATTATTTCTGGTATTACTACTTCATTTAAAGATAACAACTTAAGTGCAAATGTTAATTTGAAAATTTCTCAAGAAGATTCACTTCAAATGAATATCTATGCAGCATTTGGAATCAATGTAGCAAAACTGTATTCAAATCCTAATAAATTCATATTTTATAATATGTTTGAAAATAAAGGATATATTGGTAAGCCTTCAATGGAGAACCTTTATAAAATTGCAAAACTTAATTTAAATTATTCAGATTTTATTAAATTAATAATCAAATCTGAAATACCCGGCTACTTATCTAAATTTACATTTTTTAAAAAAGATGAATCCAAAAATGAAATCATCTATAAAAATAAGAAAGGAAATGAAACTGCTGAATTTGTTGTATTATCTATTTCAGAAAATAAAATGCTTCAATATCAACAAAAAAACATTGATGGTACTTTAGTAACAAATGTCTTTTTTAAAGAATACAAACCTTTTGACAATCAAGAATTTGCTACAAAAATAGTGTTTCAGTTTCCAGCATTAGAAGGAGAAATTTCATTTGATTTTGATGAAGTTAAAATTAATCCAATAATCGAGGCTCCATTTTCATTTTCTATTCCTTCATCAGCTGAAAAAATTATTTTAGATTGATTTGATTAAAATAATATTCATATGAACTATTACTAAAGACTCACTTTCAAAATTTGTAACTGATTCTACAAAATTGAAAAAAACAAGTAGTACAGGAATTGATACTACAATATTTTATACCTCTAGAGATACAGTTACATTAAATTTAAAATCAAAATTAATGAAACTCAGAGGAACATCAAAACTGAATTATAAAACTCAAAATTTAGATGCTGAAAATATTGATATTGATTTTAATTCTTCTATTATGGAAGCTTATGGTTCTAAAAATGAAAATAAAAGTTTTGGGTTTCCTAAGTTTAAAGAATCTGGTACTGATTATGTAGGTGAAAAAATTAAATTTAATTTTAAAACAAACAAAGGTATTATTAAGTTTGGTGAAACTGAGCTATCTAATGGTTTTTTCTTTGGAGATAAAATCAAAAGAGTTTCACAAAATGAACTTTTTATTAAAAATGGATATTATACAACTTGTTCAGCACCACATCCTCATTATTACTTTGGTTCACCTCAAATGAAATTAATAGCTCAAGATAAGATATTTCTAGATCCAATTATTTTTTATGTTGAAGATTTACCTATTTTTGCTCTTCCAATTGGGCTATATTTTCCTACTTCTTCTGGAAGAAAGTCAGGATTGATTGTTCCAACTTATGGAGTTACAAAAAACAGGGGAGTAATATATGAAAATCTTGGATTTTACTGGGCTGCATCGGAATACTTTGATTCACAACTCACGGCTAGTATTTATACTAAAGGCGGGTACTTATTTAAAAATCATAGTAATTGGGTATTAAAAGATGTATTTAATGGAAGTATTGACTTATCTTATGGTAAGACACGTTTTAATCCTGAAGAACAGTTTTCTGATGCTTATAAGATTAGATTTAACCATGATCATATTTTAAGTCCAACTGATAGAATAACATCAAATATGGATTTTTCATCAGCAAATTTCAATCAAAATACTTCATCAAACATAAATGAACGTGTAAAACAGTCAATTACTTCAAATGCTTCTTATTCTTCAAATTGGGATAATGGAAATTCACTTTCAATTGCTTATTCAAGAGAACAAAACATTATTAATAATTCTTATAGACAAGGTTTAACAACTAATTTCAATGTCCCTAACATTAAAATTGCTCAAATATTTGAAAAAGACTTTGTAATTAGTGGTAGGTTAAATTGGAATTTAAATTTTGATAAAAGTTATGATATTGTAAATACTAGATACCTTGATAATTCATCAAGAATTGATACAGGTTTTACTAAAACTCAAAAAAACTTCATCGCCATAAGTCCGAATTTTAGTTATAGTTTTCCTAAAATATGGATGTTTAATGTTACACCATCTTATTCTATTAATGGAAATTTGTTTTTTAGAAGAATTTCAAATAGAACTTATGATACATTGAATAGTAGGTTCAATGATAGTTATGAATATGGGGTGTTTCCAGAATATTGGTATAATTATGGGGTATCATTAACTACAAGATTTTATGGTATGGCAAAACCTAAAGTGTTAGGAATAAATGCAATAAGGCATACAGTTGAACCAAGTTTTGGATATAGGTTTGATCCTAATTTTTCAGATAATAATAATTATTATTCTACCTATATTGATGAAAAACAGAAAAAATCTTTTTCTTATAGTAGATTTATAAATGAAGGAGGATCCCATTCATCTCAAAGCAAAGGTCAATCATTGACTTATGGATTTAGAAATAGGGTAGAGATGAAAATAGCTCAAGGCGATACGATTGCTGATAAGAATTTAGAATTACTTCAATTAGACTTTAATGGAGCATATAATTTTGTTTTGGATTCATTTAGAATGAGCCCACTTAGTTTTAGTTTTCGCACTCCGGCAGTCCCATTAGTTAATTTTGGTGGAAGTGCAAATTTTAAATTTTATGATGAAATTTCAGAACAAACAAGTTCTGGAAATTACAAAAACAGAAATATTAATAAAACTCTTTTAGAATCAGGAAAAGGATTGCTTAGGCTAACTGATATTAATTTTAATATTGGTACTTCATTTAATAATCAAGGAATTGGAACTGCTCCAAATAATCAAACTAATCAACCTTCAAAACGAGATTCTTCAGAATTAGGTGAAAGGTTTAGACAAAGATTAGATTATAGCTATCAAGAGCCTGATTATTTTGGAGAGAATTCACCCGGTTACTCAGATATTCAAATTCCTTGGAATTTAAATGTTTCTGCAAATTTTTCATATAGTCAACCTTTACTTGATTATATTACAAGATCTTTTAGCATATTGACTGACTTTACATTTAGTTTAACCAAAACTTGGAAAGTTGGAGCAAATGCTGGATATGATATAGTAAATACTCGTCTTACAAATACTTCTGTTAATATATCCAAAGATTTGGATTGTTATGATTTAACATTTAGGTGGTACCCAATTGGTAGCAATCAAGGATTTTATCTAAGGTTCGGAATTAAAGCATCCCAATTAAAAGATTTGATGTATGAAAAGCAAACTAACCCTATTTATAGGTAATTTCGAGTTTAAATACTGTTTTTTCTATAACATTCAAAACTATCTTAATAATTTTTAAATTATTTACAAAAAAAGTGTAACCTTTTGACTAATTAAAGCATCTATATATATGAGAGAATAGTACAAAACTCAATAAACTTATTCTAAGCATATAAAAAGAATGTATTAATTAAATCTTAGGAGTTATGTTATGAAACGTTCATCTGTTATTATCTTAAACAGTTCCGAATATGGAGCCATTGAAATTAAAAAATACATTAATAAATCTACGATAAGAGGTTATTTCGTAGCTTTGTTAATAATGCTTAGTGTTATGTTTGCTATGTATTTTGTTAAAGAACACATAGTAATAGTACCTAGAGTTTTACCTCCTAATACAATACCATTGGATATAATAAAATTTAGTGAGCCAAAGCTTCCACAATCTCAATTGAATAATGAACCTAAATTGGCTGATTTCAAGTCTGTTGAAGTAGCTGGAAAGTATACACCAATTGATGATGATAAAATTGACCCGAAAGCACCTGATATTGCTTCAATTGAAAATCAATATGAAGAATTACAAATGAGTGTAGTTTATCCTGAAACTGCTAGAAAGGCTGGCATTCAAGGTCAAGTAGTAGTACAAGCTTTAATTGGTAAAGATGGAAAAGTATTAAAAACAAGAATTCTATCAACTGAAAATAAATACTTGAATGAAGCTGCTGAAAAAGCTATTTTTAATTTTAAAGGCTTTAGTCCAGCAATTCAAAGCAAAACTACTGTTGCGGTATGGATTGCTATTCCAATTAAATTTAAACTTTAATTATTAAATACAATCTGATAATTTAAAGCCTACTCAAACAAAGTAGGCTTTTTTTTGTTTATTTCTCAAAATTAAAAAATTAACATAAATGAATATTGCAGAACTTTGGGAATAAGTTGAAGAATTCACATATTTCAAATCGTCCAATCTCTACTTCTTTCGTTCCTTAATTTCGCCTATAAGAAATCCGTACGGCTTTAATGATTCTACATGGTCGCATACGATTTTAACCATTGCAACTAATGGAATCGCAAGAAATATTCCCGGCAAACCCCACAATAATTCACCTATAATTAGCGCTACGATTGTGAATAATGGATTAACCTTTACTTGCGAGCCAACGATAAAAGGTTCTATCGCCCAACCTTGAATTAATTGTATCACGACGTAAAGACCAACAATGCCTAATAGAGTTGGAAAGCTCGCTCCTTGAGCTACTGAGAATAATACTGTAATCGTTACTCCGATAATATTTCCAATGTATGGCGCGAGTTCTAATATACCGCATAGAATTGCAAAGAAAACGGCGTTTTTAACTCCTAATGCCGAAAAACCGATGCCATACATTATCCATAAAGCAAGAATCATTTTGGAAAGTCCAAGAAAATACTTTTGCGAAACATTTACGACTCCGCCAACGACTTTTTCCATTTCTTCTCTTTGCGCGGGCGAAGATAGTTTCAGGAAGAATTGTTTTATATGGTCGCGATAAGAGAGTAGAAATACAAAATAGACTATAATTAACGCAAAAAATGCAAAACTCGACGTTAGAGAGCCTGCCATTCCTTGAATTAATCCAAGCGCGAATTGTTGCTGGTCAATTAGAAACTGAACCTGCTTATCCACAGATACGCCGGCATGATTGAGAATATATCCTTGAATTGACGCGAGCGCCTGAATGGATTTTTGCTTTAGCATATCGACGTCATTTGCCAGTTCGAGAATCTGCCAGCCTATCAACGCACCTATCGTGGCAAAAAACAAAAGCAACAGAAATAAGCAAATTAGTAAAGCTACTATTTTGGGTAATTTCCATTTTTCTAATATCTTGCTCAGTGGCAAAAATAATGTAGCCAATAGAGCTCCAATCGTTAACGGTATAAGGAAATCGCGAGCTATGAATAATCCTGCAGTAATAAGAAATATTAGTAGCAATTTTTTTATTATTGATGAAGATGTTACTGTCATATAAGTACTTTCGGCTTAAACGTTTTATATATTTCAAACCAGACGATGTTCGAAATTCCCATGCCCAAAATAAGCACTGGAAATAAACTCACTTTTTGCCGTATCATTTTTTATTCTCTTGTATTTATAATTGATAATTCTTGTTCTCAAGTATAATTTATCATCTATTCAAAATTACAATATTAATATAGATGAATATTACAGAACTTAGGGAATAAGTTGCAGAATTCACGTATTTGGAGAATAATATTAAATACTTAGCTAATGTTCGTTTTAAATTTATCTTAATATAATAATTTAATTTTATAATCGTTTGTTTGAAATTAAGATTTAAAATGAGTTTGATTACTTTAGATAATTAGATTAATTATATGAAAATAAGTTATGATAAAGAAGTTGATGCGGTTTATATTAAGCTAATCGAAGGTGAGCATCAATGTCGTACTTTACAACTCAATGACGATATTGCACTAAATATTGGTAAAGGTGAAAAGCTTATTGGCATTGAAATATTAGATGCTAGAGCAGTCTTTATAGTGATGATTTATCTATAATTTTGCTTAATATATGAAAAAAATTACAAAAATGATTGATGGCGACAAAGTTACCATTTATGAAGGAAGACAAGTTGATTTAAATGATGATTTACCCTCTGAAATTGATTTAAGTATCTATGAATAGAAGTCTTATCCTTACGCTAAACGATTGAGAGAGCAAAGAAAAAAATTAATTAATTGGAGAAAAGAAATGAAAAAGAATTTAATTGTAGTATTGGTTTTGTTATTATCATCTAACTTTCTTTATTCTAATGAAAAGACATTTATATTTTCACCAGAACTAACATATATTGATAGAACCATACCAGACATGGTACAAGGTGGATTTAGAAAATGTATCAAATACACTTATGATTATAAGTTTGGGGAAATAGATAATAAATCAAAAAAAGCAAGCACAATGTATAAATATGATGAAAATGGAAATGTAGTTGAAGAAGCAAGTTCTAATTCCGAAGGTGGTTTTAACACTAAAGAGACTTTTAAATATGATGAGAAACAATGCATTATTGAGACGGTAAGTTATAAACCCAATGGAGCTATTCAATCGAAAAGTACTTATAAATATTATGGTTATGAGAATGGGATTAAAATAGAGTATCTATATTATGATTCAGATGGCTCAATAAAAGACAAACACACCTATAAATATAATGAGGATGGAAAGAAAGTTGAGAAGGTAAGATATTCCTTGGACGATGGAGCTTTTCTAACCAAATATAACTTTAAATATGATAATAAAAGAAATTTAGTTGAATTCTTAGAGTTTTATTACAGCGATATTCCATATAAATATAAATATAAAAACAAATATGATAAAAAAGGAAATTTGGTTGAGCAACTGTATTTTAATTATAAAGGGAATTTAATAGATAAATCTACATATAAATATGATAATAATGGGAATTTAGTTAAACAACTGTCTTATGATAATAAAGGACATTTAGTTGAGCAAAAGTCTTATGATAATGGGAATTTAATTGAAGAGATCTCTTACGAGTCCAACAGCACTATACACAGTAAATATAAATATAAATATGATGAGAATGGAAATATGGTTGAGAAAGTATATTATGATGAATTAAACGAACCGTCTTCAAAGGAGGAATACATTTACTCTAAATAGGGTTTATGTCTAAAATTAAGGATTGATTTAGATGGAAATAATTCTACAATCATACTTTCTTTGAAATTTGTTTTTTTTATTTCATATTTTTTTTGATATTCCCCCATTTTAGTAGACATTAGGAAAAGAGATAAAATATCATTAAATTGAGT
>JAPLFM010000053.1 GCA_026390675.1 Candidatus Kapaibacterium sp. | reverse complement strand
CAATATACTCTGCACTAAATCTTCCTTCAACAGTCGCTATTTTTTGCCAATCATTATCTTTTAAAGTTCTTCGTTCAATGATATAAGCTTTAACAATCTTGTTTTCATGTGGTCTCCAGATAATCTTCGCACTTTTTGGCATATTTTGAATACTATGTATCCACGAAACCGAACTTAAAACTGGTAATGATTTAACAAGGGTCGGGCTACTTCTTTTAGATTCTGCAGTGCTAGAGAATGTTTTAAAATGATAGCTATACTGCGTATCTGGTTCTATTTTTGTGTCAGTATAATGTGTTGCAAAACGGTTATCTATCGTATCGTAATACTCTTGCTTCGCATCACCTTTGTTCATAGTTTGTCTGTAAACATAAACGCCATTTACTCTTGGGTCTTTTATACTTTGCCATTCAAATGCTATTGCATTCATATTATCAATTTGGTCAGCTCTTTCAATTTTAGGTCTAGTTAATATAAGTTCATTACAAATTGGTTTGATTAAAGCAAGCATTTGATTGATATCTTTATCTGCCATTGCAGCAAAAACGAAATTGTATTTTCTGTTTTTACCAAAAACAGTTTGCATAGTATCAACTAACAATTTTATAGCAGCAGGATTATGACCTACATCAGCTATCCATAAAGGATTTGTGGTTAAAACTTCAATCCTTCCTCTAAGTCCGGTATTATATTGAATATTAACTAATCCATTTTTCAAATTTAAATCAGTCCAATTAAACTGACTTTTAATTTCTTCAAGAGCTTCAATTGCTACTAAAAGATTAAGAATCTGATGTTTACCTGACAATCTATGTTTTAACTTCTCATATATTTTTTTATTGATGGAAAGGTTTAATGTCATTGTAAAATCTTGATTTTGTTGTAGAGATATAATCTTACAATAGTCAGCAACAAATCTAATTTCAGCATTTTCAAGAGTTGCTTTTTCGATAAATATTTTTTTTAAATTAGGTTTGTTTTCTAGTACAATTACAGGTACATTCTTTTTAATTATACCAGCTTTTTCAGTAGCAATTTCTTCTAATGACTCACCTAAGTATTCTGTATGATCTAAATCGATTTGTGTAATAACTGATACAAGAGGAGTAATAACATTTGTTGAATCATATCTACCACCCAACCCTGTTTCAATTACAGCAATATCTATATTGTTTTTTACAAAATAGTCAAATGCAAGAGCAGTAGTAATTTCAAAAAAAGTTGCACCAATTTCTTCAGCAAATTTAATAATAGGAGTTGCTAATAAAACTAAATCTTCGTCACTTATATTTTTCCCACCAATTTTAATTCTTTCATTAAATTCAAAAATATGAGGTGATGTATATAATCCAACTTTAAAACCAGCTTCTTTAAGAACAGAAGCACATACTGAACACACTGAACCTTTTCCATTGGTCCCAGCAACATGAACAGATTTTAATTTAAGATGAGGGTTGTCCAGTTTTTCTAACAATTTCAAAGTTCTTTCTAATCCAGGAAGAATTCCATTTTTATGTAAAGAAAATATTTTGTTTAAAATCTCATCCTTTTTAGTCAAATTTGTATTCATTGTTTACGTTATATCTAAAATAGTTTTATCAATTCCTTAATTAACTACTAAATCATCAAATTATTATAAAATAATTATGCAAAATATAGAAAATAATGTAATATGGGTAACAGGTTCTTCTCGTGGAATTGGATTAGAAATAGCAAAAGCTCTTTCAAGTGCTGGTAAATCGAAGATTGCTATTTGTGGACGTTCTGTAATTGACGTGAGTGATTTGATTACACATTTTGGTTTTGAAAATGTCAAAAATGATAATATTAAATATTACCAAGTTGATTTTGAAATTCCAGAACAAATTTTTTCTATTTATGAAAAAATTAAAAATGATTTTGGCAAAATTAATGTATTAGTTAATAATACTGGATTAGGTCTTTTCAAACCATTTAGAGAATCAACTTTACACGATTATGATAAAATCATGAATACTAATACTAAAAGTACTTTTATAACAAGTCAATTAGTTATTAAAGATTTTATTGAAGCGAATAAAGGAATGATAGTTAATATACTTAGTATTGCATCTGAAAAAACATTTAAAAATGCTTCAATTTATGCTGCAAGTAAGTCAGCAATTAAAGCTATGATGAATGTGGTAAGAGAAGAAACTAGAAAATTCAATATAGATATTGTTAATATATACCCAGGTGCTACAGCTACTGAGATTTGGGATTCAGAATATTTAGAAGAATATAAATATAGAATGATGGATGCAGAAGAAGTTGCTCAAATTACAAAAGATGTTATTTTAAATTGTATTAATAGCAAAGCTACAATTGAAGATGTTATTATAAGACCTAAAATGGGTGATTTGTAGCTTTTATACTAATTTGGTGTTGCTGTATGATCTTGCTCTAGTTTAAGTTTTTCTTCTTTTGCCTTCTTGGCTTTATCATTTCTTCGTTTTTCATTGAAGTTTACAGTATAAATTAGTTCTACACCTTCTCTTATCACTCCTCTAGCACGAAGAGTGTCTTCGCCATATAGATAGCGTTTGTAATTTCTTAATGAGCCTCTTGCTTCTTTAGGAATTTGTCCTAATGGAATAATTGCTTCTTCAACAGCCATAGGATTGTCAGGCAATTTTAGAATTCCTTCTTTGTTACTTTTTAAGTCAATCCAAGGTCCATATCGTTTCCTAGCATAATTGAAAACATCAATTATAACTACTGGTGTTCCAGACAAAGGAATATCGTGTTTAAGTGAATCATATTTAGATCCTCTGCCCCATTTGAATAGCCATTTAGCATCATCTAAAAATTGTCTACAACAGGAATGGGATACAGGTCTGCCTGGCATTTCAAATTGATGAAATGCATTTCCTGCTTGTCTATGAAAGTTCCATGTATAAGGCAAAATCCAACTAGAATCAAGTGAAGAAGTTTTTGTCCAAGCCTTCCAATTTAAAGCATATCTACCCGGATAAGTTTGAGTTTTTTCTTTTCCTGAGTTCACTGCTGCTGCTCTTACCAATATACCATATTCATAACAACCATATTCTTGCATTGCATTCGAAACCATTATTAGTTTTTTAATATGCAATGCTCCTTGATAAGTCTGAGGGAAAACAGAATATAATTGTTGATTATTAATAAATTTATTCGGTACAACAAGGCTATCCCCAGCTCTAATAAATTTGAATTCTTTTCTATTTAAAGTAGTTAAGATTTTTCTTTTTGAACTATCTTTTCCTTCAGGTTCGGTCATTTCTTTCAATTTAGCTATTGAATAATCGCCATTAACTATAACTTTTATATATTTTATTTCTTCTAAATTAGCTAACTCATCTGATTTCTTTTTAAAATTGACTGTATCTTGATGTCTTTTAATATAATTAGAATCAATTGAAGGTAATGAATCCTCATCATTTTTACCATTACTTGAATTTTTATTACAAGAAACAATTAAAATTGACAAAATACATATAAAAATGAAGATAATTCTTCTCAATAGTTTCATTTTAAATAAATTTACTGGATTATTAAACTTATTCAATAGAAAAATTAATGCCAAAAATCAATTGAATCAATTAATAATTTAAAAATCTAAAATCAAAATTGATAATAAGTATTTCGGATATTGATGTTTGTTTTATACAACTTAAATTAATTTTACAATTTTAAAAACATAAAGACTTTGCGACCTACTTTAATAAAATATACTTCAGATTCCAATTCTGATATGTCTATCTTGTTCTTCCAAATGGTTTCTAGTTTTCTTAAACCTATAATTGAATTAATTCATTATTTAGAAATCATTACATCTTGCCAATAATAATTGTCTTCAGTTTTTAGATATAATCTATATAAGCCATTTGGAATGTTTGAATTACTTAAAGTTCTCAAATCAAATGATATGGAATGCATACCTTCATCAAATAAATCACTATTTATAATCATTATTCTATCTGCCCCAAACTGAAATGTGTTTTTAACTCCAAAATCCTTGAAACTCGATTTCTTTAAACTTTTTGAAGGTGATATGTATAATGTAATGTTTTGCTTTTTTCTTAAACTAAAATTAAAAATTGTTTCATTTACAATTGGGTTAGGAGTTGGAATTTGTGCT
>JAPLFM010000174.1:1508-15636 GCA_026390675.1 Candidatus Kapaibacterium sp. | reverse complement strand
TATCAAAAAAACCCATTCTACCTAATAATTTATATTTGCCTACTCTCATTATATCTTATTATATGTATTGTTAAATTAACTATACAAATATAAGCATAAATCCTTGAATATCATACACTTAAATTTTAGAACCCACCTAAACCATTAAAGAGTAAATCAAAACCAAAGAAAAAGCCTAAAATTGCAATAATAAAGGCTAAGAGAAAGACAATAGAAACTATAAAAGTAAATGAAACTATTAAAACAAAACTCTCTAAAATTAATCCATTGAAAAAGAGATTAACTAAAAAGAAAAAGGTTAGAAATGTATAAACTAAATACTGCTACTGTTAAGTAAGGGATAGGTGCATTTAATTTTATTATTTATTATCATAGCCCACGATTTAAATCGTGGGCTATGTTTTAATTATGGATACAAAAATGGATTTATCCATTTTCCTCTATGATTTTTATTGTTTCATCTGTCTTGTCATAAATTTTTATTTTATATACTTTCGTGAATCAAACTTAGACTGACTTCAAATGTGTCTGCGGAGCACTGAACAGTCAATTTCTTGTAGGTGCTGTTAGTGGAAATAATTTTTATTACTTATTAATGTCTTCATTCATTTTGTCTGCGTATTCTGTAATCATTTTATTTTCATTAGAACATTTGTTTAGTTCTTTATACCAAAAGTTGAAATTTATTTTGTCCTTTTTGTTGTAAAAGAATTGCATAATATTAAAGCAATTTTCTGCATTATAAGTTTTGTCCTTAATTGTTTCTAATGATTTAAAATACTGTTTTGTTGCTTTTTCTATATTCTCAGTTTTAGAAATAGTATAGATATATTCTTTATTTACGTAAGCATTTGTTGAATTCCATTTTAGTTCATCTTCAAGGATTTGTTCTGCCTTGCCAAATTCTTTTAAACAATTATAAGAAAATGCAAGTTCAACATTTAGACCTTCATATTTAGGGTCAATTCCTCTTGCTTTTGTTAAATAAGTAAGTGCTTTCGAACATTCATTCCAACCATTATACATATAGCCCCATTTGTATAATCTTTTTACAGAAGTTGTGTCAGTTTTATAAAATTTTAACCATTCTGGCTGTGGCTGAATTTGAAGTTCTTTAAAAGTGTTTTCAGGTAATAATGCAACTTTTACATTATTCGCTTCTAATCTGACTTTAATATTTGGTTCATTTAGTTTTTTAACTTTTAGAGTATTGTCAGTGTTTATTTTAAAGTCACTTTCTATATTTAAAGTCAAACCTGCTTCTTCGTCAATATAGATAAAACCAAAAGAGTAAGTACTGTCTTCGTTCATTCTAAATGCTACCCATTTGTCTTCACATTCAACAAATCTTTTGTCAAATTTTAAGTTGATTTGTGCATTTAGTTTAAATGTCAGTAAAGTAAAAAGTATCAATGCATATTTCATATTCTGTCTTTTTAAGTCCGGTTATGTATTATTGCCACCAGCTCATTTGTTTACATACTCTCAATAAATTTAACGCAAATTAATAAAATACTAAATTTTACTCGTCGTTTTTTTTCAATTTATTAACTAATTACCCAAAATCCAAACCTTATATTTCAACCTCAGCAATTTGTTTAGTTTATCAATTATATTTATTTCTTATTCCCCTCTCACTGACTTTAGTCAGTCAGGCTTTGCCTGATTTAGAGGGGTGGCTGGCTTCAAGCTTTGGCGGGGTATTATATTTATCCTCCCACACTATTGTGTGTGGCGTGAGGTGCCAGTCTAAGACTGACGGAGGTGGTTTTTCTTCTTTAAAAAACTGTCATTTAAGACAGCTTTCAATTCATAATTCATAACTCATAATTCATAATTACTTTGCAAACCGTTTGCAAATCCTTTTAAAATGGATTCCATTGTGTTAATTTCATTTCCCATATTTTCGTTTTAAACTTTTAACAAAAATAAGGAAAAATAAAATGGAACCTATTACAAACCACATCTGTCAGTTATCAAATGAATCTGATGATAACTACGACTTATTTCTAATTTTTTTGAAATATGGTACAATCAAAGCACTTCATACCAGAATTCAAGGTAAAGTAAGTATGAGCAAATTATACTACTTAGCAAAACGTTTCAATTGGAACAATAGAAGATTAACTGCTAGCCACGAAGTCCTAACAAATGTAGTAGACTATAAAATCCCATTGACTCGGCTTGTGCTTTAGAACGCATAACTGCAGTAGTTCTTACTTGTTTGCCTACAGATTTTAATTCAATCTCCCAACGCATCTCAATAGACCCAGTCAAGATATTACAATATGCTAACAATTTCAACCACTTTGTCAAAAACTACACTTCCAACCAAAAAACATTAAATGACAAACTATTAGAAATTGGTATTAACATTAAAAATCTAAATCCAATAATTGAAAATCTAAATTTTGGTCAAGAATTTGAAAATATCATTAATGGTTTTTCAGCAGAAGAAATAGCAGGTTTTGAATCAGAGTTAGAACAAGAACATACAAATTTTACAGAATTAGAAATTAAAGCTGAACTAACTCCAAGAGAAATTACATCCGAACAACAAGAGAAAATAATCAACCATTTTAAAGAACCAGAACCAGATTGGGATGCATTTTATAAAGAGCTAGATGCAGATGATTTGGCTTATGAAAAGAAGCGTAAAAACATATAGGCGTAATTTCACAAAAAACGAACTTTGGTTTTACTCCCTCTCCTTAGTAAGGAGAGGGCTGGACAAAAAACGAACTTTGGTTTTACTCCCTCTCCTTAGTAAGGAGAGGGCTGGGGTGAGGTCTCTTAGCTATGTTGCTTGAAAAAAAAAATGCTATTTCCAGTCACTCCGAACTTGTGAGGAGCCAAGTGCTTCTGGATTTTTCGTTTTACTCAAAATGACAAAATAAAATTGACAAAAAACGAACTTTGGAAAACTTATTTGGAAAATTTTTCCAAAAAATTAATTCATTCTTATTCCCTCTCCTTAGTAAGGAGAAGGGCTGGGGTGAGGTCTCTTAGAATTGCTCTTTGAAATACAAAAAAAACTATAACCTAAAAATTTTAAGTTATAGTTTTTAATTAAATTAGTTAATAATATGAATTGATTAGTATCCTCTACCAATACAGTAATAATCAATACCAATATTTCTCATATCTTGAGGTTCAAATAAATTTCTACCATCAAAAATAATATTTGTTTTCAATATACTTTTGATTTTATCAAAATCAGGATTTCTAAATACATTCCATTCAGTAGCAATTATTAAAGCATCGCATCCTTCTAAGCTTAAATACACGCCTTCAGCATAATTGATTTTACTTCCGTAAATCTCTTTAGTATTAGCCATAGCTTCAGGATCGTACACTGTAATACTAGCTCCTTGTTCTAATAAAATATCGATTAATCTAAATGCTGGTGCTTCCCTAACATCATCAGTGTCAGGCTTGAAAGCCAAACCCCAAAGTGCAAATTTCAATCCTTTAACATTATTATTATACTTTTTCATTATTTTACTAACAAAATAGTCGAGTTGAGAATGGTTTACTTTTTTAGCAGCTTCAATTATAGCCAGAGGTGTACCAGCACTTTGAGCCGAGTAGGCAAGAGCTTTTACATCTTTAGGGAAACAAGATCCACCATAACCGATTCCAGTAAATAGAAATCTTTTGCCAATTCTAGTATCAGAGCCAATACCCATTCTGATCTTTTCAATATCAGCACCAACTTCGTCGCAGTAACGAGACAAATCATTCATAAATGATATTTTAGTAGCAAGGAAAGAATTTGCAGCATATTTAGTAACTTCAGCACTTTTTATATCCATTATAAAAATTGGATTACCGCTTCTCAAAAAAGGAGAATACAAATCTTTCATAGTACTTGCAACAAACTCGCTTTCAGTACCAATAACTACTCTCTCTGGCTTTAAAGCATCTTCTACAGCAAATCCTTCTCTTAAAAATTCAGGGTTGCTAACTATATTTATAAAGTCATTGTTTGGTAGTATTTCATTGAAAATTTCTTTGACTCTATCTGCGGTTCCAACAGGTACTGTACTTTTATTAATAATAATTTTTTTGTTTGTGTGAGCTTTGTTTTTATAAATATTCGCTATATCTTTTGCAACTTTTAATACATGTTGCAAATCAGCAGAACCATCTTCATTAGGAGGAGTAGGCAGACAAAGAAATATTATTTCACATTCCAATGCTGCTTTTTCAAGGTCAGTTGTAAAGTGTAATCTGTCTTCTTTTATGTTTTTAATTAGTAAATGTTCTAATCCAGGTTCGTAAATAGGACTTTTCCCGGCTTTCATCAATGCTACTTTTGATTCATCAATATCAACACAAATAACATCATTGCCTGTAGCAGCAAAACTTGTTCCTGAAACTAATCCAACATAGCCAGTTCCAATAACACCAATCTTATAAGACATATTTCCTCAGAATTGTAAGAATATTAGTAACAAAATTAAGCATAATTCTACTTTCTAAATAGCATTTTATATAAAAAGTTTATATAATGTAAATTGTTCTTATTTAGATTCCACTTTTAGTATTAAATTGAGGGTAAACAAAAGGTTCTATATAATTAGCCTGCCCTGTGTTTGAGTCGATTTCTAGATATGCACCTGCTACTTTCATATCACTTTCAGCTAATTCAAACTTATGAGCTGTTTGTAAAATATATCTTTTTAGAGCAATATCTTTTCTCATTCCAAGTACTGAATCATAAGGTCCAGTCATACCAACATCACTAATGAAAGCAGTACCATTTGGAAGAATTTGAGCATCAGCAGTTTGTACATGTGTATGAGTGCCCAACATTGCAGCAACTCTACCATCCAAATGCCAGCCCATAGCCATTTTCTCAGCAGTTGTTTCAGCATGAAAATCAATAATTATGACATCAGCTTTACCATCTAAGTTATGTAAAAAAGCATCTGCAGCACGAAATGGACAATCAATAGTTTGCAAAAAAGTTCTTCCCTGCAATTGAGCTACAGCTATTTTAATATTATGTTTCTCAACAATAACTGAGCCTTTTCCAGGATTCCCAGATGGATAATTCATTGGTCTCAACACTCTGTCATTTGAAGCAAGTAATGGTCTTGATTTCCAATTTTCCCAAATATGATTGCCAGTTGTAATTACATCAACATCAGATTTAAAAAGTAACTTAGCATCTTCTTCATTCAAACCTTTACCTTGCCAAATGTTTTCCCCATTAGTTACTATAAAGTTTGGATTGTACTTCTCTTTTAATTTTGGAAATGTATCTATTAAAAAGGCTAAGCCATTTTCACCTACAATATCACCAATAAATAATAATCTTATATCCATATTCTATTTTATTTAACAAAAATGATTAATAAATTTAAGTAAATTTACGAAAATATAATCACTTTTTTTTATCATAATTACTAGTAATTTTCGTTTATATCAAAATAATAGTTTGTATCTTAACTAAAAATATATAAACTTTCCGTAATTTGCATTTTTGTAATTATTATTTTTTGAGAATATATGAATTGTGTTGCTGTAATTGTAGCTGGAGGTACTGGGAAAAGGTTTGGAGACGCTACTCCTAAACAATTTCTTGAGTTAAGTGGAAAACCTGTTATTGTTCGATCTATTGAAGCTTTTGCTAATAATGAAAATGTAAGCTCTATAATTGTGGCTGTACATAGTGAATGGTACAATCATGCAAAAAAACTTATCGAAGATTTTAAACTTTCAAAAGTAAAAGATATTGTAGTTGGTGGAATCACTAGACAAGATTCTGTTGCTGCTGCAATTAGAACTGAAACAGCAAAAAATGCTGATTTTATTCTAGTACATGATGCTGTAAGACCTTTGGTTACTAATGATTTGATTAATAGAATTATTGAAGAAACTGAAGAATATGGTGCAGTAGTTCCTGGAGTAATGATTAATGATACTTTGAAAGAACAAAACTTTAAAGGAATGGCAATAAAAACTCTAGAAAGAGAGAAAGTAAGAGCAATACAAACTCCTCAAGGTTTTTGGAGTGATACTTTGATAAGTGCATTTGAAAGTGCTAAAAATTCAAATTTCCAAGGAACCGATGATGCTTCAGTAGTTGAATTTTTTGGATATAAGATTAAAATTGTCGATGGTGAGGTTAATAACATTAAAATCACAGATCCTAAAGATATTAAGTTAGCTGAATATCTTTTGTCTTAATATTTGAATTAACAAAAAGACAGGTTTATGTTTAACCTGTCTTTTTTCTATTATAAACTAGCTAAGGAATTCAACTTTTTTATTATTTCTTCAGTATGTCCGTTTACATTTACTTTTGAGAAAATATGTTTGATTACACCTTTAGGATCAATCAAAAATGTTGAACGAATAATGCCCATATATTTTCTACCATACATAGATTTTTCTCCCCAAGCATTATAAGACTCTGATATTTTATGATCTACATCTGAAACTAATTTGAAATTCAAATTATATTTTGCCTTAAACTTGTCGTGTGATGATGGAGAATCAGGACTAACTCCAACTACTATTGCATTCAATTTAGTCAAACCATCTAGATTGTCATTTAAGCTACAAGCTTCTTTAGTACAACCTGAAGTGTCATCTTTTGGATAAAAGTATAAAATTACCCAAGATCCTTGGAGTTCATTTAATACTAATTTCCCACCACCATCTGTATCTGATGCAAAATTTGGTGCTTTTGTGCCAATTTCTAAACTCATTTTTACCTTTTACTTTCTTAATTATTAATTTGTATTTTTAGCAATAAATCAAAACTAAATTAGCTAAATTAGGTTAGATTTTCAAAGTTTATTTATTTATAAATATAGTAGTATAAATTTTATATCATTTTTGAAAGTTAATCGTTCATATAACTTTAAATGAACACTATATTTTAATATGAAATTTAAACGCATTTACTTGTTATTTACTTTTTTATTAATAAGTATATTTAATCTTAAATCTGAAGAGAATACACTTTCTTTTCACCTAGATGCAATTGTATTTAAATCTGATACTATTGGAAAAGGAAGAATAGATATTTATACAGTTTTGCCATATCAAAATTTAGAATTCCAATTTTTAAATAATAAATATATTGCTAAATATACAATTTACTTAAATATTTATGACAAGGACAACCAAAAAGTATCAGAAAAAACTGTTACAAAGTTTATTCAAGAAAAAGATTATTTCGAATCACAAGGTGGTTCCGGTAATTTTGATTACTCAACTATTCAAGTTCATCTACCTCAAGGCAATTATAAAGTTAAAATAAGAATTGCTGATGAAAATAGCAAAAATGAAGGTGAACGAACTAGACAATTAAATATACTCGATTATCAATCGTTTCCTCTATCTATTAGTGGGTTAATGATACTTTCTTCAATTGAGGAATTAAATGGGAGATACAAAATTACTCCACATCTATCTGATAATGTTGGATCATTAACTGAAGGTTATTTTGCTTTTTTTGAAGTTTACAATCTAAATGAGCCTAAAGTTCTAGATTTTATTTATGAAGTTACTGATAGTGAGGATAAACAAATAACATCAGGAAATAGAGTTAGTAAAACTATTCCGAAAGGTAAATCTCAACAGTTTTTAAAAGTCCCAAACATAAATAAAGCTGGTGCTAGTTATAACTTAAAGATTATTGCATTGAAATCAAGTTCTGATTCTGTATTTAGAGAAAATGATATTGTAGCAATGTCACAAAGGTTGATGAAATCAATTTTAACAGTTAATGGTATAGTTCGTAAAGATTTGGATATGGCAATAAGACAGTTAAGATATGTTGCTAGTTCAAAAGAACAAAACTATATTGAAGAAGGTAAAAATGAAGATGAGAAACAATTGCGATTTGATCAATTTTGGAAAAATTTAGACCCAACTCCTAATACTGATAGAAATGAAGCTTTTGATGATTATTTCAAAAGGGTCAACTATGTAAATAAAAATATGCGTTCATATTCAGATGGTTGGATGACTGATAAAGGTTCTGTTTATATTGTATTTGGACCACCTAACAATATTGAATCAAGTATAAATTCTTCTACTGGTGTTAGATACGAGAGGTGGTTATATGCAAATAGCAAAGAATATATTTTCTCAGATAATAGTGGTTTTGGCGATTTTAGATTAATTCGACCTTTTGCAGTTACTGAAAAATATTCGTACCGCAAATAAAAAAAATGGCTAACCAATAAATTGGAAAGCCATTGATAATTTCAATCTACATATAAATACTATTCAATGTTATCAGCATAAATTACATTTACACCATTTTTACTAACTGATTTACCAGTTACTGTTACTTTATCTTTGCCAGCAAGAGCAGATAATTTTTTCCCTGAGTATGAACCATCTGAATTGTAAACAAAGTAAACTTTTTTATTTGCAACAAATACAATTGGAGCACCCAATTCAAGCATTTTTTTTGCAGATTCAACAGTTAATTTCTCTGATTTACCTTGTGAAAAGCTATATAAATCAGCAACTTGTCCAATAAATTTAGGGTTTGCAGCATTGGATATTGATACCAAAGCTAAAATCAATAATGCAATCAATGTTATTTTTTTCATTTTTATCTCTTTAAATTTAATATAAAATTATTTTTTAGCGTAAGGAACGCCAGCTTTTGTTTGGTATGAAACTTCAACTTCAATATATCTATCTGTACCAGTACCTTGAAGGATTTTGCCACCTGTTCTTTTTACAAATACTTTTGCATAATTATAAGTAGTTTGACCTGTTTCCATTGTTCTTACGATAAATACATAACCAGTAGTTGGGCTAGCAGTTTCAAGTTCGCCTAATATATCATAACTTTGCGCTTTAAATGCATTATCAGTGATAGATAAGGCTTGTGAATCAGTCGCTTCATCAAGAGCATTAACTCTAAAATAAGAGGAAGCCACTTGTGCATCTTGTGGAGTTTTAGTATAAGTATAACCAAGATCAGATGCAGAACCGAAAACTAATTTACCACCTTTAGTATTAATTCCAAGATTCCATAAGTTACTATTTGCAATATTTTGAACATCAGAACTACCACCAGCAGAGTTGAACAAATCAAGACCCGAACCATTTTTAGAAGCACTTTCATATAATTTAATAGCTACACCATTTGTAGTATTAGTAAATCTAAATGCAGGAGACCATTTGATTCTACTAGCAGTTGACATTGTATCGTTTTTGAAACCATTTCTTAATTCGAAATCATATATAGTACCAGCTTTTAAATTCTTAACTGTGTAAGAAGTTACTCCAGGAAGTACTTCTAAATTATCACCTGAAATAGAAGTACCTTTATCATCTCTGATTACTAAATGATAATGATCAAAAACATTTGTATTTCCTGTTACTTTATCCATTGGTGATTTGTCCCAAACTAAAAGGACAGAAGAACTATCTTTCGAAGTTGCTTCAAAGTTTTTTGGAGTCGCANNAAAAATCCCATTTAGTAGTTTTTTTGGCACCATTTACAATTTGGATGTAAATTAGTGTATCATTTTTGAAACTTGCAGGTACTTTCACTTTAATTTTAGTATCAGTCCAACCATCTACTATGTCAATAGTTGCTTTAACATCACCGAAATAAAGCATTCCAGTATCAGTTGCTGATCCGAATCCTTCACCATAAATAGTCACTACTTCACCAGCTTTGGCATTATAAACATCCAGTCCTTTTATTGTTGGATCTGTTGCTACAAGAGTACTTGCAGTATCGCAAGATGTTAGCATTATTGCTAAGAAAGAAAGCATTAAAATGCTTGTTTTAAAGATGTTGTTCATTATAAACCTTAAAAGTTATAAAAAGTTAATTGTATTGTTATATAAAAGTGCTGCAATTTACGGAAAATTCAGAAAACAATATAATCTTAAATTTTAACACTTAAAGATAATTCTTTTGATAAAACTTCAGTTAAATTTTTTCTCTCAAATTTCTCTGCATAATCTTGTTCAATTGTAGGTAAGTAATTATTAACCCAAAGTTCATAAAATCTAGCTATTCCATCTTCTATAGATTTAATATTTTTTACATCAGTAGCTATTGCAGCATTTGAATCAACTGCAGTTTGTTTTATATTTCCTTCAGGTGCATTAATTAATATTGGTTTTCTTGCTCCTATATATTCATAAAGTCTAGATGGAGTTGCAACATTGTTTGTAATCATCATCCAAAGCACATTAGATGCAAGTAAGTATGAGACTGACTCTTTATGTGATATATAACCAGTAAGTAAAACATTGTCAGTTAATTTGTATCTTTTAATATATCTATTATGATTTTTTCTCATTAATCCAATAAATCTAACTTCAGTATTTTTTTTTGCTTCTGGATTCTTTTTAAAGAAATTAGATAGTGCTTTTAAAAAATATTTTGGAGTTAAATCATCTGGGAATAAACCACTATGAGTAATAACAAACTTATTATTATTTATTTTTGATTTATATTCAACATCAAAATCTTCTTTATCAAATCCATGTGAAATAATACTAATATCATTATGAGTTAACAGTTTATATCTTCTTAAAAGTAATTCTTTCATATATCGTGTAGTTACAACTACCCTTGATGATTTTGTCAGAACTTTTAATTCTAACTTTTCAGCATACATCTTGTGAAAAAATGTTGCATAAAAATAAAAAGCATTATCCACCCACAAGTCTCTATAATCCAAAACATAAGGTATGTCATACTTTTGAGAAAGTTCATTTGCTATTAAAAAATCTGTAAATGGAGGAGCTGTAGAAAAGATAACATCAATTTTGTTTTCTTTGATAATTTTATCAGCCAATTTTAAAGCAGACTTCTTCCAAAATATTCTACTATCAGGCTGGATAAAAGTTTGAGTAATTATTTTTCTCAACTTTTGACCAAAAGTATTTGGATATTTCAAAGCACTGCTATCTTTCTTTTTAACTAATTTAGTAATGTCTTCATTTGTACGATAGATTTTTATTTCAGGTATTTCCTCAATTAAAGTTTCATCAAAAGCATAGTAAGCTCCAGGAGATGCAGTAAGTACAATAGGATTCCAACCAAATTGAGGTAAGTATTTAACAAATTTGAGTGTACGTTGTACTCCACTCAATCCCATTGGTGGGAAATAATATGCAATTACTAATACATTTCTATTTACTTTGTTCATTATGATTAATTAAATTCTTCTTATGTCAAACAATTGTAATTCAAAAATACCAATTATATATAAAAAAATCCTCTCATAAGAGAGGATTTTTACTAACATTCTAAAATTAAATAGAATTTGTAGTGATTATAAAATTACAGTAATTTCATTTGGAGCATTAGTCAAATTAACTACCCCATTTCTAGTAACTAAAATATTATCTTCGATTCTAATACCATATTTCTCAGGGAAATAAATACCAGGCTCAATAGAAATAACAGAGTTTTCTGGAATAATTTGATCTTCTTTTCTAAAAGTAATCAATGGGCTTTCGTGAGCAGATAAGCCAATTCCATGTCCTAATGAGTGTTTGAAAAAATCTCCATAACCTGCATTAGTAATTATACTTCTAGCATAACCATCTAAAATTTTACCATTCATCATAGGTCTTGCATTTTTAATTGCATTTTGCATTGCTTCATATACAATTGAATATATTTGTTTTTGCTCTTTAGATGGCTTGCCTGTACTTACTACTCTTGTAATATCAGAACAGAACCCATGGAATTTACATCCAAAATCCAATACTATTATTTCGTTTTTCTTTATTTTCTTGTCTGTAGGAGCAGCATGCGGATAAGCAGAACGAGGACCACTTGCAACAATTACATCAAATGGGTCGCCTTCTGAACCTAATTTTCTTGAAGTATAAACTAATTCATTAGCCACTTCTTTTTCAGTCATACCCGGCTTGATAAATCCACACATTTGAATAAAAACTTTTTCAGCTATTGAACAAGCTTCTTTCATATATTCAACTTCTTCAGGAGCTTTTGGTCTAGTAAAAGGTTCTATTTCACAAACAGCTGGCTTAAATTTGACTGGTCTAATTACATTTCTAATTTCAACTGCTTCGCTATACCCCATAATATCAGACTCAAATCCTAAAGTTTGTAATCCTTTAAAAAGTTTGCTATCTACTCCGTATTTCCAAGGATCACGAGCGATATGAATATATAAATTGGGTAAGTTATATAATTCTTCTTTTAATTGTAATTCATATCTATCATCTGTTATAAAATGTAATGAATCTGGGAAAATAATCAATTGACCATTTGATCCAGAAAAATTCGTTAAGTATCTAACATTTGGTGTATGAGTAACAGCCATAGCTTCTACTTTTATGTCGTCCATCATAAACCTAATTTGTTCAAATCTATGATCATTAAGTTTAGGATAAGGTATATCAGTAATTAACTGAGTAAAATTCTTTAAATTTGGCATATTTGTAAAATAATTAAAAAATTAATAATATTTAAAAAGCAAAATAATTTGGAGATTCTTTTGTAATTGTTACTGTATGAGGATGTGATTCTCTTAATCCTGCACTTGTTATTTTAATAAACTGGCCATTTTCCTGCATTTCTTTAATAGTTCCACAACCACTATATCCCATAGCCGAACGTAATCCACCAACAAATTGATAAATTGTTTCTGAGACTAATCCTTTAAAAGGAACTCTTCCTTCAATTCCTTCAGGGACATATTTTGAAATTTCATCTTCCACATCTTGAAAATATCTATCTGCAGAACCTTGTGACATAGCACCAAGTGAACCCATACCACGATAAACTTTATATGGTCTGCCTTCAAAAATTAACTTCTCTCCTGGACTTTCTTCACAACCTGCAAAAAGACTTCCCATCATAACAGAATCAGCCCCAGCAACTACAGCTTTAGCTATATCACCAGTTTGCTTAATGCCACCATCTGCAATAATAGGCACACCATGTTTCTTTGCAATACTACTTACTTCCATAATCGCACTTAATTGAGGCACACCCACTCCAGCTACAATACGAGTAGTGCAAATAGAACCAGGACCTATACCTACTTTTAGTCCATCAGCACCAGCTTCAATCAGAGCTGCAGCAGCTTCTGCAGTAGCAATATTTCCACCTATAACTTGCAATCCTTTAAAAGTCTCTTTGATAAGTTTTACCATATTTAAAACACCACGACTATGACCATGTGCAGTATCAACAAATACGGCATCAACCCCGGCATAAACTAATGCTTCAACCCTTTGAATTGTATCGGGAGCTATTCCAACTGCTGCCCCTACTCTCAACCTACCCAAATGATCTTTGCAAGCATTAGGATGCTGTTTCTTTTTTTGTATATCTTTAAAAGTAATTAAACCTTGAAGTATATTGTTTGAATCTACTACTGGTAGCTTTTCAATTCTATACTTTTTAAGAATATCTTCTGCACCTGCAAGGTCTGTTCCAAGTGGTGCGGTTATAATATTTGCCTTAGTCATCACATTAGAAATATCTTCATTAGGATTTGGATTAAATCTTAAATCTCTATTAGTTAAAATTCCAATTAATTTTCTATCAGCATCAATAACTGGAATTCCTGAAATATGATATTTCGACATTAATTCTAAAGCATCACCAATCTTTTTATCTACAGTAAGAGTGATTGGATCTTGAATCATACCACTTTCTGAACGTTTGACTAAGTCGATTTGATGAGCTTGTTGAGCGATAGTCATGTTTTTATGAACTACACCAATTCCACCATTTCTGGCTAATGCTCTTGCCATCTCTGACTCAGTTACAGTATCCATTGCAGCAGAAAGGAAGGGAACATTTAATTTAATTTCACGTGAAAGTTTTGTTTGTATATTTGTATCTCTTGGAAGAACTTCAGAATAACGAGGCACTAGCAATACGTCGTCATAAGTAATGCCTTCGTAAGCTATTTTTAAATTGCTCATACAGTTTTTTGAATTTTTGAATTGAATTTTTGCTAAAGACGACTAATGTTTTATATTATTTTGAAATTTAGAAAAAAACTATTGTTTTTGTTGAGATTCTTTTAAACTTTTTTACTTAAATAGAATCTAAATATAAAGTTTATATAATCAATTATTAAATTAAGGATCTGTTTCATGAATAAAATTTTCATAATAATATTTATTA
>JAPLFM010000174.1:0-1498 GCA_026390675.1 Candidatus Kapaibacterium sp. | reverse complement strand
AATAATATTTTTAACGATATGTTACCAAATTTGTAATTCACAATCAATTTATTTTCCACCTACAATTGGGAATAATTGGGAATCAACAGGACTGTATGAACTAGGATGGGATTCATCAAAAGTGCAACCACTTTATGAATTTCTAGAAAATGAAAATTCAAAAGCTTTTATCGTTTTGAAAGATGGCAAAATAGTGATTGAAAAATACTTTGGCACTTTTAATAAAGACAGCTCTTGGTATTGGGCTTCTGCTGGTAAAACGATCACATCTTTTTTAATAGGTAAAGCCCAAGAAGATGGAATTTTGAGAACTTTAGATTTGACTTCAAAATACTTAGGAAGTGGATGGACTAAGTGCACAAAAGAAAAGGAAGATAAAATTACAATTTGGAATCAGATTACTATGACTAGTGGATTGGACGATGGAGTAGCAGACAATCATTGTTTAAAGGATTCATGTTTGACTTATAAAGCAGATGCTGGCACAAGATGGGCATATCATAATGCACCTTATACTTTGCTTGAAAAGGTATTAGAAAATGCTACAGGTCAGAATATTAATACTTATACCCAACAAAAACTCAAATCACAAACAGGTATTTCAGGATTTTGGTTTACTTTAGATTATGATAATGTGTTTTTTAGCAAAGCTAGAAGTTTTGCACGATTTGGTTTGCTATATCAAAATGATTGTGTTTGGAATAATGATACTTTATTAAAGGATAAAGACTACATTTTTAAAAGTTCAAACACATCACAAAATTTAAATCTATCTTATGGCTATTTGTGGTGGCTGAATGGTAAATCAACATTTATGGTTCCTAGCTTGCAAAATGTTTTCAATGGTCCATTATTTCAAGATGCACCTAGTGATGTGTTTGCTGGATTAGGTAAAAATGGACAAATTGTTTGTATTTCTAAAAGTAAAGGTTTGGTAGTTGTTCGCATGGGGGAACAACCTGGAAACTTTGGTGATGTACCCACAGTTTTTTGTAATCAAATATGGGAAAAGCTAAATGCTGTGATGAATATCAAAAGTGATGTAAACGAAATTGAAGAAGACAAATTCAATATATCTCCTAATCCTTCTAATACAAAACTACATTTTCCTGATTTTGTTGGAAACATAATCATTTGTGATTTGTTAGGGAATCAATTAATTAAAGAAAAAGTTTCTAACAACACAGAAATTGATATATCAAATTTGAAGATAGGTATTTACATTGTTAAATTAGAAAACTCTATTACAAATAAAACTTTAAAGTTTGTTAAAAACTAAAAATACATAGGAAATAATTATATATTTAATAAATATGGAACTTTTTAATGTTTAAATCGTAATAAATAGAAAATAAACAATTTATGTTTCAAAATTAACACAGGATTTATTTGCACTTAACATTTACTCTTTAATTTTGTATAGGTGGGTTCTAAAATTTAAGTGTATGATATTCAAGGATTTATGCTTATATTTGTATAGTTAATTTAACAATACATA
>JAPLFM010000100.1 GCA_026390675.1 Candidatus Kapaibacterium sp. | reverse complement strand
TTAAATATATTGAGCTTTTTTATAATAGAGAAAGAATTCATTCAAGTTTGAATTATCTAACGCCAATGCAATACGAAACTATGTACTATAATTACAATTAATCTCTTTTCTAAGAGTACACTGAATTAGGGGAAGATCAAACAATCACTTTGACAATTTTGCTGACAGGACTTTTTCTTAGTGCAGCAGGACAAAATTTTAAGGAACAGTTCAACGACTTATACAACAAGAAAGACACAGTTGGAGAAAAGAAATTACTTGCACAGTGGGAAACTAAAAAACAAAATGACCCCGAACTTTATGTTGCGTATTTCAACTACTATGTTCAGAAAAGCATGACAGAGATGATTGGACTTGAACATGAACAGAAAGGCGAACATTCACTTCAGTTGACGGACTCAACTGGAAAAGTTGCTGGCTACATGAATGACATGGTTGTTTATGCTGACAAGGATTTGCAAAAAGGATTTGACTACATTGACAAAGGAATTAAAATGTTTCCTAATCGCCTTGACATGCGTTTTGGTAAAGTTTACATGCTTGGCAAAAAAGAAAATTATATGGAGTTCACAGACGAAATAATTAAGACCATTGATTATTCCAACACAAATAAAAATACTTGGCTTTGGGCAGACGACAAACCTCAAAAAGACCCGAAGGAATTTATGTTAGGTTCAATTCAAGATTATGTTCTTCAACTTTACAACACAAACGATGATAAACTTCTTGACAACATGAAAAGAATTTCAGAGACAGTTCTAAAATATTATCCTGACCATGTTGAAAGTTTATCTGACCTTTCAATCGTTTACATGATTAATAAAGATTACGACAAGGCACTTGAACAATTATTGAAAGCAGAAAAAATTGCTCCTTCAGATTACATCGTTTTAATGAATATTGCAGAGGCATATAAACGAAAAGGAGACAACGAAAACGCAATTATATATTACGAGAAAGTAGTTAAAGTTGATGATGCTGATATAAAAGCAGACGCAAAGAAAAAGATTGACGAACTTAAAAAGAAATAACTAAACGCGATGACAGCACCTACAAGAAATTGGCGGTTCAGTGGTTAAATGAAGCTTTGTGCTTCGTATCAAGTTCAGTGCTGGCAGACTGTTTTGTGATTCTAAATCCGCTTCCTTGCCAAGCTACAAAATGTTATGGGTAATGCGAGGACGAATGTGCGTTATTCAATTCTTTGGATGTTGATATTAATTACAATTACCATTTTCAATTATTTGAGATTTCAAAATTAAAATATATTTTGGGATAGAGTTATAAAATTTCATTACCTACGCTTTTACCAAAATTGATTTCTTTATGTAAATTATCCTCAGAAATTTTTTCTAACATCTTTTCTAATTGATTTTTATTTTGGTTAGATTTGATTTGTAGGTTTGTTCTTGCATTAATTGATGTAACAACTTTCTTTTTTGTTTTTGCTTCAAGTTCCTTTAGAGCTACTTTTGCTACATTTCCACCTTGTTTTGCAACTTTTTTGTTTTCTTCAAATGTTTCAGGATTTACAGCTTGTGATATATCTTTTGTAGAGGCTTCAGCAAGCATATTAAGAATAAGTTCAGTATTAGTCATATTATCACGAAGATTCTCTTTTTTCAATCCTTTCAATACTTTGTATTCCTTTGTATTTATCCCAGCCCAAGCTTTTGTGATAATATCTGTTAAAGTTGCGAATTGCAAACCTTCTTTAAGTCCTCGTTTCTTCCATTCATCTGTTAATTCTTTGCGAATTTCAATACTTTTCAATCTTTGGTTTATCCAATTCTCTGAATAACCTAATTTCAAATATTGCTCTAAAGCTCTATCAATTGAAAGCTCAGGATCTTGCATTTCATCTAATCTTTCAGATGCAATTTGTGCTAACCATAATTTAAAAGGCTCCGCCTTTGGTGATGGAATTGATTGTATCAATCTAAACAACTGCTCTGTATCTGCAACATCAGTAATTCTCATTTTACCATCAGGAGCTTTCATTTTCAAACCGTTACAATTTGTAACGGTTTCATTTCCTTCAGCTTTTAATCGTTTTTTAAGTACTCTCCAATATACTTGAGGATTTGGACTTTCTGTCAACACCTCAATCACATCTACAATAGAGATGAACCATTTTTCTAAATCGCCATCCCAAATTGTACGAACTTTTTTATCTTCAAATATTTGAATTGCATTATTTTCTTTCATAATTTACTCTTATTCTTTTATTGCAAAATAAGTAATTTATTTGATTGTGAAAAACAAATATTCAAAGAGTTTTGAAACGAAAAATTGATTAAAACAATGTTAATTTTAAAATAATTTGAAACAAAATGCAAGTTTAAGTGTTAATTGTAATATAGTTTATTACATTTTTTGTTACTGTTTAAAATTTTGCTTAATTTGTTAAATTATACTAAACAAAATTGAAATAAATTATTTAGGATGTATTAAATGGAAATCAAATTTAACGAAAGTGAATTAGCTGAAGTGCAAATGCACATTGATAAATACCCAATAAAAAAATCTGCAATTATGCCTGTTTTATGGATGGCTCAGAAAAAATTTGGTTATATATCAAAAGAAGTTATGATGTTTGTGGGCGAACTTTTGGATTTGCCATATTCACATGTTTATGGTGTAGCTACATTCTATACTATGTATTTCAAAAAACCTATGGGAAGACATCATGTACAAGTTTGTACAAATGTATCTTGTATGCTTCTTAAAGGAGATGAATTGTTTGATTCAGTTTCACAAAGATTAGGTATTAAACATAATGAATGTGATGCTGAAGGAAAATTCTCTTTAGAAGAAGTAGAGTGTATGGGAGCATGTGGTGGAGCACCATTATTAGTTATTAATGAAGATTTCTACGAAAATGTCGATATAGATAAAGTAAACAGTATTTTAGACTCATTAAATTAAATGTCAACAAGAAGAAATATAAGCTTTTCAAAAGTATTACTTTTGCTTTTAACATTGTTTTATCTTACAAACAATGTAATTGCTGGTTTTCTTTCTGGTTATTTATCTCTAATTCCTAGTAGAATAATAAATAATTATGAGTTTTGGAGGTTATTTACTTTCCCCCTTGCTCTTAATTCATTTGAATCTTATGTACTTACTGCAGTGTCATTATTTTTCTTTGCTGCTAAAATTGAAAGACTTTTCTCAAAAAATGTTTTCCCAATTACATTAAGTTTAGTTATTGTATTATATGGACTTATGACTAGTTTGATATTTTTCAATGTAAAACATAATTTTTCTGGTTTAGAAGGCATTTCAATTTTCTTACTTACCCTATATTCATTTTTAAATATTAGAAAGAGAATATATATTAATAATAGATTTAATGTTTCTTTAGCTACCAGCTCAGCATTGATTATTTTATCTTGGGTTTGTTTTAAAATTCTTAGTATTTCTTACTTATCTGGTAATGTTACATTCGATTTGGTTTATCCATTAGCATTTGGATTAGTTTCTGGATTTGCTTTTTACTTAAGAATATTGTTTATTGAAAATAATTACGAATCTGCACCAGATGAAAGTACTATTAGAGGTTTAAGTATTCCAAACCAAAATGAGCTTTCTCCAGCAATTATTTCAAATAGTGATGCAAACAGATTTAAATCTTTTTTAGATAAAGAAGGCAATTATGCATTAGATGATGACCCAATCCAAAATGAAGATGAACTAAATAGATTGTTAGATAAAATCTTTGTAGATGGCAAAGAATCTCTATCAATTGAAGAAAATAGATTTTTAGACGAATATTCCAAAAGTATTTAGAAATTATTAATGTTTATTAACTCTTAATCTAATCCTATTTTATAATTTGTAATTTCTTGGAGATTACAAAACCATTATTTTCTAATTTTAGAATATAGCTTCCGGTTACATAGTCTTTCGTGTTAACTGTAATAGAATGAAAACCAAATTCGAAATCTATATTTTTAGAATAAAGTATATTTCCAGTTTCATCAATTAAACTCATTTTAATTGAACTTGATTGCTTTATATTAATTTCAACTTTTACTTCTTCATTGGCAGGATTAGGACTTAACGAAATAATGTTAAATTCATCTATATTTGATAACTCAACTGAATTAATTCCTTCAGTATAGAATCCTCTAATATTAGACCATTCGCCATGTCCAACATCATTCAAAAGCCTAACTCTCCAAAAATATTGCAACGCTTGTTTTAACTTTGGGAAAACATTAAATGAATTCCCAAAAAGTCCTTCTCTGTCATGGCTTATATCTGTAAAGTCAAAGTTTTTTGAAATCTGTAAATTTACAATTTCATTGTTTGGATTTGTCCAAACTAATGTTAAATTAACTTTGTTGTCTTTAGAGTTTGCCTCAGGGGAAACCAAATTTATTTTTGAAGGTACATTCTTAATTTTCAAAAATTCAGAATCAGTCCAATTTGAATAAATAGTATCATTGATTATAGTCCTTACGTAAAACTGAAAGTTGGTCCCAGGCATAAGAGAATCTAAAATTTTGTACGAATTACCTTCAACTCTAATAGTATCAAGCTTTTTAGTCTTTGAATTGAAATAAGACAAATCAAATCTTTGAATATATTTGTAATTAGGAGCAAATATACTATCTACAGTCCAAGAAAGAGTAGGAGTAGTATTTAGCTCAGCCAACTTATCATTTGGTTTTAAATTTTTTGGTGGATTTGCATTGCCAAGTATTAAGAAATTAATTTTTGCTGTTGCTGATCTTTTTCCATTTAATTCATAATATGCTTCAACAGTATAAAAACCATTAACAAAGTTAAGTCTATCACCTAAATTTAAAGTGTCATTATATTGAATTGGTAAACTATAAGTAATTGAATCAACTAGAATTCCTTTTTGATTAATAAACTTAAAAACAGTTTTATTTGGTTTATTTGGAATTAAAACTTTATAATTAATAGATCCATAACCATAAATTTTGTTTGCTTCTGGACTAATGATGTAAGGAGCTTCAAGTGCAAAATCATTAGCATCTCCTTTAGAATCAATAATATATTTGTTATTTCTTCTAAGATTTTTCAAAGTGAAATTTGCTTTAGTTGAATTAGGATAATATACTTCAGTGCTATCAATTGTTTTAAAATCTCCCAAGCCAATTAAAACTTCATTACTTTGTTGAGAAAATCTTGAGCCTGCACTACTTCCTCCATTAAGTGTTCTAATGATTTTTTTAGTTCCAGAATAAACAATAAACTTTGTTCCAAAAGCATCGTTTGAAACCTTTAAAGTAGTATCTCCTGTAATTCTAAAACTTACATAAGAGCCTTTTCTAATCAAATCATTTTTGAAAAGTAAAACACCTTCGTGATTACTCGCCATAATAATATCCAAATCACCATCATTATCATAATCAATTTTATTTGCAGTCCAAGCACCGTGAACAACTGCACCTAGTTCCCAAGTTTTATCGATTAAATTGTAGTTGTTTTCTTTGCCACCATTCATATAAATTCTTGCAGGTCTCTTTGGTTCACCATTAGCACCTTCTGGATTATATGCGATTTGTCCATGCCATAGGTCAAGATTTCCATCTAAATCCAAATCAAGCCAAAGCATTCCGGCATTCATTTCTCTAAATTTCAATCCCATTTCATTATGGCTTTCTTTAAAATTATAATTAGGTGGACCTTGATTAATATAAATTAAAGATGGATTTGAAACTGAGCCTCTCCAATCAGGATGACCAAGATTACCAACTGAAATATCCAAATAGCCATCATTATTTATATCTGCCCATTCGGAACCCATACCATGCCCAAAATAATTTGGGTCTTGAGTTGGCACTCCTTCAACTGTTGTTTCGTGTCCTACATCTTGAAATTTTCCATTACCTAAGTTTTTAAAAAGGAAGTCTTTTGCAAGTCTATAATTTGCAACAAACAAATCCATTTTACCATCATTATTATAATCCCCAGCACAAGCTCCATAACAATCAAAAGGAGAGGCTTCTGCATCTCCAATACCACATGTTTTTGTAATATTTTTAAATTTACCATTTTTCTCATTATTCCAAATTTGATCCGGAAAATATGTTTCTGCATATTGTCCTTGTGCATTATTATACCCAACTCTATTATTTGCTAAATGCAAATCAAGCCAGCCATCATTATCAAAGTCAAACCAAGTAGCTGTTATATTTGAATATGGGTTATGAGTTGAATCATTGATTGGATATGGATAAGGTTTTAGAAAAACATCTTTACTTTTAAGTTTAGTAAATTTATTATTTCCATCATTTCTATAAATTGCATCTTGACTTAATACTGTTTGAGATGGTACATCAAAAGCACCATTATTGATTGCATAAAAATCCAAATCACCATCATTATCATAATCAGCCCAAGCAGTACCACCTACTGAAATTCCAATTTTTGAAGTTAAGTTTTCAAAAGTACCATCTTGCTTATTCAAAAAGAAATTCCCACCAATTACTAAATCATCAAATCCATCATTGTTCCAATCCACAACCGATACATCAGTAGCTTTTATTGTTGAACTATCAGTATTAAGTAAGCCAACTTCTTTTGTTACATTAGATAATTTTGGAGCTGGAGGATAAGCAGATATATTTTGATATGGATAATCATATTCAACTAATAATCTAACTAAATAATCTCCATCAGCTTGGTAATATTGACCTGGACCACCCAATGAATTAGTTTGAGTTGGATTTAAAAGCCAAGATTTAAGTGGTTGAGAAGCAGAATTATTATCCACCGCAAACCAAGGTCCATTTGATTTTAATTTATGTTGAATTAAAATTCTATCTAGTCCATCACAGTGGAATTTAGGAGTTGGAAAGCTCCTCCAACCAGATTTACCATCATAGTCAACAATAATTGGAGAATAAATCGTATTATAAGGCAATACCCAAAAAGTAGGTACAACAGAGCCCTCTGAAGCATCTCCAACTATAAATAACGTATCTTTTCCAGCCGTATTTCCAGCTAAATATACTTGGATCTCTTGAACATTACAAGAACCATTTGGAGATAGAATTACAGTTTCCTCCCAATTTGCTCTACTTGAATAAGAAGTTTTTGGAATTCCATTATCATTTGAGATAAGTACATCTAAAGCGTAAATATTTGAGAAGCTTAAAGCTAACAAAAGTTGAATAATTTTTATTTTCATTTTTTTTTCTATTTATTTTGTAAATTATTTGTTTCTTTTAAATTTCATAAACATGTTTCAATTTCTTTTCAAGGTAGCTGAAAAAATCTTCAGTATTTAAACTTTTGCCACATATATCAAAGATAATTTCCTCAGGAGATTTTAGTCTTCCAAAAGTATGTATGTTTTCTTTTAACCATTTTCGAATTATAAAGAATTCGCCTTCTTTAATAATACTTTTCAAATGTGGAATTTGAATATTCATTTCTTCCCAAATTGTAGATGAATAAAGTTTGCCAAGTGTGTAAGTAGGGAAGTAACCAAACATACCAGCAGCCCAATGAATATCTTGTAAGCAACCAATATTGTCATTTTTAGGAATTAAACCTAAGTGTTTTTTATAAAGTTCGTTCCAAATATCAGGTAAGTCTTTGGCTTTGATTTTTCTATTTATCAGTTTATTTTCTATATCAGTTCTAATCAAAATATGTAAATTGTAGGTAAGTTCGTCCGATTCTGTTCGAATAAAAGAATTCTCAACTTTATTAACCATTTCATACATATCTTTTTCGTCGTATCCTTTTAGTTCATTGTGGAAATGATTTTTTAATTCAGGCATAACCCACTCCCAAAATTCTTGAGTTCTACAAATAATGTTTTCCCAAATTAATGATTGGGATTCGTGAATACCCAATGAAGTTGCATCAGAAGCAAAAGTACGGTAAAGTGACAAATCAATTCCTTGTTCGTAAAGTCCATGACCAACTTCGTGAATAGTACCATATAAACAAGAAAAAATATTGTTTTTGTCAATTCTAGTAGTTATTCTGACATCTTTTTGAGAAAATGATGTAGTAAAAGGATGAATTGACTTATCAAGCCTTCCTTTTTGAAAATCAAAAGCAAGTTTTTTTGCTATTTTTTTAGCAAACTTAAATTGCACTTTTTCATAGAATTCTAATTTTGGATTAATTGACTTTATTTTGTTATGACTCTTTGCAATTTGTGAAGTAAGTTTTTTTGTCTTTAGCTCAATGTTTTCAAATATTAGTAAAAGTTTATTATATGTCATACCTTCTTCAAACTCATCAAGTAAAGCATCATATTTATTTCGAGTGCAACCTAAAAGTTCAGCTTTTTCAATTGTTAGTTCTATTAAAGTTGTAAAATCATTTTCAAAAAAATTAAAATTATTATGTTTTTTGGCATTTCTCCAGCTTTCTAAAGATTGTGATTTTGCTTTTGAATACCTGATTATAAAATCATTATTTAGTTTGCTTGCTTTCTCGTAATCTTTCACATAAAGGCAAAGTAACCTGTTTTGGAGGCTAGATTTATCGCATTTGTTGTTTTTAATTTTGTCAACTAATCTTTTGCTATCATCATCAGTTAAAATTTTGTGTGAAATTTCTTCTAAAGTGCAAATTTGATCTGCTCTTGCTTCCCAAGAACCGATTGGCATTTTTGTTTCTTGATCCCAGCCAAGCAATGCTATGCAATGCTGTAAATCCTTTATTACAGTCATCTTTTTGACTACATTTTCTGTTAGTAGATTTTCTTTAATATTAATAAGCATAACATTTTTAAATAACTTATTAGATTTGTTCGTCTCAAACTAACTAATTAATTTCTATTCAACAAATTCTAAATTTAAAATTTATATACACTTATGAAAAAACTTATATTTGGTATTTTATTAGCAGGTTTTTGCTGGTTTATGATGTTTTCATTATTTCCACAGATTGCTGTAACCATTCATAATCATTATTTTTGGTATGCAATGACTTTTTCAACATTGATTTTAACTATCTATACACTTTATCACCAAAAGAATAAATTAAAAGAGCTTTTTAAATTTGAATTAAAGTTTGTATATATAGGTTTAATACATGGTATTGTACTTTATGGAATATCTAGATTGGGAGTTTTTATTATTTCAAATTTTTTTGATTTTGCAAAACCTCAATTAAATTTGATATATATGACAAGAGATCAAGCCTCACCATTCTTGATTGCTACATTGTTATTATTCGTTATTGCACCAGCAGAAGAAATATTTT
>JAPLFM010000086.1:1121-2118 GCA_026390675.1 Candidatus Kapaibacterium sp. | reverse complement strand
GAATTCCAATAAACTTCAATTTGCCGTTTTTTCATTTAATAATATTTCAAAACAATATGAAGTTTCATACTTGCCATCCAATATAGGGGCATTTAAGTCAGTTGATTTTGGTTCTACATCAATCAAGGTTTCTGATTTAAACAAAGACGGGAAAAAAGATATTATTTTTGCGGGCGAAGGAGATAATTATATTGCAATTCAAGTTTTTATGAATGATGGTAATGACCAATTTGTGCCAGGACAGTTAATTAGCTATACGAATGATAAAATGCAATTTAGAGAGTTTAATTTAGTTGATTATGATAACGATGGTGATGAAGACATTATTTTAAATCCCTTTCTCTTTGGAACGTTATTTAGAGCAGGAGGAACTGGAACTAATAAAGGGACAGGTGTTCTAATTAATAACTTAATACTTAATAATAATGCTGGAACATTTACTCCCGTGAATAAAAGTATTAAAATTGATGGAATATATCCTGCTTATTTAAAAGGATTTCAAATAAACGGCAAATTGAAGTTTATTGGAATTCAAGGTAATGAAAATGGTACAATTACGGTATATGACATAAAACCAGGGGTTTAAAAATAATTACAAAATCTACAATTTCAACGAATCATATATTGATTCAATTTCTTACAACCACTTATGATTCATTTCATAGATGGTTTTTTCTTTTGGGGCAGGTTTGGAGCAGATTTTGTGTTTCTAGAGGGAAAATTGAAGTGAATTGGAGGAATTATTATAAACTGATTCTAAGTCTAGTTTATATAACTTTATATATCCCCAAAGGATAAGTTAAAACTTAATCTATGAAAAGAGTAATCTTAGCTTTGGTCGTTGTACTTGTAATTGCGTGTAGTAAAACAGCTGTACCTGCAACACAAGCAACACCAGTTGTTCAGGAAGAATCTATAAAATTTTCAACAAACATAGACACTGGTACAATTAATGTAACAGACACATTGCCATTATTGATTACCGTGAGTTCAAAAC
>JAPLFM010000086.1:0-1077 GCA_026390675.1 Candidatus Kapaibacterium sp. | reverse complement strand
TTCGTCTAGTTTAAGTTTGAATATTCCTGGACTAAAAATTACCGGCAACTATTCTATTAGTGTTACCCTAACATCAAAGTCTACTAGTTCAAACACATCAAATAAATCCATTAGCGTCATAAATAATCCACTAGGAAGGTTTATGGGATATAAAGTTGCTTCCAATGCTAAACAACTTGGAACGGAATATTGGGAAAACACCCCCGTATTAAGTGATTTAATAATTGGCGTATTTCAGAAAAATTATGAAGTTTTTGCACCTCCACAAGGTGATGCTTATTGTGCATGGACTCAAGCAATTTGTAATGGCGATTTTAATAATGATGGATATATTGATGTCTTTAATGCAGGTAGTGCATTTGGTGGACAAAAATCTAGATTAAGTTTTTTAATCTGGAATCCGTCCACAAAAAATTTTGATGAGAAAAATTTTATAAATAATAAAACAAATTTTATTGGCGCCCCTACTAAAGTTTCACCAATATATTTAAATGATGATAATTTTGTTGATTTAGTCATTTTTGGTCATCAAGATGAATCCTCGCCAAATAATAGAATAGAACCAATTACGATTTGCTTGAGTGATGGCAAAGGAGGATATGATTTAACCGAACTAGTTTTGCAGCCTCCTTTACCAAATGAAAAAATTGTTTATGAACATGGTTCTGTAGCAGATTTAAATGGAGATAAAATTCCTGATTTATTGATTATGGCGAATCCAAGAGTTTTTGTTTTTTGGGGAATTCCTACTTATCCTTATTTCACTAATAAAGATTTTGTGATGTCGGAAAGGAATGATTTTCCATTTTATTGTAAAATAAAAGATATAAATAAGGATGGCATAAATGATGTAATGATTGGAACCAATCTTGATAACCAAATATTTTTAAATGGCGGCAAGGGTAATGTCTTGACGAATAAAATAAGTATGCCATATCAAACAAATGGGAATGTTTTTGACTATATAGTTGATGATTTAAATTTAGATGGCCTCAATGATTTTATAAATATCAGTGCTACAAGTCATTTAGATTGGTCAATAGATGCATACATACAACAGAAAGATGGTTCATTTAT
>JAPLFM010000148.1 GCA_026390675.1 Candidatus Kapaibacterium sp. | reverse complement strand
TCCTTCGCTATAATAGGGCATTCTAATTTCATTTGAATAAGTTGGGCTTACTGTAGTTATTTTGTCAGCAAACATAATCCCAATTTTCATAAAGTTCACAACACCGTCATTTTCATACCATGAACCAGGGTAGAATTCTTTCATTCCAATCCCTGTAAAATCCATAACTCTATATGGATTAAATTTTCCTTGATATGCTAAATTATGTATTGTAAAAACACCCGCTGTTTTTGAGAATCTATATTCTTTTTGATAAAACACTTTGAGGAAAGCTAAAGAAAGTGCTGTGTGATAGTCATGAGCATGAATAATATCAGGAGTAAAATCAATAGCTTTTGCAACTTCAAAGACTGCTCTTGATAAGAAAGTAAATCTTTTATCATTATCTTGAAATTCAATTGGATCACCGTAGATACCATTTCTATTAAAATATTCTTCATGATCAATTAAAAAGATATCAACATTGCTATAGGGTAATTTACATTTCCAAAGTCCTGCATATTCTGTTGAGAAACCCATCGGAACTGCAATACTTAATAATGTGTTTTGTAAATTTAAGTAAGTAAAATCAATAAAACTATACTTAGGCATAACTATAATCGTATTATGGCCTTGTTTTTCCCATTCTCGAGGAAGGTATGAAGTAACATCAGCCAAACCACCAGACTTTGCTAATGGTTCAACTTCAGTAGCAATTAAAATAATATTCATTTTTATTTAAAATTTCAAATTAGAAAAAACAAAATAAGTAAAATAAACCTAATTATAAAAAAAAATGTTATTATTACAAAAGTTTAACTTAATTCAACTTTTAATAATCTAACAATAAAACAAGATATTTGAAGTTGCTAAGGTACTAATCAGTATTAATATTTTCAAAAGTAATATTATGTGGCTTTGGTCTTCCATTCATATCTAAATGTACCATTACAAATTTATCTATTTTTAAAATAAATGTATCAGTATCTTTGATTCTAACTTCGCACCTCAAAGTAACAGATGTTCTACCTAATTCAATTACTTCAGCACCTATTTCAATAATATCACCTTGATACGCAGGACTAATAAAATTAATTTCAGAAATGAATTTTGTTGCTATATGACTGGTTCCTAATTTTGTCATAGTGTATATTGCTACTTCTTCATCAATCCATCTTAAAAGTTGTCCACCAAAAAGTGTATTCGCAGGATTTAAATCAGGAGGACTTACCAATTTTCTCGTTTTAAATTTTATCATTGTCTTAATTACCCTTAAATTCTGGTTTTCTTTTTTCTAGAAATGCACTTGTACCTTCTTTAAAATCTTTAGTACCACATACTTCTCCAAATTTTCTTGATTCATAAGCCAATCCATCTGATAAAGATAAATCACTCGATGAAAGAATAGAATCTATTGCTGCAAATACTGCTAAATTACCTTGTGAGAGTATTTTATTCAATAACTCAATAGATTTATTAAGTAATTCAGAAATTGGATAAACTTCATTTATTAAATTAAGTCTTTTAGCTTCAATAGCATTAATAAAAGAAGTACTTAAAATTAATTCCATAGTTTTTGCTCTTCCTATTAGCTGAGTCATTCTTTGAGTACCACCATATCCTGGGATAATTCCTAAACTTACTTCTGGTAATCCAAATTTTGCATTTTCAGAAGCATACCTAATATGACATGACATAGCTAATTCACATCCACCACCAAGAGCAAACCCATTAATAGCACCTATTACAGGTTTTCTCAATTGCTCCAATCTCATCATTATTTTTGAGCCGTATTCTGAAAAGATTCTACCACTTTTTGAATCTGATAAATGAAGTTCGGCTATATCGGCACCTGCTGCAAATGCTTTTTCACCTGAGCCTGTTAAAATCAATCCACATATATCATCATTTAGTTCAATATATTCAATTGCCGAATTCAAATCATTAAACATTTGCTTATTCAGTGCATTAAGTTTATCAGGTCTATTAAGAGTTATAATTGCGAAAGTATCTCTAATTTCAAAGATTATTGTTTCAAAATTCATTTTAATCTCATTTGTGTTAAATATTATCCACAAATTTATGATTTATTATTATATTTTTCTCAACAATACATATATTACACAAAAAATAATTGACTAACTTGAAATTAATTTTGAAAATACTTTATATTATATGTCTTTTTTTAAGTCTAATGACTTGTAATTCTTACTCCAAGAAAATAAAATTTTCAGTATTATCAGAAAAAAAGATTGAGAATGGACTTAAATATAAAAATATACTTTTTGGAACTAAAAAGGTAAAAATATCAGCTCACGTTTTAGAATATAATCTAAATAATAAAGATTTAGTTTTGAATATTGTAAAACCAATGAATACTATTAGTGAGAATGCTCGATTGCACGATATGGTGGCTGAATTTGATTCTATTAATCATACTCAAACTCTAGCTGCAGTAAATGGATCATTTTGGCAAGGCGGAAGTTTATATCCAATTGGATCACTTATTATTGACAATGAAATAGTTAATTCAACTCGTTATAAAAAGTGGAGTAGTATTGCTTTTGATGATAAAAACACACCTTATTTAGATTCATTTGAACTAAATTGTACATACAACTATAAAAATGCCTGTTTTTATTTAAGTAATATCAATAAAAGAATTGATACCAATGGTATTGTTTTTTATAATCGTTTCGGAGGAGATTCAATTCCTTATATTAATCACAAAAAAATTGATGATTACTTATCAGATGCAATTAAAGAATGGAACGCATTGAGAGAAATGAGCGACTCAACTGAAGATAATGAACAAGTTTTTGATACAAATAAAATAAGAGAAGAAAGATATTTAAGTGATAAAAGGCTAAAAAAAGAATTAGGATTGACTAAAATTATTTTAAAAGCTATTGGGATTCCTTTGATAAACAGACAGTTTAGTTATATAGTGCAAGGAATAACAAATGAGATAACTAAAGTACCTGAAAATGGAGCTATACTTTCTTTTGGAAAAGATGTTGATAAAAATCTAATACCTCATTATAATGATACTATTACTTTTGATTTTAAAACAAATATTAATTCTGATATTCTATTTGTTAAAGGATTATCCGGGACTCCTAGAATTGTAAGAAATGGAATAGGGAATCACGAAGCTAACATCGAGGGGTCAAAAGCAAAAAGGTTTTTAAATCAAAGTTTGCCAAGAACTGCTATTGGATTTAACAAAGATAAATCAAAACTTTTTTTTGTAACAGTAGAACCTACAGCTAGAAAAGCCAAAATAAAGGGTGCATCTTTGAATGAAATTGCTTGGATTATGGAAACAATTGGTTGCTATAATGCTCTGAATTTAGATGGGGGAGGTTCGTCAATTATGTTGATGAATAATAAGAATATTAATTTAAAATCTAGGCCAGATTTTTCAAGAAAACTATCTGTAGGAATATTAATTTCTAAAAAATCAAAAAATTAATTAAATATTAATTTTTTTATTATTAAATTGTCAAAGTTTTTTTAAATAATTTTGAGAGGATTTATGAAAATTGTTAAAATATCATTAATAATAATTGTTTCTTTAATAGCATTGTTTTTTGTAATTAGCTTTTTTCTGCCAAGCCATTGCCATTTAGAAAGAAGTATTTCGATTAGAGCAACAGATAAAGAAATTTATAATGAGCTTAATTCATTTAAGAACTTTTCTTTGTGGTCACCTTGGGCTAAAAAAGATCCAAAAGCAAAATATTGGTATAGTGGTCCTGAAGTTGGAGTAGGAAGCAGAATGGATTGGAAAGGAGATCCAAATACTGTAGGAAGTGGTTATCAAAAAATACTAGAGAGCAGACCTAATGAGTTTATTAATGTTGAACTAGTATTTGACCCTTATGTTAAAGCTAATGCGAGTTATAAGATAAAAAGTGAAGGTAATGGGCTGATTAATGTAACTTGGACTTTTGATGAAGATATGAAAGGAATAAGTGAAAAATATTTTGGTTTGATTATGGAAAGTTTCCTAGGTCCAGATTATGAAGAAGGAGTTAAGAATTTAAAGAAATATATTGAAAGTAAACCTAAAATTTAAGCTAATAAATGATTTTTGTAGAAAACTTTGATTTGAAAAAAAATAATACTTTTGGAGTATCTGCTAAAGCCAAATATTATTGCGAAATAACTAATGAAGCAGACTTTTCTGAATTACTATACTCTGATTTATTTAATAACAATAAAAAAATTATCCTTGGTGGAGGGTCAAATATACTTTTCACCAAGGATTATGATGGATTGATTATCAATATCAATATTAAAGGTATTGATATAGTTAATAATGATAAAGAATCTGTTACAATCAAGGTTGGAGCGGGAGTAAATTGGCACGAATTTGTAAAATTTACTGTTGAAAATCATTATTATGGTTTAGAAAATTTAGCTTTAATTCCAGGAAAGGTTGGTGCTGCACCTGTTCAAAATATTGGTGCTTATGGTGTTGAGCAAGAATCATGTTATTTTGAAGCTGAAGGTATTTACATTAAAGCAAAGGCAATGCAACCAATTTCAAAAGGTAGAGCAAAATTTGGATATAGAGATTCGATTTTCAAAAATAAATTAAAAGATGAATTTGTAATTACTTCAGTAATATATAAGTTGTCGAAGTTACCTAAATACAATTTGTCTTATAAAGAGTTAGAAAATACTTTAAAATCAAATAAGTTAGAAATCACTCAAAAGAATATTTTTGATTGTGTAGTAAATCTAAGAACAAACAAAATACCAAATCCTGAATTAATTGGTAATTGTGGTAGCTTTTTTAAAAACCCAATTATTTCAAATGAAATTGCAGATAAATTACTTGAAAACTTTCCTGAAGCAAAAACATTTGATTATCTTGATGGATTCAAAAAAGTTTCTGCTGGTTGGT
The DNA here is from genome assembly GCA_026390675.1 of Candidatus Kapaibacterium sp. GTDB lineage: Bacteria > Bacteroidota > Ignavibacteria > Kapaibacteriales > UBA2268 > JAPLFM01. The sequence continues at coordinate 2,120 of JAPLFM010000148.1, read as the reverse complement.
TAATAGAACAAGCAGGGTGGAAAGGTAAAAGATTAAATGAAAATTCCGATGCTGGAGTCTCTGAAAATCACGCTTTAGTTTTGGTAAATTATGGCGAAGCAAGTGGAGCAGAAATCTTAGAACTATCTTCAAAAATAATAGAAAGTGTAAATATGATATTTAATATTATTCTTGATAGAGAAGTAAATATATTATAGTAAATTATGCGTAAACTCTAACTTCAGAAGAATCCAAACATTCTTCATTTAGTTGATTAAAAGTTAAATTGTGATTTGGTACAAGAACATCACCTGCAATTTCAGCTATTGGAATTAGTACAAATTTTCTTTTATGTAATCTTGGGTGAGGAATAGTTAAATGTTCTTCATTTATTATAGTATCTCCATATATTATAATATCAATGTCGATTTCTCTTTCGTGCCATCTCTGTCTCTTTTCTCTTCCAATTGAGTACTCAATAGTTTTACAATGTTGTAAAAGTTCAAATTGAGTACATTTTGTATACCCAACAATAGCAACATTTAAAAACCAGTTTTGATTTAAAATTCCAACTGGTTCAGTTTCATAAAAAGATGAAATTACAGCATTTGTTAATATGTCTGAAGTAACTAAATATTCAAATGCTTTATCAATATTTTTTTCTCTATCACCGATATTTGTACCAAGCGATAAAGCTATAAATATTTCATCACTGCATTTTTTACAGCCTACTAAGCTCATTGACTTAAACGTTCCATTGTTTGCTCTACTTCCATACATCTTACAATTTGTTGTATTGGTATATTAAATTTTCTTACTCTAATAGTAGCTTTTTCTAAATTGTCAAATTTTTCAAATATAGCTTGTAACATATCATTAGCTAAAGTTTCAATTAAATTGTAGTTTTCATCAATTATAATTTGCTGTAGAACATAAATAGCCTCTTCATAATTAACAGCGTAGTTTACATCATCATTTACAATTGCATTAGTTGGGTTATAATACAAATCCAAATCAACTTGAAATTTACCTCCAAGTTTTTTTTCTTCAGTTTTAACACCATGATATGCATAAAATTCAGCATTATTAATTGTAAGTTTTACTAAAGATGAAGATTTCATATTGATTCATTTAATTGATTAAAAACCTTTTGACGAATTGATTTTATCTAGATTGTGATTGTTTGATAATTTGATTTATATTTTAAAAAAAAAGCTACCTTTAGAATAGTTAGATAGCTTTTTCTTATATTTTATTTAAAAGTTTTCTTTAAGAGAATATTTTCTGCCTTTATTTTGATTTTTTAAGTAAGTCATTAATGGAGCGAAGTAATCAAGCATAGGTTTTGCAGACATATCGGTTCCGATATTATTCTTTAAATGTTCTCTCCAATCTACACTTGCTCCAGGATACATTATTTTTCTTAAAAAATCACCTGTTTCTTTACTTCCAAAATAATTTGTATTATGAACTTCTTGTTTTAAAATATTTTTTGCAATGAAATCATGGAATTGAAATAAAAGTACTGTAGAAATTGAGTAATCATAGTATTGAGCTGCATCGTCATTAATATGAGTTTTAGTAGCTGCATCACAATATTCCTCTCCTCTTATTGTAGGAGGTACAATACCTTGATATTTTTTAACTAATTCCCACCATTTAGCATTATATTGATTTTTAGGAAGATTATTTGAATATAATTCCCATTCAAAATCTGTCATTACTCCTGCACCCCAAGGTATTATAGTTACATAATTCAAAGCTTCTTTCATTAATGACTGAATTTCATCAGCTTTAACATCTTCAGGTACTAATTTTAAATTCTTAAGAAAAGGCAGTTGCATAGATGCAAGTCCAATCATAGTACCCATTGCTTCATGATACCCTCTATTAGCACCACCACGTAGAATTAGAGGAACATTGCTGTTTGAATATGTCATATAGTAATAAATATGACCCAGCTCATGTAAAGAAGTTTCCCACCATTCTGTGTTTGGTTCGATACTCATCAATGATCTAACATCTTTATCATTATCAAAATGCCAAGCTGATGCATGATTGTTCTTTTTATAATCAGATCCTTTCGGAACTGGATACAAATTTGATTTTTGCCAAAAAGTTTGAGGAAGTGGATCAAAGCC
>JAPLFM010000015.1 GCA_026390675.1 Candidatus Kapaibacterium sp. | reverse complement strand
TAATTTATGAAACAATTTTTGGCAAGTAACAAACTTACAGTATTACAGTTTCACTAAATTTTTAAATAAATTTTTCCATTTGGTATATCAACAAATTGCAAAATAATACCAAAACTTAGCATAAAAATGTATATTTTTGTAAATATTTTAAAACCAATATTTGATATAACTAATGCAAATTCATAAAAATGATCAAGAACTGAGAAGAGAAGAAGAACTTAACCATTTGGAACAAGCTGGTGTAAATGCTTTTCCATACTCTTATGATAAAACTCACACATCAATAGACATACTTAATAATTTCAAAGATGAAGCTCCAGAAGAACTTTCAAATGTATCTGTTGCTGGAAGAATTATGGCAATTCGTAGAATGGGTAAAGCATCATTTATGAGTTTGCAAGATCAAGAAGGAAGGGTGCAAGTTTATTTGAAAAAAGATGAAATGCCTGACTTTTATGAAAATCTTGGTATGCTTGATATTGGCGATATAATTGGAGTTAAAGGGTTTGCATTTCGTACAAGAACAGGTGAAATTACAGTTCATACTAAAGAAGCTGAATTGTTATGCAAATCAATGAAACCCTTGCCAGTAGCAAAGGAAGAAACTGATGAACATGGGAACAAAACAATTCACGATGCTTTTTCAGATAAAGAAGCTAGATATAGAAAAAGATATGTTGATTTGATAGTTAATCACGATATAAGAGATACATTTAAAAAGCGTTCAAAGATTATAGCAACTATGCGTAATTATTTTGATGCACAAGGTTGGTTTGAGGTAGAAACACCAATTCTCCAACCTATTTATGGTGGAGCTTCAGCAAGACCATTTGTAACACATCATAACGCTTTAGATGTTCAGCTTTATATGCGTATAGCATTGGAACTTTACTTGAAAAGATTGATAGTTGGTGGTTTTGAAGGAGTATATGAAATAAGCAAAAATTTTAGAAATGAGGGTATGGATAAAACTCATAATCCTGAATTTACAATGATGGAAATCTATGTAGCATACAAAGATTATAATTGGATGATGGATATGACTGAAGACTTAATCAAAACAATTGCAGATAAAGCAATTGGAAGTCGTCAGTTTGAATTTGATGGAGTAACAATAAATTTAGATTGTGAATTTGCTCGCATTCCTATGTTTGATTTATACAAACAATATACTGGAAAAGATTTATTAGGTTTGAATAAAGAAGAACTTTTAGCTGTGGCAAAAGAGTTAAATGTACCAATTGAAGCTGGTGCAAGCTCAATGAAGATTTTAGATGAAATCTTCAGTGAAAAAGTAGAACCAAATATAATTCAACCAACTTATGTAATTGATTACCCACTTGAAATGTCTCCACTTGCTAAAAAGCATAGAACTAAAGAAGGTTTAGTAGAAAGATTTGAACTTTATATTAATGGTCAAGAAATGGCAAATGCTTTTTCTGAATTGAATGACCCAAGAGACCAAAGAGCTAGATTTGAAGAACAAGCACGTAATAGAGCTCAAGGTGATGACGAAGCAATGGTGCTTGATGAAGACTTTCTTATGGCTTTGGAATATGGAATGCCACCAACTGCAG
>JAPLFM010000009.1 GCA_026390675.1 Candidatus Kapaibacterium sp. | reverse complement strand
CATTTTTCCTATCATTACGCCTGTTTTTACCAATTTGAACCATTTACAACTTCTGTATTTTTCAGCTGGTGTATTGTCTTGCAATAAATAACCTTTCTCACGAAGCCAACTAAAGAACTTTATTTCACCACCTGGGAAATCTACCAATTTAGCTACTTCAGCTATTGATAGTGTTTGCGGATTGCTAATGCTTTCCATATATTACTTTGTTTTAATTTTAAAAAAATACAAAGCCCAACAATTAAATGAAGGGCTATGTAATGGCACTAGATGTCTAGTGGGTTTGGATGGATTAATGATGGATTTAGGAAACAATCAATAATTCTTAATCCTTTTTCACTACTTAGATCAATGTATTCGTTGATAGTGCAGAAATCCGTATCTGCGCCTAACTCATTCTCAAGCGTGTAATGCTTGATATCAGGACTTGTTGATGATTCTGTATCGCATAATCGCAGATATTTGAATCCTACTTCTAATAGCTTCGCTTGAAGCTGTAATGATTTATTCATCGTTTTGGTTTTATGATGGTTACCCATCGATTAATTTAAAGTCGAATTAGCATTTACAGTCTGCACCAGGAGCTAATCCATCATCTATAACACTGGTGCATTTCTCTACCTTTTTTAATGCATTCGCGACTGCATATAATTAGGGAAGGAAAAGTCTTTAGTTTTTTGAACGTTCAATCCAATCTTTGATTTCATCAATCTTAAATAGCAGTCTCCCGTTTGGCTTATAATTTGGAATCAAGCCAAGAGCAGTCTTTTTATAGAGAGCACTTAATGATTCACCAAGCATGGAAGCACAGTCGGCTGCATCGATATAGCCAAATTTTGGATCTGGTTTGTACTGTTTTCTTGTTTTCATATGACAAACCACTCCAAGATTTATACCACCACTCTTTTACTGACCAACAAGTGCAACAATAATGAAGTTGTAAATGTTGGTCATGTCATAAATGCAAAAAGCCATACAATAAGTATGGCTAATTAAATTTCAGGTATGGAATATGTTTATAGTGCTTTCATTTGAGTTATAATTGTATCAATCTCATTTATAATACCAATTTTTTTAAAACGACTTCTTTCAGATCTAGTACTATCAATAGTCATAACTGTTCCTTGGTTGTAAATTCTCTTTTTAATATTTAATAAAATATCGAAATTCAAGCAGACTTTTGAATCAACAAGTTGTTTAAAAAAGTATGCAGCTGCACCTTTTTCTACATTTATTTGGATGTAATCTTTATCTGAAAAAATATAATTCATCAAATTATCTTCTAATAATAGTTTTTTTAACGGCTCTTTGCTATGATGTGTGAAGATACTTTTTGACCCAACTTCCGCATTTACAATTAATTCGATTATCTCCTCGTTTTTTTGGACTTCTTCAGGGAATAATTCGATTGGAATGCCATTTTCTTTTAATAGTTGTGAATAGGCTTTTACTTCTTCTTTAATTAAATTGAACCACTCATTTTTCTTTTCTAATGTAGTAATATGTGTAATATTAGAAAAATGAAAATCTGGTACAATTTCTTCAATACCGTATTCATCGGTAATAATTATTGTACCACTTTCAGAAACTTTGTCTTCATCCCATGTTTTTAAAAAACGTAATATATTATGCTTTGATTGGAATACATCATTGATCAATTCCTTAGTTTCCATTAAAATAATTTTGCTAGTTTCTTTATATTGTGTCATTGATGCCACAATTCTAAAGTCAGAAATCATTGCTTTATAATTAATAATAATTTTGTCATGGTTTGTCAAGCCACCTAGCATGGATTTTAAACGAACATTAATAGCTAATAACTCATCAGGTATACCGGTCATTTTATTCAAATTTAGTTAGTGCTTTTGCTAATTCTTTTTTGCTGTCATCCTCAAAACTATCAAGGTACTTTTGCGTAACAATTGAATTGGAATGACCTAATGCTTCTTGAATTTGTCCAATTGATGCACCAGAACGTTTTAGTATAGTTGCAGCAGAATGTCTACTAAAATAAGTTGTAGCAACTTTACTTAGCTTGAGAAATTCACAGATTCGTTTCATATTCTTATTGGTAGTTTGAATAAGTTGGTCAATTTTAAGGGATTGATTCAGTGGACTATCATCAATATCCAATATTGGGAATATGTAATTATCTGGTTTTATATCTTCATTACCCCATTTTTTTACTATTTCTTTTGCCTCCTTAGCTAAAAAGCAGCTTATTACTTGTTGGTTACCCTGGCTTGTTTTTTTTGTTTTTTCACGGATGAACCTGAGCATATCTCCATCAATATTCTTAAACTTGAGCTTTGCTAAATCTCTAAAGTTTAGTCCATTGCAATAGTAACTAAACATCCAAAAATCTTTTGATCTGTCTTCGTAGGTTCCTTCTATAGGCGTATGATCGTAAATCTTTTTTATTTCTGCTAGTGATAATGCTTTTTTAATGTTTCTGCCAGCTGGTATAATAAATCTATTTCTTCCAAAAGGATAAGTCTCATCTCTTTTAATTACTCCAAGACTGATACAGTAATTATATACAGCTCGAAGTGTTCGTGTATAAATACCTACAGTAGTAGGGCTATTTTTTTGATCCAACATCCATTTATGGAAGTTATTTAAAAATTGAGGTGTTATATCATAAATGCTAAGTTTTGCTTTACCGTGAAAACGCTTAATTGTATTCAAGGCAGTTTGATAAGCTGAAGCAGTCTTTATTCGATCTTCGCTGTATATATTTTTAATGTAATCATCAAAAAACGGGTAGATATCGGAAGCGTCTTTATGCTTGCCAAAAATCATTGCCTGAAACTTATCAAATGTAAATTGAGGTAATGCCTCGACTGCTTTATTTGCTTTT
>JAPLFM010000023.1 GCA_026390675.1 Candidatus Kapaibacterium sp. | reverse complement strand
CTATGGAAGCATGTGCTCGATAGCTTAAGGCGAGAATTCATCGCCTTTTGCTATGCGAGTGTAGCAATACCACTGGGAATAACCATGGGCTGCTTTAAATGGCTTAATGAACAAGTGGACCCCATTATTGAAATTCTTCGCCCAATCCCTCCGATCGCTTGGATTCCACTGAGCATTTTATGGTTTGGCGTTGGCAATGTTCAAAATCAATTTATTATTTTTTTAGGAATATTTTTCCCAATTCTTTTAAATACAATTGATGCAGTTAAGAATGTAGAACCAAGCTTGATACGTGCTGCACGGTGTTTGGGGGCAGGTGATTGGAACGTCATCACCCGCGTCATTCTGAGGGCTGCTCTGCCACAGATTACTACTGGTATTCGTATTGGTCTTGGAGTTGGTTGGATGGCCTTAGTGGCAGCCGAACTGGTAGGCGCAAATTCTGGCCTTGGTTTTCTCATCAACGATGCCAGAACAGTTTTACGTACCGATTTTATTCTTACGGGAATGTTAGCGATTGGTCTAATTGGTCTTTGCCTTGATCGCATTATTCGGTATAGCGCTAAGACTCTAATGCCTTGGGCACGATCCTTAAACTCGTAGTTGATCATCTAATATACAAATATAAAATGCTTGCACTAAAAGTAGAAAAAGTAAAAAAGATTTTTCCATCCCTCAATTCAAAAGGGCAAGAAGTGCTTGCCCTCGACGATGTTTCTTTGGGGGTGAATAAGAATGAGTTTTATTATCAGTTCTTACTTCTTTACCACCAATCAAATTTGTATATTCCATTCCAAATAAAGAACGTACATTGTTCAATGCATGCTTTTGTTTTCTTTCATGTTCAAAATGATTAAAATCTAATACAACTTCATTTTTAAACTTTTCCATAACTTTTCCGATTTTTGTTTTATATTAAATACTAAAATAACATTTTAAATTTTAATGAATAATCTAAATATTGATAAAATTTCAACATTTTCCAAATTAAATCAAACCACTAAGTTTTCGAATCAACCACTCCATTGAAAAAGCAAATATTGCTATAACTAAAAGAAGAGTTAGATTCCAAATTGCTATATCTTCTTTTAATGTTACTGGTCTTTGTTCAAATGATTTCTGTTTTGAAAGATCACTAATAAAATTATTAACTTCATTGGGAAAATAAAATTTACCACCAGTTCTATCTGCAATATTTTTTAAAAGTTGATAGTTCATAACAACATTTTGGTATTCTAAATTTATTTCACCAATATTAAATCTACCATTGTCATCACCAATCTTTCTTCCTAACTGACTAGCTACTCCATTAAAAGTGAAATCTCCACCACTTAAACCCTTTACTATTACAGTATATCGTCCATTGCCAATAGGGTTGAAAGTTACTTCTCTTTTTTCATTACTTCCTTTAATTTCAACTTTTACATCAGCATTATCTATTGAATTATAATTTGCATCATAAACTTGTGCTACAAATTCAATATTTTCATTACTTGTATATTCTGATTTAGTGGTTTTGATTATAAATTGTTTACTTTTATTTTCTACTGATAACCACCTAAAAGCATTATCAAAAAAAGTACTATACAAATCAATTGCATCTTTATTGCCTTTTGCAAGCTCAGATGCATATCCCAAAAGTTTCCATCTAAAAATTCCATAACCTAGTATTGCAATAGATTTTTTGTTATTCACATCCCTAGAGATAACTAATGGCTCTTTAATAATTACATTATTTACTTTAGAACTCATAACAATTTGAGCATCTGGTTTTACTTTAACAAATGTCTCGGTTTTGAAAATTGGTGGTAAATTGTTCCAATTTTTAATATCGTTTTCACTGCCAGTTATTTTAAGTAGAGAACTAGATAAGTTTTCAATCTGTACATTAGGTTGAACTAAAAATTCTCTTTGATTACTTGAAATTACTTCAAAAGGTAAATAATTAGAATAAGTTTTCAGTCTTTCATAAGCTAAAGTATTAGAAGCAATAAATAAGTAAGGTTTTCCTTTTTCTATTTCACATTCATTGCTAATTGAAGAATATTTTGAGGAGTTTGTGCTGATGGAAAACCAACAAATACAAGCATTTCAACATCTTTCAAATCTTTTTCTGTTGGCAATTCCAAAAATTCATTATTACTTGTTTGAATATAATTTTTTACTTCCAGTCCTTTAAGTTTCAACAAATTTGATCTTAAAAAGCTAATATCTGAACTTGGTTCTCCCGAAAAAATTGCAATTTTACGTTTGTTTTTTAATATTTTGACATAATCACTTTTAACATTATTTTTATTTGAAAGCTCTCCATCTAAAGTACTTAATTCAGCAGTAATTTTAATTACTCCTTCAGTTTTAGGTAGATAATCAAAATTAAGTGAATAATTTTGCTTATTTGTTTTAAGTGAAATATTTCGTTTACCTATTTCTGTTCCATTTGCCAATAATTTCAAACTTACTTCTTGACCTTCAAATCCAAAATTCGAAATATTGATGTTTATTGGAATTTGATTGTCTAAGTAGGCTATTTCATTAAAAATGAGATTATCAATTTTAATATCTTTTGGCTGACTTGTATCTCCAATACCTACAATGTAAAATGGTTTCCCAATTTTTTCAGCATCATAAAGAGGA
>JAPLFM010000029.1 GCA_026390675.1 Candidatus Kapaibacterium sp. | reverse complement strand
TGAATAATTGTTTTTATTTCTTTTATAAAGTATAAACCTCACTTGGTCTACTCTCCAACCTATAAATCTTGCAAGTTGGTGTTCTGAATATTTGTTTTTATTTTCTGTTATAAATCTTTCAATCAAACTTTTATTTGATGATAAGCTTGGAACATATAATCTTAATCCTTCATGCTTTAAGTACAACTCTTTAACTATTTCAAGACCAGACTCTGCACCAATATCATGCATGTCAGAGTAAATCTCTAGATCAGTTAATTGTAAGTTTTCTAATAATATATTTTTGTTCATCCATCTTCCCCCATTTAATTGTTATAAGCTATTTAAAATCTCTTTAGCTCCATCTAAACTTGTTACTACTGAAGCAATGCCACCTGCTTTTTGTATTTCACTTATCTTATATTTTTGTAATTCAGTAGCATTCTTACCAGGTAATTTAATTTCTAAAGCTACAAACTTTCCATTGATACAGCATATCACATCAGGTATTCCACTTGTATTGGCAGTCATAACTTTGAAAGTAAATCCACCAATTGCTTTTACATATTTCAGAATAGATGCTTGTATATCAGATTCTTTCATTAAGCTACCTGTTTAATTTCTTTTTCAAGTTTTCTAAAATGAGCCAAAGTAAAATCTTTCTTATTTTTAACAGTATCATACACTTTGCTTTCAATACCTTGGTTGGAAAACAAATAAACAATTCTACTTGGTGTTGTGCGATTTATATCTTGCATTCTTGCTCTTGCTTGCCAGTAGTGAGTAGCTGAGAAGTTAATATTATAGAAGATTAAATATTCAGCTGTAGATAAGTTTACTCCCATTGAACCTGATTGAATTTGAGAAATAAAGACTTTGTCAGTTGATTGGTTAAATTCATCTGGACTTTCTGTAGTGTTTGGAATAGTCTTTTGAATTGCTTCTTTCTCAGCAATGAAGTTATAATAGATTGCTATCTTTTTTCCTACAAACTTTTCTTTAATCCATTGAGCTTTGCTATCATCAATAATAAATCGTTCACCATCTACTTCTGTAATGAGACCAGTTTCTTTATTAACAGTAATTTTATTATCTGCTTTTATTGTTCCAGATGATAATTGATGAATCTTACTCAATACTTTAACTGGAGTGTCAGCAATTATCTTAGAGCCATTTACTTCAATTACTTTGTCTATTTTAATTTGATGAATGAAATTTAATACTTCATCATTTAAATCAATGAATCTAATATACTCTTTTATCTCAACTTGTTTGAATCCAGCATCTTCTTGTTTGTATCTGATAAAGTATGGTTCAATAGCACTTAACACATCTTCTTTCTTAGCATTTGAGTAGTCGTTAAATCTCATTCCAGATTGAAGAACTCTTTGTTTTACAACCACATAGTCATTAGCCCACTTGTAAAATGAAGCATACATTTTAAAAGGAGAGTAAATTGAAACACTTAATTGATTGAAAATCTGTGAAAAGCTTTCAGGGGTTGGAGTTCCTGACAAGAAAATTACATAAGCATTATTAATATCTTTTTGTAAAAGCTGTACTGTTTTGTTTGGCTTTGGATAAGTAGATAAGCTGTGAGCTTCATCTAAAATATATAGATCATAATGATTTCTATTCTTTGGATATTGTTCATAATTTAAAATTGTGATATTATATTTAAATCCAGCAAGAGTAAAGTCATTTCTGATTGATGATAAAGCTTTCTTCTTAGTTAGGAAGATTACATTTTTAACTCCTAACATTTCAGCAGCTAACATAGCAATTAAAGTTTTTCCTACTCTCATCTCAATTGCTAAATAAACCAATCCTCTAGATTTAAGTATATTAACAGCTTTTTCAGCAATCTCTGGTTGATGTTTATAAAAATTAAATGTTGACATATTTTGCATTGAAATTTTGTTTTAAAAAGTGGATTGCATCCAATCCTTTTTGAGTAGTTCCATTTTCAAATATCTTTGTAAGTTCTTCTTTTTCATATTCAATTCCATTTTCAAAGTAAGCTGTTTGTTTTAATCTATTGAAGTAATAAATTTCACCATTTCCAGTTTGATATTTAACATTGTTTGGACCTACAATTGTTTTTTGTTTTCGCTGAAAGCTTTCAACTTTCTCTTCTATTTCCTTTAAATAAATTGATGATTCTGCATCCATCATTTTATATTTGAAAACCCGTTTAATTTTGTCTATTTCTTGCTTTAAATTTTCCATTATTTTAAAGTCAATTTCTACATCATTTTTTACTAGAGTTTCCATTTTTTTGACATCGTTTTCATTGCTTTTTGCTTTGTCATCAATTGAATGATTTTCAGCATTTGCTACACCAAATAAATCAACATTAGACTTTTTAGCTTCACTTATAATTTCTTGAATTTTATTTTTAGCAATTTGTTTAGAGTGTTCATCTTTAGCTTTACTTTCTTTCTCTAGCCAATATTGATAGTATTCTGCAAGGGTTGTCATAGTAAATTTCCTTTTTAATTTTTTATTACTTTTATTACTTTTATTACTTTCCTATAGAAAGTTTTATATAGTAAAATATAATAGGAAAAAGAATAGAAAACCGAGTAATAAAAGTAATAAAAGTAATAGCTTTTAAATTTTCTGTTTTCTTTCTTTTGCATTCTATTTTTAGTTTTAAATCTTCGATAGTTTCCATTTTCAATTCTTTATATTCATGTTTTTATTTTTTTCTTTTTTTTCTTTATTTTTTAAAGTTTCTTGTTTTTTCAAAGTTTCTAGTTCTTTCAAATATTCTAATGTTTCAGCATCCATTTTTGTCTTTTTAATTCTGTTAATTTCTTCTATAATTTGCATTCTTTTAGTAAAATTACCTGTCTTTAATATTACTATTTCATTTCTATCATTGAGTGTACTTAGGAACCATTTTTTATCGCTTATATATTGGAATTTCATTTTAACTTGTCCTTTTATTTATAGATTTAAAAAGCTCTAGGAGCTTTTGCATATTCATTGTTTAATTCTATTCCCAAAAAGAAAATTTTATTCAAATGACCTCTTTCAGCCTTTACTCCTT
>JAPLFM010000067.1 GCA_026390675.1 Candidatus Kapaibacterium sp. | reverse complement strand
TTAAATAAATTTTTCATTTTAGTTCTCTTTTTTAATAGTAATTACTCTTCTTTTATTTTATTTGAGGGTATATTAAATTAATAATATCTCTATAATAAATCCATCCATGATTATCATTTTCAATTAAAGCACCATTAAAGTTTATACTTTCTAAAGTATTAAAAGGTAATTTAACTGTAAAATCAAAACTAAAATGCTTTCCATATTTCGTTAATAGTTCAAAACTTTTACTAGTTTTATCTTTTAATACATTAATTGTTAACTTATGTTGAGTAAAATTTCCTTTTTTAAAGTCATCATCTTTAAATAAAAATGTTTGACTACCTGATTTATTAGCTAATTCTACTGTTTTATCACTTTCAATATAAGTATGCTCAATTGTTACTGCTGGCAATTTCATTAGTTCACCAACTATTACTTTATCTAATGGAGTTGACAATGAGATTATATTTATTTTTACTTTACCTTCATAATGCTTATTTAACAATATTGCAAGTCTCATATTCACATCACCACCATAACTATAACCACCTAAATTGATTTCTTCATTAGGGTGGTTTTTATGGTTTGCAATAATAAATTCACTTAATTTTTCGGCTTCATCTTGTCTTATTGTTGGACTAGTGGCATAAATTATATTATTACTCCAATCAAGAATTTTACGTTCGGATTTGTTTTTAGATCTATTTTTAAAAATATCGTCAATACCAGCCTTTAATTCTTTATTTTGTTCATATTCTTTAACTTCTTGCTTTGTACCTATTGTAATATAATCCTCATCTCCATTTGGATCTATTCTATTTATTGGGTCATTACCAAATATAGAGAAACCACTCTGAAACGGTTTAATGACAGGATCGGTGTTCCACCTTCTCAAACTTGCGTTATTAACCTCCCAGAACTCAGCTGTGTGGTGGTTGCCACTTGCGTCTATTTCAAGAGATTTTTCTTGTGCATTGTATCCATATCTATAGCTAGTGCCTTGCCAAGACCTATCTGAAATATTCATCCCACCCGGATAGAAATCACTCACACTTTTCTCATCTACATAGAAACGAATTTGTCCATTTATTAAAGTAGGTATTTTCATATCTCCTATAGCTACACGCACGTTTCCTAAGTGGTCTTTTAGTTCGTATTGTTTTTTGTCGAGTATTCTAAAGAAATTCTTATTTGTTACATCACTTTTTAAAACGTCAAGATAATACAATGGGTCTGTTGCTGGGTCATAGTCTGGTTTCTTTACTGAAAAACGTCCTTGCTGTTCATTTCCATATATGTGCCACTCGCTAAGTTTGGGCATTAAACTAATATCGGAAACCGTAAAAGTTTGGCTCATTGAGGCAGTTACATAAGGCATATCACCTGTTGTAGTTTGAATTCCATCAATCGCCAAGCTAACTGGATTCAAAATTATCTTAGTTAGTGGCTGTAGATACGTATGAACACCAAAACATAAATTCGTTGATGTAATTTGTGCCAAAATTGTTACTATTCCTGTATTCATATCATAAGAATAATCATTTCCACATATAGTATAATTCATTGTGCAGTTAGAGCCATAGTCTTCCTCTTTGATAGAAATATTA
>JAPLFM010000073.1 GCA_026390675.1 Candidatus Kapaibacterium sp. | reverse complement strand
CTAATAAATTAGCCTCCGAAGTATTCTCAGGAAAAAATTTAATATTATCATACTCTTTAAATTCCTGATAAACATGCCAAGAGGTAGATTTAGCTTTATAATATTTACCACCAGTATAATTAGACATATTCATTAAGTTATTATCAATTGTATAGCCCATACCGATTGTAAAAATATGAATATTCCTAGCTTTCGCAATTTTAATAATTTCATTAATCTTCTTTTTTGAATAATTCTCATCTCCATCAGTAAAAACAACTAACAAACGAGGCGATTTGGTATCTGTAGTATCTATTAAATTTAATGAGCTATAAACAGCATCATTCAAGGCTGACATTGGTTTAAAACCTTGTTCTTTTTTTGCATTGTAAAGTGTTTTAATTCTATTATAATCACTCATTAAAGGTACTTTAACTTCAAAAGTACTATTGAATGATGTTATAGCAATTCTATCATAAGGAAATTTCAAATCAATGAATAAATTTGTAGCATCAAACATTGCTTCTTTTACATTGAACATAGAGCCACTATAATCCATTGTAAGAACAATTTGGTAGGGGATTGAATCTCCAGCACCAAATTCTCTAATCTTGTATTCTGGGACTACTTCTGTGCGAGATTTGTATGTTTTACCTACTTTTTCATAAAGCTTACCAAAATATTTTGCAGATTTATCCTTTTTATATGGATCAGCCATATTTGTTACAAAATGTCCCAAAGAATCATAAATCCTTGCATAAAAATAAATTGAATCAGGGTACTTATAAGTTTCTATTCTGAAAATATCATATATAACTTTCTTTGTATCTATAGAATCAATAGGTTTTGTACTAGTGATATAAGTAGTATGATTAGAAGTATCAGCTGTTGGTGGTATTACTTCATTTTGCATTTGAAAACCCATTGGTCTTCGACTAGTCGATGAGCATGAGTTGAAAATAAAATTAAATATAATAAATAATAATATTAATATAAATTTAGTAAAACTATAGTTTTGTGGTAGCATTAATTAGAATTGAATAAAAAATAAATTCACATATTACATTTACGTATTTATTTAAATGGCATTGTAAAAACTAAAATTTTTTTATAATAAGTCACTTTGCTAAATGCTAAATTATTTAAAGAAATTACAAAAAAAAAGAGAGATTCGAAAATCTCTCCTTTAAATTTAATTTTAATATTTATTAGTTTATTCTTTAATAAATTTATAAGTATAATTTCGATTATTAATATTAATTACAAGTATGTAAGCACCTATAGATAGGGAATTGATCTTATATTTATATTGATTACTTTCAAAATTAATATCATTTATAATCTTTTTTCCTGTAACATCAAACAAACTTAAAATTGCTGTGTTACTTTCAATCAAATCAATTGTTATTTCTGAATTACTAATCTCAGTAAATTTTAGTTGATTGTTTAAATTATTTTCAACACTAGTTACTGTTCCTTTAATCGCAATTGTATGATATCTGCCTGTGGCTATGCTTTTCCAATCATTGCCAGCACTTAGCTGTCTAGGATATTGTGTATCATTAAGAGTATCTGCATTTCCTAATTGACCATAATAATTATCACCCCATCCCCACAATGTACCATCAGTTTTAAGAGCAACAGAGTGTTCTTCACCAAGAGCAACTGTTTTCCAATTTTTTGCATTATCTACTTGTTGAGGAGTAATTCTAGTAATATCGGTGCCATCTCCTAATTGGCTAGCATTATTAAATCCCCAAGCCCACAAACTACCATCATTTTTAATAGCCATTGTATGTGCACGACTTGAAAAGATTGCTTTCCAATCATTAGCTTTACCAATTTGAGTAGGAATAAGTTTATTTATATTATCTCCAGTACCTAATTGACCAAAATTATTTTGACCCCAACTCCATAAAGTACCATCATTTTTAAGAGCTATAGTATATTTATAACCTGCATTAATATCTTTCCAATCTTTTGCTTTACCTATTTGTTTTAATGTAGTTGTAAATGTAGTTGACATAGTACTATCACCTAATTGACCAGCATCATTGTAACCCCAACCCCATATTGTACCATCAGTTTTAATTGCTACAGAATGAGCTTCGCCAGCTGATACATTTTTCCAATCCAAAGCATTGCCAATTCTTTTTGGAGCATATCTATTTGTATCTGTTCCATCACATAATTGTCCATATTCATTATATCCCCAAGCCCAAATACTACCATTGTTTTTTAGTGCAACAGTATGGCTGACCCCTACTGATATTGTTTTCCAATCTGTATCAACATTTACTGTTGAAGGTTTTAATTTCAATATAGTATCATTAGTACCTAATTGGCCAACATAATTATATCCCCAAGCCTTCAAGCTACCATCATTTTTAAGAGCAAATGATTGATCGTAACCTGCATAAATATTCTTCCAATCTACAGCAAGACCTACTCTTAGTGGCTTGCTTTTTGAAATAATAGTTCCGTCACCCAATTGATAAAAATCATTCAAACCCCAAGTGTACATTAAACCATCTTGAGAATAGAGTTTAGTAAAAAGCATTGCAAAAAGGAAACAGTATAATATTTTTTTCATATAAAATTGATGTTAGTAAATAAATTATTCGCAAAGATACAAAATCTTAAAAGAATTTACAAGTCAAGCTAAAAAGTAGTAAAAAATTAAGCTTTAAAAAAAATTTTTATATTTGGATCAATGTTAAATTTTGAGATGAGATGCTGTTTTATATTACTTTCAGTTTCTCTACGTTTGAAGAATTTACAAATATAATGAATAACAATTTTGTATTTGTATTCATCCAAATTTATCATAACGCTTGGTTGATGTGAAGGGAACAATAAGTCTTGATAGTGAGCTTTTATTTCATTCTTATCTTTTTCAGAAAATTTATAAGAAAATTCATTCACTATTTCTTCTGCAATTTCCTTTGCTTTGGTTAAATTACTATCACTTGTTATAGAAATTTCAATTTCATTCCAGATCAACCCCAATCCTTTTGAATAGTTAGCTATTTGGTGAGTCAAAGCCAAACTATTTGGTATTTTTATTAATCTTCCTGTAGCTGAGTCATCACTCATCCAGTTGCCTATTTCTGAAACAGAAATATAAAGTGGTCCAAACTCCATTACATCACCAATTATTTTATCTCCAATCTCAATCCTATCTCCAACTTCAAATAAACCCCTCCAAACAATTACCATATATGCAACAAAATTAAGTATTAGCTCTTTGGAAACTAAAATCAATGTTGCTGAAACTAAGGTAATCAATTGAAAAAAAGACTTTATGTCATCCGACCATATTATGAAGAAGAAGATCAAGCCTAAAATTGTAATAATATAATTAGCAGTTTGCCTCCAAAGGTATTTAGAAGTAAGCTGTAAAACTCTATTATTGATTATTCTTCCTACTATTCCACGTAGAATCAACCCAACTGAAAGCAAAATAACAGTTGCGAATATTTGAAAATTAGTATTATCTAAAAGTCTATGGAAATTTCTGAACATTTCTATAAATTAAATTGAATGATTTGCAAAAAAACCGCAATTTCTGCGGTTTCTTATATTAAAAATATTGTTCTTCTTCGTCATCGTTGTAAAAGTATTCTTCACTTGATACATCTTCGTATTCAGGCCATAAATCTTCCATACCTTCAATTAACTCATCATTGTCATCGAGTTCTTCTAGATTATCAAGTACTTGTTGAGGGCAACCAGCACGGTTTGCATAATCTAACAACTCTTCTTTAGTTGATGGCCAAGGAGCATCTTCAAGCGATACTGCCAATTCTGGTGTCCAAAACATTTCAATTCCTCAAAAAATTTAATATTGCTTATTCAAATAAAATACAAATCAATTTAGTTACTTTCAAAAAATATATTACGGTATTGTAACTAAGTATTTGGCATAATCGATTAATACAAAAATCTATTTTAAAATAAATCTAATAATTTAAATATATTTTGAAATAAAGCTAAAATTAAAATATTTTCCTTATTGAACTATAAAATTAATTGATTTATAATTAGCTTCGTAATTCTGAGCTGGCAAATTAACCCGGCTAAAAATCCAGCATTTTTGTTTTATTCCCCTCTTTGTAGAGGGGTGGCTGGCTCTTTGCCAGACGGGGTGTTATATTCCGCATTCGTAGAGACGCATGATTATGCGTCTTCCACAAATTCAGTAGGGGCAATTCATGAATTGCCCTTACAAGACTGTCATTCCTCACCGATTGTGTGCTTCTTTATGAATCCAGCAATTACGTTTTGTCTTTACTTTTATCTTTTTTACCAACATACTAAAGTATTTCAAAATTATACCGAAATAGAACATTAACTTATTGCAAGGATGCAATCTTCTATTTAAGGAATTAAAAATGATACATTCAATTAATAACTTAATTAATTATAAAAAATTAATTAAGGCTGCTAAAATTAATAATTTAAAGTATTTGATTTTATTAATATTTTTTAGCACTCTCCCTATATATTCACAATTATTTTATTCAACTGGTGGTAATGTCAATGGACAAATTGGCGATGGAACAACTGTTACTAAAACATCACCTACTTTAATAGGTTTATCAACAAATTGGTCATATATTGGAGGCGGTTCACGTCATGTTGCTGCAATTAAAACTGATGGAACAATTTGGGCATGGGGGCAAAACACTTATGGTCAAATTGGAGATGGTACAAACATAGATAAGACAACTCCAACCCAAATCGGAGTTGCTACAACTTGGGTCGAAGTTGCATGTGGAAATGATAATACACTAGCTATTAAATCTGATGGTACATTATGGTCATGGGGGAATAATAACCAAGGTCAATTAGGAGATGGAACAACAGTTGCAAAAACTTCACCAATTCAAGTTGGAGTAGCGACAAACTGGGCTCATGTTGCAACTGGTAATGGGCACACAATAGCATTAAAAACTGATGGAACATTATGGGCATGGGGATTTAATGGTAATGGTCAGCTTGGAGATGGTACTAATATAGCTAGAACTTCTCCAGTTCAAATTGGTGTTTTAAATACTTGGTCAAAAATTGCTTGTGGAATGCTTTGTACAGTAGCAATTAAAACAGATGGAACATTATGGGCATGGGGTTTAAATGGAAGTGGCCAACTTGGTGATGGCACAAATACAAGTAGAAATATTCCAACTCAAGTAGGAGTATTAACTACATGGGCAAGTGTTAGTTCAGGTGATGGACAAACTATGGCTATCAAAACAGATGGAACATTATGGGGATGGGGATTGAATGGGAATAGTCAGCTTGGTGATGGTACTACAACTAATCAAAATACACCAATTCAAATTGGAGCCATTTCCACTTGGTCTAAAGTATCTTGTTCATTTAGGCATTCTTCTGCAATTAGAACAGATGGTACTTTATGGGCATGGGGTTTAAATAGTAGTGGGCAATTGGGAGATGGTACAACTACTGCAAGATCAACACCTACTCAAATAATTGCAGCTTTAACATCTTGGGTAAGTGTTAGAAATGGGTCTGGAGCTGTTTCTTCTTATATCTTAGCTTATATAACTCCAACATTAACTACCACTGCCATATCCTCCATAACAGGTATAACTGCTTCAAGCGGAGGTAATGTAAGTTCAGATGGTGGCAATGCTGTTACAGCACGAGGTGTTTGTTGGAATACAAGTACTTCTCCAACAATAGCAAACTCTAAAACAATAGATGGTACAGGAACAGGTGCATTTACTTCTGCATTAACTGGACTTAGTTTAAATACAACTTATTATGTTCGAGCTTATGCAACTAATAGCGTTGGAACAAGCTACGGAAGTGAGGTAAGTTTTACCACTTTAGATATACCAACTCTTACTACTACAGCAATATCAGCTTTAACTGGAGCAACTGCTATTAGTGGTGGTAGTGTTTCAAATGATGGTGGTGCTTCAGTAACAGCGCGAGGTGTAGTTTGGAATACTAGTACTAGCCCAACAATTGCACTAACAACTAAAACATCTAATGGAACAGGTTTAGGTGCTTTTGTTTCATCTCTTACTGCAATGAGCTATGTTACAACATATTATGTAAGAGCTTATGCAACTAATAGCGTTGGTACAGCTTATGGCAATGAAGTATCTTTCATAACCAATGCTTCAAGCGTTGTTCGTACAATGGATGTATTTTATCTAACCTCTGCCAAAGCCTTTGTAAGTGGAGAAACTATAAGTGATAGTGGAGTGCCTGTTACTGCAAGTGGTGTAGTAATAGGTACATCGACAACTCCAACTATAGGAAGTGAAGACTCAGTTCTAATAAGCAGTGGATTATCTTATTTCTCTAGAACTATTACAAACCTCTCCCCTAGTGCTAAGTATTTCATTAGAACTTTTTCAATTAATACTGATGGAATATCTTATGGTGCAGAAGCTATTCTTTATCAGCCTCAAGGTGATATAGTAACAGTTGAAGAAGCTGGAGCACCAAATAGTGGAGATGGAAACAATGATGGAATACCTGATTATAGTCAATTTAGTGTATCTTCAATGAAGAACATTAATAATGATTATACAACAATCGCCTCTTCTGGTGGTCATACTTTAAGAACTGTATCAAATTATGCATCACCTGATAAATCAGCATATACTTATCCATTAGGAGTTTATCAATTTAAAATAACAGCCCAACGTGATACAGTAATAATGTATTTCCATAATACTGCTAGTTTAAGTAGCTATGTATATAGAAAGCTAAATTCTCAAGGCAAATGGGTAAACTATGAAAAGGCTACATTCTCAACCGCAAGAATTGGTGGGAAGACAGTAGCAAAAGTTACATTACCTTTAGAAGATGGTGAAGCTGGAGATGCCGATGGATTATTAAATGGTGAGATTGATGATCCGGGAGGACCAGCTTTTCTTGCCTCTCCAGCAAGCATACCAGTTTGGGATTTAAAATATGTTGTTTTGCTAATGTGTATGTTTGGAATTTGGATATACAAAAGCAAAATTGTTTAACAAACTAAACACGCAATATCTACACAATATATTCGTCATT
>JAPLFM010000021.1 GCA_026390675.1 Candidatus Kapaibacterium sp. | reverse complement strand
TAGATTTTACAAATCTTCCAATGTAAACACCAGATGGAAGTTCTTGAATATTGATTTCAAAGTTAGAATTGAACGTTTTATTTGAAATGTTAATACCGCTTAAATTGAAAATTTGCAAATAATCATCTATTAAATCATTTTCATTGAATTCAATTTTTAAATACTCATTATTGATATTTTTAACAAAAAATCCATTAAATTCACTTTCAATTACTTCCATTCCTGTAATAGAAATTGTTTTAAATTTTTGATACCGAGTAAATTTATTATTTTGTTTATCGTGAAATTGACAAACCAAAAACCCTTCTTTTTCTCCAAGTTCAAATGGAGTAAATTTTATATTTACTTTAGAAGTTAAATTGTAATTTAAATAAAAAGGAAAGTTTTGAGCAACTGGAATAAAATACAATTCATTTTTCCATGGTCCAACACTGGAAATAGAATCTATTGTAATGTTATCCTGACAAGTTAGCAAATAAATTATATCTTTTTCAAAAGATGTTCCATACCTTGTGGAAATTTCTGAGTTAAATACTCCAAAATCAATTGAAGTTTCAATTTCATTAACTTTAAAAAAGACTAAGCTATCTTTAAGTAAAGAATCCTTTCCATTCACTTTGACATAAAAATCAAAATAATATTTTGAATTAGACAATGAATTAGTTTGAGGAAACAACCACAAGTAAGCATAAGACATTGAATCAATATAACTTATAGAATCATGTAATAGAACATTATCTCTATAAACTTTAAACTCTTTTAGTTCAAATGCGGACTTATCATAAACTATACTATCTAACTTAATATTAAAATTAGTAGTATTTCTTATTCCAAAAATATAACTATTATCAGTAACAACTTCGCAGTTTTTGGCACTTCTAAATTGTGGAGTTAGATGAATTGAAGGATTAGATATTAAAGTAAATAAACAATTTATAGAGTCTTTGTAATTGGATATTATATCATTTGATATAATACTATAATCTAAATATAAAACTCTGTTTAAATCATATTGATTTTGCGTCAAAGAATCAAATACAAAGTCAATTTGAAAAAGTAAATTATATTCATCATTTTTTAATAAATTAGAATAAATATTGTTAGTCACATTGAAATTCTTAACAATTGTCATAAAACTATTATTTACTTCAATTGAATTTTGAACATAAATCTTATTTATTATAATAGTGTCTCCTTTTGAAACTAATTTAATAAGTTTTGATTGTGTATATACATTTGATTTTGAATTATTATAATCAAAAATTCTTAATGTATCAAAATTTAAACTTTTTGGTAAATCAAATTTCGCTTTTAAAGAAAAGAAATTCAATCCTATTACGAAAAATAGGATTGAAATATATTTTAAATAATTGAATATGACTTTCATATTAATCTTTTGAAATGATTAATTTTTGAGACTTAATAGTTACATTTTTGTCATTATAAAAATTAACTAAATAAATGCCTGAAAGAAATAATGAAGTATTTAATCTTTCAATTTTTTCATTGTTATTGTTTAAATCTTTTTTTAAAATAATTTTACCAGTAATATCTAAAATCGTGTAATAATCAGGACTTTCAGAAAGTTGATTGTAATCTATATATAAATAATTTGAAGCTGGATTTGGTGATAATTTTAGTGTTGCTTCTCTATTATTCTCAGAAACTGTGGTTATTAAATTAATACTTTTTGAACAGCATAAAGTTGGAATACCATTATGATTACAAAAGATGTCGATATGTCCACTTATTGAAACAGGATCAGGACATTTTGATGGTTCAGTTGGACAAAAAGCCCAATGTCTATCAAAATAAATTGGTC
>JAPLFM010000326.1:911-19574 GCA_026390675.1 Candidatus Kapaibacterium sp. | reverse complement strand
TTAGCCAGCCACTCCTCTAAACACACAATCGTGTAAGTGGGGAAATTTTAAGAGATTTCAGCTAACTCCTTTACATCAAGAGAAGAAGTAATATAAATTACATTATTTTTAATCAATTTGACTAATTGAATTCAAATATTTAAGTAAAGCTCTTTCAGGTGAAATTACATTTATTCTTTTATTTTGAAAGTCTTTATCAAAACTTACCAACTTCAAATGGTACTTTTCAGCAACTGTTACTTGATAGGCATCGTCAAAATCCAAATTGTCTTTTTCTGCATTTTGTAAAACTAAAGGCAAGTCTTTAGGTTTAAGAAATAACTGTTCAACTTTTCTATTGATAATTATGTTTTCCAAAAACAGATTTAGATTTATTGTATTTCTAGAATTTAGGTTAATTAAACAAATTGAATGTAAACTAAAGTCTGAAATAAATAAATGTTTCGAAGGAACTTTGGTCAAGAAATCATAAGAAATTTGAAATTGATTGCGTTTTAAAAGTATATTCATCCAAACATTTGAATCAACTAAATACATTACTTTAGTCCCCTATTAATATTCAATTTATTAAAATGCTCTTTACTTTCTTCATTAATAATATTTGAATCATCATTGATTTCCTCAAGCCAATTGAAATCTAAATACATCTCATTTTTAATATCACTTTTAGAGATATCTATTGATTGTATAAAATTATGAACTTTGTCTAACTCAACTTCATTCATAAGTCTTATCTTATTTTTAATTAATATTATTTTATCCTGCATTTAATCATCTCATAACTTGTTGAAAACTATATATAAAAACTACATTGAAAGAAATGTAAATATATGTTAATATTGCAAGATTAAAAACAACAAAAATCAAAATTTTTACTTCATAAAAATAGGTAATATTATAATGTCAATGCGTAGTGAAAGTTTACTAAAAATAAATGCTCATAAAAAAGATTCTAAGTTCCTTACAAATGTAAAGGATAAGCCGATTTCAGAATATTTTGGTAAATTAGTTTTTGGTCCAGATAAGATCAAAAAATACATTATGAGAGAAGCTTACGAATCTCTAATGCATTCTATTGAAACAGGCGAAAAAATTGATGATAAAACAGCTGATTTTGTAGCAGTAGGGATGCGAAATTGGGCAATGGATAATGGTGCAACACATTTTTCTCATTGGTTTCAACCATTAACAGGAAAAACAGCAGAAAAACACGATGCCTTTTTCAAATTAGATGGGAATGGAAATGTAATTGAATCATTTACTGGTGAAGAGTTAATTAAACAAGAAACTGATGGTTCAAGTTTCCCAACTGGTGGCTTGAGAGGAACTTCTCAAGCTAGAGGATATACAATTTGGGATCCTTCATCTTATGCTTTTTTAATGGAATCTTCTTATGGTAAAACATTATGTATTCCAGCTATTTTTATTTCTTATACTGGTGAATCATTAGATTTAAAAACACCTCTTTTAAAATCAATATATGCATTAGACATGGCTGCTACTGATGTATGTAAATATTTCAATACTAATATTAAAAAAGTAACTCCAACTTTGGGTTGGGAACAAGAATATTTTATAATTGATGAAGCACTTTTTAATGCAAGACCTGATTTAGTATTGTGTGGTCGAACTCTTTTTGGAAATGCTTCTGCTCGTGGACAACAGCTTGAAGATCATTATTTTGCATCAATTCCTGAAAGAGTTCAAGACTTTATGCATGATTTTGAAGATGATTGTTTGATGATGGGAATTCCAATTAGGACTCGTCATAATGAAGTAGCTCCAACTCAATTTGAATGTGCACCAATATTTGAAACAGTTAACATTGCAGCTGACCATAATCAATTGCTTATGGAGATAATTGATAAAATTGCTAAAAGACATGGTTTGAGAGCTCTAATGCACGAGAAACCTTATGCTGGGATAAATGGTTCTGGTAAACATAATAATTGGTCATTGGCTACAGATACAGGAAAGAATTTATTAAATCCAGGAGCAAACCCTGAAAATAATTTGCAATTTTTAACATTCTTTGTTAATGTAATCAAATCAATTCATTCACATGGTGACTTGTTAAGAGCAAGTATAGCAACTGTTGGAAACGAGCATAGACTTGGTGCTAATGAAGCTCCACCAGCTATAATCTCTGTTTATACTGGTGAATTTTTAGCTAAAATTCTTGACGATTTTAAAAATGGTACTAAAACTGAAAATACTAATTTAGGTACGTTGGATATAAATTTAAATAAAATAGCTACAATTACAAAAGATGATACTGATAGAAACAGAACTTCACCCTTTCCATTTACAGGAAACAGATTCGAGTTTAGAGCAGTTGGGTCATCTGTAAATGTTTCTAATCCTATGACTGTGTTAAATACTATGATGGCAGACCAATTAAAACAATTTAAAGCTGATGTTGATGAATTAATTGAAACTGGCGTCTCTATTGAAGGTTCAATAACTAAAGTTTTACAAAGATACATAGTTGAATCTGAAAATGTAATTTTCAATGGAAATAATTATAGTGAAGATTGGGTTCAAGAAGCTGAGTCAAGAGGATTGAACAATATTAAATCTACTCCAGAAGCATTAGAAGTATTTTTAAGACAAGAGTCTCAAGATCTTTTTATTGAAAATGGTGTATTTACAGAATCTGAATTAATTGCTAGATACAATGTTTCAATTGAAGAATATATTAAGAAAATTGAAATTGAGTCTCTTTTAATTGAGGAAATTTCAAATACTCAGATTATCCCAAATGTAGTCCAATTTCAAAATGTTTTAATTGGTAATGTACAGAATTTAATGCAAATTGGAATGGAAAATGAAGCAAATGTAATTAGACCAACCATAACAAGGATTTCTAATCATTTGTCAAATATGATGAGTAATATTGGTGCAATGAGAATTGCTAGGGAAGAATCTCACACATTATTAAAAGAATCTGATATTGCAAAAGCGTTTAATAGTCAAGTGAAACCTTATTTTGATAAGATTAGAAAAGATGCAGACAGTTTAGAAATGATGGTTGATGATCAACATTGGCCTTTGCCAAAATATAGAGAACTACTTTTCTTAAATTAATTATAAAAAAAACAAAACCATCTCTCAAAGATGGTTTTGTAATTTTACACTCTAACATTTATTTATTTTTTCGTTAATTTTTAAACAATAATAAATTTATTGTAACACATTAAACTTTTAAGAGTTATTCTTGTCATAAATTAATATTATTAAAAAATATATTTAAAACTTATATGAGGTTATATGGAAAGGCGTAAATTTTTACAAAGTTTCACTAATTTAGTTGAACCAAGTAGTAAGATTGAAGATCATCTTTACTTCCCTACTATTACTGGAATAACTACAGGTCTTGAACCTTATTCTGGAGTTTGGGATAAGTCAAAAGCAAGTCATTTAATACGCAGAACATTATTTGGAATGAAAAAGTCTGAACTTACATTTGCTTTAAAAGCAGGTTTAAATGGCTCTATAGATTAACTTCTAAAAGATTTCACTATGCCAGACCCACCAGTAAATGTTGATTCTAAAGATACTTCTGTACCAATTGGACAAACTTGGATTAATACTCCAATAACTCCAGGTAATAGTGAACAGCCAAGAATAAATGGTTTAAAAGCTTGGTGGAGTGGTTTAATACTTAATCAAGATTTTTCACTTAGAGAAAAGATGACTTTGTTTTGGCATAATCATTTCTCAACAGAAACAGATGTAGCAAGAGATAGTCGGTTTTTATACCAACATCATAGTTTAATCAGAAAAAATTGTTTAGGTAATTTTAAACAATTAGTTAAAGATATGACAATTGATGGAACAATGCTATTTTATTTAAGTGGTTCTACAAATACTGTTGGAGCTCCAAATGAAAATTATGGTAGAGAAGTACTTGAACTCTTTACAGTTGGAAAAGGACCATTAATAGCTCCAGGTGATTACACCACTTATACTGAAAATGATGTAAAAGCAGCAGCTCAAGTTTGTACTGGATGGTCAATAAATCGAGGAACAAATAAAGTCACTTTTACTGCCAAAAACCATGATACTTCAACTAAAACCTTTTCAAGTGCATTTGGTAATAAACAAATTAAAAATAATAATGAAAAAGAATATCTTGATTTGATTGATTTGATATTTGATCAAGTAGAAACTTCAAAATATATTTGTAGAAAACTTTACCGTTGGTTTGTTTATTACAATATTGATGCAAGTGTTGAAACAAACATGATAATTCCAATGGCAAAAATTTTAAGAGATAATAATTTTGAAATAAAACCAGTTTTAAAAGCATTATTTAGTTCTGCTCATTTTTATGATGATCAGTTGAATGGTTCTCAAGTTAAAAATCCAATAGATTTTATAAATAGTATATTTAAAAGTTTTGAAGTTAAATTCCCAAGCCCAACTCCTATACCTGCAACATTAGTTGTTGATACTTACTATGCTTTATATAATTACTATGCAGTATTTGGAATTGGTTTAGATTTAAATTTAGGCGATCCACCTAATGTAGCAGGTTGGGGTGCTTATTATCAAATTCCTTCATTTTATCATATTTGGCTTTCTGCTGTTACTATGACCAACAGAATTAAAATAACTGATGCAATGAGTACTGTTGGAGTCAAAAGACAAAACTTTTTAAGTTTTGTATCAAAATTTGCAAAACCAGAAGAAGCATCTGGTGTTATAGATGAAGCATCGGAATTTATTCTTCCAGCACCTATAACTCAAATTCAAAAAGAATTTTTACTAAATGCTTTTATGGGTGGTTTACCAGCTGATGCTTGGGCTATGGAGTGGGACAACCATATTAAAAATCCAAATGATGCAAATACAATATTGGGTTTAAATTCTAAATTATCAAATTTATTTCGAGCTATGCTATCTATGGCAGAGTTCCAATTATGTTAAAAAAGGAGCAATAAAATGAAACGTAGAGACTTTTTGAAAAAATCAGCAGTAGTTGGTGTTTCAGCACCTTTTGTATTAAATGGATTGAACATTAATACTTATGCTTCTCCAGTATTTGATAATTTAGCAAAAATCGCTGCTGAAAGTGATAAAATCATTGTTATAATTCAATTAAATGGTGGTAATGATGGTTTGAATACTGTTGTGCCATTGGATATGTATTCTAATCTATCTAAAGCAAGACAAAATATATTAATTGATGAAACAAAAGTTTTAAAGTTAACCAATAATACAGGATTAAATCCTGCATTAACTGGCTTACAAAATCTTTATAAAGATGGCAAACTTGGAATTATTCAAAGTGTAGGATATCCAAATCCCAATTTATCACATTTTAGAGCAACTGATATTTGGACTTCAGCATCAGACTCAGATAAACAAGTTTCTTCTGGTTGGTTAGGAAGATATTTAAGCGATATTTATCCTGATTACCCTACTAATTATCCTAACACAAATTCACCAGACCCTCTTTCTGTTACAATTGGTTCAATAGTATCAAATACTTGTCAAGGACCAGTTTATAGTATGGGAACTGCATTAAGTGGTGTAGGTACTAATGATTTTTATAATATAACTGCAAAAGGTGAAGATACTTTACCTGATTCGATTTATGGTAGCGAGTTAGGATTTGTAAGAGAAACAATTGGTAAAACACAATTATATACAAATACTCTTAAAAATGCAGCTAATAAAGGTAAAAGTTTATCAACTATGTACCCTGCTGCTACTCAAAATAGATTGGCAGACCAACTTAAGATAATAGCTCAACTTATTTCAGGTGGTTTGAAAACCAAAATATTTGTAGCAAATTTAACTGGATTTGACACACATTCATATCAAAATCAAGCTGATGGTGATTATCTTGGTAGTCATTCTTCTTTATTAGGATTTCTTTCTGAAGCAATATCAGCATTTCAAGATGATTTAAAATTAATTGGCGCTGAAGATAGAGTTGTAGGCTTGACTTTTTCTGAATTTGGTAGAAGAATAAAATCTAATCTTTCATTGGGTACTGATCATGGTACTGCTGCACCAATGATGGTATTTGGTACAAATGTTAATCCTATTATTCATGGTACAAGTCCAATTATTTCGAGTAATGTTTCGGTGAATGATAATCTACCAATGCAGTTTGATTTCCGTTCAGTTTATTCTTCGATTTTAAAAGATTGGTTAGGAGTGAGTGATACTAATTTGAAAAACATTTTATTTAACAATTTTCAATATCTTCCTATCATTAAAACTAAAATTAATTCTGTAGAATCAGAATTTGAAAATGCTGGAATGCTTTCTAATCAGCCTAATCCAGTTGGTTATGAAACAAATATTAGGTTTAAATCTTTAGGTGGTTTGACTCAACTTTCATTATTTGATAATTCTGGAAATAGAGTTGCTATTTTAAGTAATAAAGACTTGCAAGAAGGTGAGTATAGTTTCAATTATATTCCAAACAATCTAAGTTCTGGCAATTATTTCTTAAGATTAGAAACTGGAAGTAGAAGTATTTTAAGACCAATGCAAGTTGTCAAATAATAAAAATCATAATTTTATAATCTAAAACCAAAAAGCCTTATTACGTATGTAATAAGGCTTTTGTAATTAATATAATTACTTCATTTTATGTTATTTTAATTTATGGAGTGTTTTATTTCTTAATTTTCTTCATTATTTAAAATAAAATTTAAAATATTTTAATTATTATTAACATTTCAAATTTAATCATTATAAAATTTGTTTTAATTATATAATTGAGTTAATTTTGAGAATTAACATTTGACTAAACAATTTTGTCAATATAGATTTTTTATAAATTTTTAAACTTCAAGGTATTATGAAAAAAATTATACAGTTATTTTCTTTGTTTTTTTGCTCTTCTTTGATTTTAATTTCCCAAACTTTCACACCTACCAAAAAAGTTGTTCTAGAAGACCACACACAATGTTCTCCAAGTTTTGGACAATGGAGCCCAAGAGGGATTGTTAAACTTGCTGATTTTATGTCCACTTCTTCTAGAACAAATACTGAAATAATAAGTGTTCATTCAACAATTGGTTCTGGACCAATTGATCCTATGACAGATTCTTTATATTCTTATTCTAGCCAAAATAGCACTTATTTACACATGAATGGCTGGCCGTCTATAAGTTTTGATAGGAAATCAAACAACGAATCAGACTCTTTGCCGTTTTATTATCAAAAATATATTACTGATTTTGGTGTTGCAGATATAAATGTCAGTTTAATTTATAATCAAAATTCAAGAGCATTAAATGTTACAGCAAATGCTCATTTTGGAATAAACAGTAAAAACTATAAACTTGCTTTAGTTTTGACTGAAGATAGTGTACATGGTACTACTATTGAATATTCACAAAGAAATAATTATGCAAATGGTGCAAATGGTCCTATGTCTGGAGGAGGAGTTGATTTTGCTGCTCAACCAGATCCAGTGCCAGCATCTGTAATGTATTATAGAAATGTTGTCAGAGCTATTTTACCATCATATTCTGGTGCTGATAATAGCCTTCCTGCAAACTTAACAGCAGGTCAAACATATAACTATAATTTCCCTACTTATTTTGTACCTTCAAAATTTAATTATACTAAAATGAGAGCAATTGTACTTTTAATTAATTCTGCAAATGGTCAAATTGTTAATGCGAATGGAACAAACCTAAATGATGCTGTAATGAATGTAGAAGAATTTACATATAAATCTAAATGTTATGTAAATGCATCTCCAAATCCTTTTAGTGAATATACCAATTTCAATTTTAACTTACCAATAGAAAGTACAGTGTCATTTGAAATTACAAATAATTTAGGGCAAAAAGTAGCTTTTGAAGATTTAGGAATTTTAGCTGCAGGTGATCATAATTATCAATTCAATGCAAAAAATAAT
This sequence comes from Candidatus Kapaibacterium sp., assembly GCA_026390675.1. Lineage (GTDB taxonomy): Bacteria > Bacteroidota > Ignavibacteria > Kapaibacteriales > UBA2268 > JAPLFM01. The sequence continues at coordinate 11,680 of JAPLFM010000326.1, read as the reverse complement.
AAAAGCTTAAATACAGGTGTTTATTATGTTACATTAAAAACAAATTTTGAAACTATTAGACAAAGTATTATCTTAGAAAGATAGTAATAGCTAAATATTAAAAATAACCAAAAAAGCCCTACTACACTTGTAATAGGGCTTTTTACTTGTACCGAAGGACGGAATTGAACCGCCGACACCAGGATTATGATTCCTGTGCTCTAACCAACTGAGCTACTTCGGCATCAATACAGAATACAAATTTACGGAAATTTTATGTACTTTCCAAAATTCTTTTTATTTCATCACGTAAATTTACAGCTAATTCATAATCTTCATCATTTATAGCTTTGTCAAGTTGCACTTGTAATTTGTCAATCTTAGATAATGGAGTTGCTGGTTGCGACTCATTAAATTGTTTTGAAGCAGAATAAGATTCTTTTCCAAAAGCATCTTCTGCAGCCATTTCTTCTGGTTGAGGTATCTGACCAGTATCTTCCAAAATGTCACTATTAATAAAAATAGGAGCATTGAACCTAACTGCTAATGCTATTGCATCGCTTGGTCTTGCATCTACTTCAATATCAAATGATTCAAAATACAATTTTGCAAAAAATGTTCCATCTTGTAAGTCACTTATTTCTACTTCTGTTAAAACAGCACCAAAAGCATCAATTATGTTTTTTACTAAATCGTGTGTCATTGGTCTAGGAGATGACATCCCTTCAATTTCCATAGCAATTGCTTGAGCTTCATAAGCACCTATAATTATAGGTAACCTACGATCTCCTTCATTTTCTTTCATTATTAAAGCATAAGCATTTTGGCTTACTGGACTAGCAGAAATTCCCAATACTTGTATTTGTACTCTTTCCATTTCTTAATTTTCTTTTAAATAATTCTATAATAACTTCAAGACAAAAAATTTCAATATTCAAATTTTGATTTTATCAAAACCTTTATTTACAATATAAACAAAATATAAATTAAGACAATGAATTAATTTTTGCTGTTAATTTTGGAACAACATCAAATATATCACCTACAATTCCATAATCAGCTACTTTAAAAATTGGTGCATCTTTATCTTTATTTATTGCAACAATAATTTTTGAACTTGACATACCAGCCAAATGTTGAACAGCTCCCGAAATTGCTAATGCAATGTATATATTTGGAGAAACAGTTTTACCTGTTTGACCAACTTGTTCACCGTGAGGTCTCCATCCAGCATCCACTACAGCACGAGAAGCACCAACAGCACCACCAATTGACTTTGCTAAATCTTCAACTATATAAAAATTTTCCGGTCCTTTTAATCCACGTCCGCCTGAAACTACTTTATCAGCTTCTGAAACATCAAGTTTACCTTCATTTTTACTTAATCCTGTAATTTTAACTTTCAAATCTTTATCTGAAATATTAACAGCAAAATCGCAAATTGTAACAGAAGTTGAATTGGATTCACTTGCTGTAAATATATTTGGCCTTAATGAAAATATTTTATTTGTTCTTTCTGATTTAGATTTAGTTACTGCTTTGCCAGCGTAAACTGGTTTAGATGCAATTATATCACCACCATTATAATCTAAACCAATACAATCAGAGATATAACCTGCTTCTAATTTTACAGCAGTTCTTGGTGCAATTTCAAGTCCATAAGAATTTGCCGGATAAAATATAATACTACAAGATTCGGCAGTTGCAATTTGAGCTACTGAAGATGCAATTGCAGATGAAGAATAGCTTGATAAATTTGAATTTTTGATAACATTTACTTTTGACAAACCATAAGCACCTGAAGTATGAAATTCTTTTTAAGCCATCATTATGTGCTTCTAAATAAACTAAAATTTTACTCATTTTATTTTCCTTTTTAATTTTAATTATATAACTTTTGCTTCTTCACGTAATAATCTAACTAATTCATTTATATCTGAATCAGAATCAGTTAATATCTTACCAACTCTTTGCTTAGCAGGTATTTCCATTGAAAGAACTGATGTATATTTTTCAGTCTCAATAGCAGGTCGAGCATCAATTGGTTTTGATTTAGCTTTCATTATTTGAGGAAGTTTTGGATATCTTGGTTCGTTAATACCTTTTTGAACACTTATAACAGCAGGAAGTGATGTTTCAAAAATTTCTTTACCACCTTCGATATCTCTTTCACCAGTTACTAAAGTTCCATTTATATCAAGTTTTGCTACCATAGAAACTGATGGTAGCTCTAACATTTCACCTAGCATAGAGACCATTTGAAATGAATCGAAATCAATGCTTTGACGACCTAAAATAATTACATCATAGTTTGCTGATTTCGCTACTTCAGCAATGTTTTTTGCAACTGAAAAAGAGTCTAAAGTTTCTTCAGACTTGATATGAACAGCTTTTTCAGCACCCATTGCAAGTGAAGTACGAAGTATATCTACACAAACATCTGCTCCAACAGTGCAAACAGTTACTTCTCCACCATTTTTCTCTACAAGTCTAAGTCCTTCTTCTAAAGCATATTCGTCATAAGGATTTAATATATACTTAACACCGTTATTATTTATTGATTTACCATCAGCACCAATTTCTACACGAGTAGCAGTATCTGGTACTCGCGATACACATACTAAAACATTCATAAAAAATTCCATTAATTTTGAGGTTGAATTATCTCTTCTAATTTCTCTTTAACTATAAAAAACAGACTGCCAGCTAAATTTTCTGTACTTTGTAAAGCACAAGGAGGCACATTTAATAATATATAACTTGAAGGTGAGGACATTTTACAAGGCTTTCTTTTTTGGAAAAATTTAATTCCAAGTTTGCCTTCAAATCTATTAGCATTTCTAGTGCAAATTAATACGTTCCAAATCAACTTAGCTTTATGTAATTCATCTGCATCTGTTTGGATCTTATATATAGTAGGACGACCAAAATCTGCAGTCAACTTCCATTCTTCTAAAATTTCATTTGATTCAGTATTCACAATTTTAAAATCTCCACCTGCAATAAACTCCTCTTCTACAGTCAGTGTCATAATTAACTGACCTTTTAGTGGATCTATAAAGCAATATTTAGGTGAAGGTTTTGACATTTTTAATTTTTTCTAAAATAATTATATAAAATCGAATTTAATCACCAAATATTTTATAAATGTGGAAAAAATAATTAATTATCATTTAAATTGATTCTACTTATAAATTTCAAAAAAAATATTTTGATATGTAATAATCAAAAAATATTTTTAAATTATAGAATGTTTAAATAAAAAAATTAAGAATCGACTTTATTTAATCTTAAAAAGTTTAAATTGAAATAACTTTTAGAATAGAAATAGATTTTTGGGAAGCAAGTTCAGCTTACTTTGAGATTTCAATAATACTATTTTTTAATCCATTATTTTCATCATTCAAACCTTCAATTTGATTTACTACTACTCCATTTTTATCAAGGATAGTAATAATATTGGAATGTGCATAATCTTTGTCTGATATTTTTTTAAATTTAAACCCAATTGTTGATGCAAGCTCGGTAATATCATCTTCAGAACTTGTCAGAAGTTTCCAATTATTTGGACTAAGTTCGTTTTCTTTTAGGAAATTTTTCAGTTTCTCAGGATTGTCATTTTCAGGATCCATACTCACAAGCACAAACATCATATTTGAAAGAGTACTTTTATCAAGTTGCTTTTCAATATTCCTTAAAAATGCTAAAGTAACTGGACAAGAGAATTTACAAGTAGTATAAATCATTGTAATTACAATAGCTTTACCTCTAAATTCTTTAAGCTTAAAATTTGATTTCTCTTGATCTAACCAATTGTTTTCAAGATTGTAAATAGAAGATTCTGGAAGAGCTGAAGATTGAAAAGTATTGTTTTGAATAATACTTTTGTCTTGGATTTGGCAAATTAAATTCAAGTTTAAATTTAAAAATAAAATCAAAAAAAGAAATATTTTATTTGATACTTTTAACACAACGAAACCCTAAGTTATTAATAGTGAAATTACTTTTTAGACTACTCCTGATAGAATATCTCATAAAAGCTGCATAATCTTTGAGATTTGAAGAAATTTGACTACCTGAGGCACAATAAGCACTTCTATCTATACTTCCATCCTTTCTAGATTCACCAGAAAGCATAGTAGAAGCAAAATCATATACCCATTCAAAAGCTAATCCATGAAGGTCAAACACACCAAATTGATTTTCAAAACCACTTCCAACTTTTGCCAATTTTTCAGTTCCAGCTTTGCCATACCAACTAAGTATCAAACGGTAAAAGCTACTATCATTGAGGTTCAAATTTTTATAATTAGAATAGTCAGCAACATACTCCCATTCATTTGTTGTTGGAAGCCTTTTGCCTTGACATTCACAATATGATTTGGCTGCGAACCATGAAATATTTGTTACTGGAGAATTAGGTTCAATTTTAGAACCTAAAATCGTGTCACTTTGCCAGTTTCTCAAATAAGTTTTATCTGAAAAAACCGATTTAACTTTACTTTTTAGCCATTTACTATTTTGTTTGACAAAACTTAGATACTCTAAATTTGTAACAGGGTATTTATCAATTTCAAATGATTTAATTACCACCGTTGAAGTATCAAAACCAAAAGTTTGTTTAAAAATTCCACTTGTTATTACACAAGTGGAATCATCTTTAGCATCTAAATAATTCAAACAAAACAACAAGTAAATAAGCAAAATTAATTTATATAACAATTTGAACACGATTTCAGCTCTAAAATGATTTTATTGTTTTACTTTAGCAACTTGAGCTTTTGTAACATCTTTAGGTTTATTACCCCAAGTATTTGTTACAAAAGTTAATACATCAGCAATTTGATCATCTGTTAAGTTAGGTTTAACCATTTCTAAATTATAGTTTACACCATTGACAGTAATTGGACCTTTAAACCCAAATTTAACAAATTTTATTGCTCTATTAATATCTTTATTCAAAAAGTCAGAACCAGCAAGAGGAGGAAATGCATTAGGTAAACCTTTACCAGTTGCTTGATGGCAAGCAACACAAGTTGCAGAATACACTGCTTTTCCTCTATTTATTTTTGCATCATCTTTTGAATACAAATTTCCAAAAACAAAAACTGAAACAGTAATAATTGTTAAAATTATAAGTTTCTTATTCATAAAAACACTCCTTTAATCATGTTGGTTAGTAACTTGAGTGGTAGTAATTTCACCGCCACTATTTTCAAAACTATTTAATATATAAGATAATACATTAGCAATTTGTTCATCTGTTAAAGCTAATTTAGGCATAACACTATCAAAACGAGTACCGTTGACAGTTATTGCACCTTGAAGTCCATTTTTAAGAATTTTTATTGCTCTATCTTTATCAGCATTTAAATAATCAGATTTTGCTAGTGGAGGGAAAGCTCCTTTTAAACCTTGTCCATCAGCTTGATGACAAGCAACACAGTTATTTGCAAAAACTATTTTACCATAAGCTATTCGTTCTTGCAAATTTTTAGCTACTGGTTGGACTATAGCAACTGATGGCATAGTTTGAATAGATCCACCTTCTGCTAAATAAATTCTATCATCTTGCTTTCCTGAATACAAATCTTTATTTTCTGGTCCAGTTACTTTAAGCATACCAATAGCACCTTTATTAAACGCTCTAAATATAGAATGGTCAACAATGATAAAAGTACCCGGTACATCTACTTTAAAATCAACTATTGCAGATCCTCCAGCAGGAACTAAAGTAGTTTGAACATTATGGTTAATTAAGCTACCACCTTCAATATACACATTGTCGAAAATTTCTCCAATTACGTGGAAAGAAGATACCAAATTAGGTCCACCATTACCAATATATATTCTTACTTTTTCACCAACTTTAGCAGTTAAAGATTTGTCGCCTGTTATTGCTCCAGTTGCACCATTAAAAACTACATAATCTGGTTGTTCTTTTATTGCTTTACTCATATCAAATGGTTGCAAGCCTTGATCACCATTAGCACCAGCTGTATAGAAATCACCTTGCATAACATAATATTCTTTATCTACTTTAGGCATTGGAACTTTTGGTTCAACTAAAATCAAACCATACATTCCATTTGCAATGTGCATACCAACTGGGGCTGTAGCACAGTGGTAAACATAAAGTCCTGGATTAATTACTCTAAATGAAAATACTGATTCGTGACCTGGTGCAGTTAAAGAAGACGCTGCTCCCCCACCTTGACCAGTTACTGCATGTAAATCAATATTATGAGGAAGTTTGTTATTTGGATTGTTCTTCAAATGAAACTCTACAAAATCCCCTTCTTTCACTCTTATGAAACTACCAGGGACTGTTCCACCAAAAGTCCAAAATGTATAAGAAACACCATTTGCAATTGGTCCTTCTTTTTCTATAATTTCAAGATCAACTCTTATATTTGAGGGTTTCCTATTACCCAATGCCTGAGGTACAAAAGGTGGATGAGTAAGCTCAGCTTGGGTAAACTTAACACCATCAGTTTTTGTATCTTTGTTTTCATTATTGAAAGCACTAATCAATATGCTCAATGAAAACAATGCTATTATAGCAGTTATAGTTAAAAAACGTTTTTTCATATAAATACCTTTAATTAAATTATTAAAAAACAAAAATTATTTATTTTGTAATTTATTTAATTCAAATTTAATAAAAAAATTACAAGTATACAAGACCTTTTTGTCTTATTTTTACTTTATTTGTTTTTTGTACATAAATTTTTCAGTATATTTGTAATAATAAAATAATCAGTTTATCAATTAATATAAAACAAAATGTTTTCACAAACTTGCAAAAATGCTATTAGAGCAGTCTTATATTTGACTGTAAAATCAAGTCCAGAACAAAAAGTTGGAATTTCAGTTATAGCTAAAGATTTAAATATTTCACAATATTTTTTAAGTAAAATATTACAAAGAGTTGCAAAAGAAAAAATTATTTCGTCAACAAAAGGTCCAAATGGTGGCTTTTTTATGACTGAAGAAAACAAAAAAGGCAAACTTAAAAATATTATTAACTGTATAGATGGTAATGGATTTTTTGTTGATTGTTCTTTAGGATTAGAAACTTGTAATTCTGAAAATCCTTGTTATTTTCATAATAGTTTCTCTAAACTAAGAGATGAAATGATAGTTATAACTAATAATTCATTTGATGAAATGGGTGATATTATGTTTGACAAAAACAATAAGATAATAAGACTTTAGAATTTTCTAACTTCAAAATGATTGCTATTAACGACTTATCAAAATTAGTTGTTGAATTTTGGGGAATTTAATTGTTTCCTTAGTTGCTTATTTTTCTATGCTTTTAATTTATAAAATTCTTTTCCAATTCTATTAATATGATCTAATAATTCATCGGATTTGATTTTATCATAAATTGAAATATCAATCAAATATGGTGTATTCAAATCATCTAATAATGATTTAATTTTGTTGAGGAGAATGTAATCTAAATTATGACCAAATAAAGTTAAATCTATATCAGAACCATTTCTAAAATTACCTTTAGCTCTTGAACCATATATTAAAACTTTTTCAATTTCAGGAAATAAGATAAAAACTGAATGAATTTTATTGATAGTATCTTCTTTTAGACCATAAGTCATAACAAAGACTCATATTTGATATAAAAATCTTCAAATTCATTTGAGTATTTTTCAATAATATTTTTTACAATTATCTCTGCTTCTTCAATATCATAAGTATGAACTGTACTATTTCTATCTTCATACATTTCCATCCAAATTTCACCATCAGAAATTAATCCTTGGTTGAAAGCATTTCTAATTGCATCTTTTGAGCCAATAATATCATTTATTCCAGCATCTTTAAGATAGTCTTTCATTACTTTCCAAGCTAATTCGTAAGTATATTCAAAAGATTTTATTAAACCTTGCTTTTCTCTTATGTTTAATTCGCCTGTAGCAATAAAATCCCTAAAGACAATTAATGCCTTTTCAAAATTACTAAATCTTTGCTTCCATCTTATATCTTGATTCATATTTGTTTAATTTTTAAGACTTGAGTATGGTTTTAATGCTTCAATTATTGATGTGGCATCATCAAATCCAGCTGCTTTGCTTGGATTTTTTTGCCACCATCATAATAGCCGTATAAATGCAAAAGCTCATAACCGCTATTTAAGTAGTTTAAAAGTTTCTTATCCATTTTAGAAAGTTCAGTTTTATAATATTCAATAGATTTTCTTCCTTTTCTTTTGGGAATACCTTTTATTTCAAAATAGAAACCCAAACCTTTTAACAAACCTGAATAAGCAGTACCACAAGCTGTTTTGACATATTTTTCATCAACAAAGAATTTACCATCTGTGCCTGCTAATTCTAAAGTTGCTTCAGCATTTTTAATATATCTCATTGCTTCATTATATGGATTAATGCTCATTCCCTATAACTCCTAATTAAATTTTTATTTTAAGACGAAAAATATGGTTTAATTATTTTTATAATACTTATCAAACATATTGAAAATATCTTTTAATAAAATAAAAACGCTTAGAGGGTGTAACCACGGCTTAAGTTCCGAAGTGTCCACCAGGAAGAAGTTGCATTGCCTCGAGCTACAAATTCCACCACCTCTAAGCTAAAATTATTGTGTTTCATTCCTCTTCAATCACCTCACCTTTAAAGACTTTAAGAAAATCTATTGTAGGTTTTTTGCAAGTTACATTAAATGGAATTAAAATCATTAAATAAGCAACAACAACAAAAATTAACAAATATAAAACTCTAAAATCAAAATAATTTTGTGAAATCTCATAAATAATAGCATTTATAAATCCATAAAGTGCAAATAACATCCAAATTGAAATAAAAATCAAATTAAAATATTTAGCACGATATTTAATATAAATATATGTTTTATTTTCATTAGAACTCAATGAGCCTAGAATTGCTGGATTACCAGAACCTGCTTTATAAACTACTCTAGTAAGTTTAAAACTATTTTTGTCAATATCACCATTGTATTGACTTAATACATCATTATCATAGTAAAATAAAGTAAATTCTTGTTTAATGGGAACAGTTAACTCTTTAACAGCATTGAGTATTTCATCTTTACTAAGTGGAGATTTAATTGTTATTTGTTTATATGGTATGAAACTAATTTTCATTAAAAACAATACTACATCCCTCTTCTATATTTACCACCAACTTCGTATAAAACTCTTGTGATTTGTCCCATAGAGCAATGTTCTACTGTGTTTAGTAGTTCTTCAAAGATGTTGCCACCAGTTATTGCTACTTGTCTAAGTTTGTTTAAGGCATTTTCAGATTCATTTTTATGTGCTTCTTTGAATGCTTTTAGCTCAGTAAGTCTTTCGTTTTTCACTTCGTCAGGAGTGCGAATTACTTCCATTTTGTCGTAAAGATTTGTTTCGTTTGCATTTAAGAAAGTATTTACTCCAATTATAGGATATTCGCCAGTTTGTTTTTGATGCTCGTAATACATAGATTGCTCTTGTATTTTAGAACGTTGGTAGCCTGTTTCCATAGCACCAAGCACTCCACCTCTGCGAGAAATATTATCAAACTCTTCTAAAACAGCTTCTTCCACTAGGTCAGTTAATAAATCAATAATGAAAGAACCTTGATTAGGATTTTCGTTTTTAAGCAAACCAAATTCTTTACTCAAAATAAGCTGAATAGCCATAGAGCGTCTTACCGATTCTTCTGTTGGAGTAGTAACAGCCTCATCATAAGAATTAGTATGTAGCGAATTACAATTATCATAATATGCTATTAGAGCTTGCAAAGTAGTACGAATATCATTAAAATCAATCTCTTGAGCGTGCAGAGAGCGTCCTGAAGTTTGGATATGATATTTCAATCTTTGGCTCTTATCATTTGCACCATATCTATCTCTAAGAGCAATTGCCCATATTCTACGAGCCACTCTACCAATTACTGAATATTCTGGATCCATACCATTTGAAAAGAAGAATGATAAGTTTGGAGCAAAATCATCAACTGAGATACCACGATTTAAGAAATACTCTACATAAGTAAACCCATTAGCAAGAGTGAAAGCAAGTTGAGAAATTGGATTTGCTCCAGCTTCAGCAATATGATAACCACTAATCGAAAGAGAGTAGTAATTCATTATCTTAGTTTTTGATAAATACTCTTGCAAGTCACCAATTAGCTTCATAGCAAAATCAATAGAGAAAATAATTGTATTCTGCCCTTGATCTTCTTTAAGCATATCTGCTTGCACAGTACCACGAAGTTTTCTAAATGTTTCAGCTTTTATTCGCTCTTTAGTTTCTTGGTCAATCTTTCCATATTCAAGTCCAAGTTTCAAAAGCTCTCTTTTATATGCAGTCATAAAGTAGAAAGCTACCATAATTGGTGCAGGTGCATTAATTGTCATTGATACTGATGTTAGTGCTGCTGTTTGGTCAAACCCCTTAAAAAGCACGTCCATATCATCTATAGTACAAATAGAAACTCCAGCTTCACCAATTTTACCATAAACGTCAGGTTGCTCTGCTGGGTCTTCAGCATATAATGTAATACCATCAAATGCAGTAGAAAGTCTTTTTGAATCATCATTTACTGTCAAATAATGAAAGCGTCTATTTGTTTGAGCAGGACTTCCTTCACCCGCAAATTGCCTTTTGGGATCTTCAGTAGTTCGTTTGAATGGGAAAACTCCTGCAGTATAAGGAAATTCACCAGCAAAATTTTCTTTGTAATAAAACTTAACAATTTCTCTATAAGATTCATAATTTGGTGGAGCTATCTTAGGAATTT
>JAPLFM010000326.1:0-839 GCA_026390675.1 Candidatus Kapaibacterium sp. | reverse complement strand
CCTTACCTTGAATTTTATAAATCAATTCATCTTGAAGGAAAGAATCACATTTTTCTTTATGTGAAGCAATGAATTTTTTAGTTTGTTCTGAAAGTAAATTCCACTTTTCTTCATACTTTGATTTTAATGGATTTACTATATTATCATCTTTAAATTGAGAAATTGAATTTTTAAGTGAATAAGCTACATCAGCTAGTTCCACCTCTAATTGAGCATTTTTGTGATAAGTTCGAACAGTTTCTGAAATATCAGCTAAGTAATTAATTCTGCGATTGTCTATCAATCCAAAGTTTTGATTGAACTTAGTAGGAAGTAAGTCTATTAATTCACTCTTCTTATCGTAATTGTTGTTATTTTTAGTTGTAATTAGTTCGAGCAAATCTTTGAATAATCTATTTACACCAGCATTATTAAATTGATTAGCAGAGCAAGCATAAACAGGCAAATCTAATTCCTCTAATGATTTAGTTTTATCTACTTTTGGATTTCTATTTCTTAAATAATTAATTTTAACTTCACGGTAAGCATCTTCACTACCTCTTTTTTCGAACTTATTAATTGCTATGAAATCAGCAATATCAAGCATATCAATTTTTTCTAATTGTGATGGAGCACCAAATTCGGAAGTCATAACATAAAGAGTATTATTGCTTACTTCAGCTACTTTGCTATTTGCTTGACCAATTCCACTTGTTTCAACTATGATTAAATCAAAACCACAAGTTTTTAATACTTCTATTGAATCAAGAATATTTTTACTAACTTCGCTTGAACTATCTCTAGTAGCAAAAGAACGGAAATAAACTCTTGGATTGTAAACTTGATTATATCTGATTCTA
>JAPLFM010000171.1:7303-8823 GCA_026390675.1 Candidatus Kapaibacterium sp. | reverse complement strand
TTAAATTAACTATACAAATATAAGCATAAATCCTTGAATATCATACACTTAAATTTTAGAACCCACCTTTATATTTAGAATCGCTTTCATCTATTAAATCTAGTATCGTTTTTAATTTATCTATTGCTTGTTTTGTCCTTTTAAGTTGAGCAAGCAACGCCCCTTCTCTTGCTGCATTAATATTCTGAGCAAAGTAGTGGGGGTCAATGTATTTATTTGTATCTGCCATGATATTATTTCCTTAATAATTAGGATATTGAATTAATTACAATACAAAAATAGGTATTTAAAAAGTGTTTATATTAAGAATAATTACTTAATTTTAATAATAGAAGCCTGTTATTACTGAATTGGGTAGAAATACTTAAATTTTGAGTCTAAACATACTAAAAAAAAAGACTACCTTAAATTAATAAGATAGTCTTGTTTAAAAGAAATTATAATCTGATATTATTTCATTTTTCTAACTTTTTCTGATTCAGGAAATAAAGCAACAGCCTTTGTTAATTGTCTATCTATTGTAGAGAAAATCTGTGCATCTTTATTCCTATCCCAAATTATACGTGCAATTCTTCTTTTTATAAACATATCAATAAAATCTTTATCTTTGTCAAAATCATCTTGAACCCAATCAATTTTTTTAGCTTTTAAAACTTCTTTATACAAGTTATAAATTGATTTTGGAATTTCATAATTTCTCAAAAAGTCAGTAAAATTATTTTTGTATTTTTCTTTAAATTTAGCTCCTTCATCTGTATGTAAATAATCGTTAGCGATTTCATTATACACACTATATCCAACTTTACTTACCATTTTTGTTAAGCGAGATGTATCACCCTTAACTATAAAATCTGGAGTAATACCGCCACCGCCAAGAAGCATTCTTCCTGCTTTAGACTTATAAGTTTTAATTGAGTCAAAATTAATTTTATCTTTATCTTTTGCATCTTTGTTTTTTTCATCTTTCTTCAATTTCTCAAAGCTATGTTCAACATTAGCCCCTTCCTCTAGTTCAAGTCTTCCAACTAAATTTCGGTAAGCAGCTACATCTTTGTCTTTATAAGGTCTTTGAATAGAACGACCTGAAGGAGTATAATATCTTGAGATTGTTAATCTAAAGGAAGCACCATCTTCTAATTCATACTGTCTTTGCACTAAGCCTTTACCAAAAGAAGTAGTACCAACAACCAAACCTCTATCCAAATCTTGAATTGCACCTGAAACTATTTCACTAGCTGATGCCGAACCTGCATTAACCATTACAATTAATGGAATATCTTCCAAAGTTCCACCTTCAGAAGAAGTGTATGATTCATCAAATTCAGGACGGCGACCTTTTGTATATACAATCATATTACCACCAGGAATAAATTCATCAGCAATTTTATACGCTTGAGTCAAATATCCACCTGGGTTGCCTCTTAGGTCTAAAATCATTCGTTTCATCCCTTGTTGTTTAAGATTATTAACTGCACTCATCATTTCATCATAAGTTGTTTCAGCGAAACGAGTTAAGATTA
>JAPLFM010000171.1:0-7285 GCA_026390675.1 Candidatus Kapaibacterium sp. | reverse complement strand
AACATCAGTTTTATCAATCATATAATATGCTTCCAAAGAATAATTTGGAATTACATCTCTTTTAATAGTGAAATGAATAAGTTCACTTTCACGATCTCGTTTTACATCTACTTCTACTATAGTTCCTTTTGGTCCTTTTAATCTTTTGGGTACTTCTTCTCTTGAAATTCCAACTGCATCTTTATTATCTATTTTGACAATTTTATCTCCTGACAAAATACCTAAAAGTTCCGATGGTCCTCCTGAAAGAGGTGCAATTACTGTTATAGTATCATTGATTATATCAAACTCTACACCAATTCCATCATAATGACCTTTGAAATCTTCAGTAACTTTTTTCATCTCATCTTTTGTGATGTAAGTAGAGTGGGGGTCTAGTTCGGCTAGCATACCTGATATGGCTGCTTCTATTATCTTTTGAGTATCTACCTCATCAACATAGTTTTTAGTAACAGTATTTAGTACAAATTGAAATTTTTTCATTTGTTCATAAATATTGTCACCTGACAACATAGGTTGAGCAAAAAATCCTATTACAATACCAGTTGATATTGCAGCAATTATATAAATTGCTTTTTTCATTTATTTCCCTATTATTTAAAGATATTTTTAAATTAAATTAATTTTTTTTTATTAACGTAAAAGTAACTTTAATGTTACAAATAAATTGAATAAAATATTAAAATTCATATAAGTCAAATAATGTACCAATCATTTATATATTCATTTATCAAATCTTGGATTATTTGATTTTTGAATAAATTGAGCTTAAAATACTTCAAAAATCATTTTTACAGTTGCTAGTATAATAACACATAAAAAAATCGTTCTAATTTTATTTTGAGTCATGTTTTTAGCAGAATTAATTCCGAAACGAGTTGTAATTATTATTCCTAAAGTCATTGGGATTGCTACATAAGGAAATATATAACCAAAGTGTAAAGCTTTCTCATATTGCAAATCTTGAAACAAGTAAAAAACAACATTAGGTAAAGCAAAAAAAGGTATTACTCCTGTTGAGATTGAAATAGCTTGCTTTAGGTGAAGTTTAATATATTTACTAAAAACAGGTATCATAATCAAACCACCACCCAAACCTGAAAGAGAAGTAATTAACCCAGTACCAAAACCAACAATTGCAAAATTAGTTGCTTTTATCTCAATCACATTTTTTGTATTATTTTCATCAATTTTTTGAAACATTCGGTAAATCATAAAAAGTAGCATTATGATAAAGAATAATGCAAATTTTTCTTTTGAATAAAATGATGTATGATTGATAAAATAAGTTAATGCAGTAGTACTTGCCAAACCAGGTAATGCAGTATATAAAACTGCTTTTAAATAGAAGTTTTTAATTTTTATTTGATTATAACTTGCAATCAATCCAGTAAATAAGACACAAAACATTGAGTTTGCTAATACACAACGAACAATCATTTCGCTTTCCAGACCCATTACACTTTTGAAATAAAACGTAAGAACTGGAACAAAAATCAAGGCTCCTCCAACTCCTAACAATCCTCCTAAATATCCACCGACTGCTCCAATCAAAAAAAGTAAAATTACAGGTATTAAAGGATTTTCCATAAAAGCATTCTAACCAAATTTAATTATTATCTAACAATTCTTATTGCTGTATGGTTTACAAAACTTTTACTTTGGAATATGCCATAATACAGACCTGAAGGAATAGAACTTAGATCAAATTTAATATTTGAATTTCCAATATCACTTATCTTCTGATAATAAATTGTTTGACCTAAAGGATTCATTAATTTAAAATCTGCATTTTCTAAATCAAGATTATTAATATTTGACAAATCAAGATCTAAAAAATCTTTGACTGGGTTTGGATAATAAAACATTTTGTATTCAGAAGAATTATCATATTCATTTACATCAGTTTTAAAAAAATCACAATCAAAATAGTTCCCATAGCAAGCCGAAGTATTAAAAGTAAAAGACTGTCCTTTTTGTATGGTGTCAGTTGGCGTATATATGACTTTAAATACAATAGAAGCATCTTTTTTAAGTGTTAATGGAAAAGTTTTACCATTAAAGTCAAATTGAAAGCGAGGATTGGAAAATTTAGGAAGAGAATCAAATTGAACGTCTCTATTTATGGCAGTTAAAGTTATATTTTTAGTTTGTGGTACACCTATACCTGAATTTGAAAAATACAAATTAGTAGGAACAACATTTAATGTAGGTTTATATATTTTATCAATATAATAAGTAAATGTTGTAGAAGCAACAATAGGTTTGGAAATAGACAGTTCTCCCCTTGCACCATCACATTTTGTTTCCCATTCAAAAGTGCAAGGACTTTGCTTTCCGTAAATATTAGATTTTGATAAAATGTCAAAATAAACTGCTGAAATATCATCCTCATTTTTCAGATTCTCATAAACTATTCCACCAGTTTGTGAAGTAATAGCTGTTAATTCTGGATTAGTTGCTAAGCCAATTGTAATAGCATAAATAGTTGTTCCACTTCTTTTTGCTCTTGTTACTATTTCAGTTACATTAACAGGTTTAAAAGGAGCCGGAGGATTATGTTCCCCATCAGTTACAAAAATAACTACTGGTTTATATTTTGCAACTTCACACAAGTCCATAATACCTAAGACACCCAAACTTGAATTACCTAAAAATGCAACATTATAATCTGTAGCACCAACAGGTTTTATTAAATCAATTTCTTTTTTAAGCGAATCTCTATTATAAGTAAACCATTTTAATATATCGTGAGGTCGAAAAAAAGGAACATTTGATACTGGACCAGCTGAAAAAGCAGTTAAAGCTACATCAGCTAAAGGGTTATCTAGATAGCCGGGTAAACCATCTATAAGTGCTTTTGCAGAATTCATTGCTGCATCTATTTTCCTATTAGGTTTAGTTGCTGCATTACCATTGATGTCATCTAGCATAGAAGCAGACTTGTCAAGAGTTAAAACTAATGAAAATTTATATTTACCAAATTCGCAAAATTTATTAGTAATAGTGCGTGTATCGTAAGCATCAATAAGACTTAAATTTGAAATTAAAACTTCATCTCTCAACTCTTTTCCAGTTGAATCTTTAATAATAAATTCAGCTTTCATTTTAGGATAGTTTGAAGCATCAACTCCAATAACTTTTATTGTTTGACTAATTAGGTTAGCATATAAAGCTACAAAAAGCAAAAGTAATATTTTTTTCATAAGAAAACCTAAAAAGTGAGTAAAATAATTTTAAATTCAAGTCAAAATCTAAATAATTTCTGTTTTTGCTCTTCTGATATTAGCTCCAAGCGCTATAAGTTTTTTCTCCATAGCTTCGTAGCCTCTATCCAAATGATATATCCTGTGTACTTCTGTTTCACCATCGGCTATCAAACCTGCAATTACTAAGCAAGCACTAGCTCTCAAGTCAGAAGACATTACTGAAGCTCCTGAAAGTTTTTTCCCACCTTTGATAATTGCAAAATTATCAGATACATCAATATCAGCACCAAGTCTGATTAATTCAGGAACATGTTTAAATCTGTCAGGATATATTATTTCTGTTATTTTTGATACTCCCTCAGCTTTAAGCATATATGTAGTCCATTGAGCTTGAATATCAGTAGGTATTCCCGGATAAACCTGAGTAATAATATCAACTGGTTTAGGATTACCTTGCATTTTCAAATGGATTTTATCATTATTGACATCAATTTCACACCCAGATTCTTCAAGTTTGTCAATCACTGTTGCAAGATGATAAGGGTTAACATTTTCTAATTCAATTTCTCCCTCTGTTACTGCAGCAGCTATTAGATATGTGGCAGCTTCAATACGATCTGGAATTGTAGTCTCATCAACAGCTTTTAATTCATCAACACCTTCGATTTCTAATTGAGAAGTACCGATACCATCAATCTTTGCTCCCATTTTAACTAACATACGAGCCAAAGCTGTAATCTCTGGTTCTAGTGCTGCATTAGTTAAAAGTGTATTACCTTTTGCAAGTGTTGCCGCCATTAAAACGTTACCTGTTGCTCCAACACTCGATATATCAAAATGGAATTTTGCACCTTTTAATTTTTCAGCTTCAGCTAATATATAACCTTTTTCAACTGTGATTGTAGCACCCAACTTTTCTAATCCTTTCAAATGCAAATCTACAGGTCTGGGACCCCAAGCACATCCTCCGGGTAGAGAAACTTTGGCTTTTCCATATCTTGCAACCAAAGGACCTAACACATAGAAAGACGCTCTCATTTGTTTTACTAATTCGTAAGGAGCTTCGTAACTATTAATACCCCTTGAATCAATAAAAAGTTCATTGTCATTGAGTTCGCAAAATATACCCAATGAGCCGAGAAGGCGTGAGAAAGTCCAAACATCTTTAAGATTAGGAGTATTAAACAATTTATATGTGCCAGAGGCAAGAATTGTAGCTGGCATTAGAGCTAAAGAACCATTTTTGGCACCAGATACTTTTACTTTACCTTGTATCTTACTACCACCTTGAACTATTAATTTATCCATTTATTTTTGCTGCTTATTAGATAGGAAAAAACAAAAATAACGATTTTATAACATTTTTATTAGTAAAATCTTTATATTGTTAAAAATTAGATATGTATATAAAAAAATACCCAATAATTTTTAGTTATTGGGTGTTTTTTGTTAATCTTTTTTAAACTTGAATGCAAGAACATTTTTAGCAACCAATTTGCCTACTCTTGTTCCTTCCACACCTGCTTTTCTAAAATGAATGCCACCATAAACTCTAGAAATTGCAATTTCCTCTGCACATTCGTAAAATGAGTTGAAAGTCCTTGGCACTACAATATCTTCTGGCAAATCAAACCTAATTACAAAGTGAGTAGAATCAGTAAATTTATAATTATCACCCATCATTGAAGTCAATGCCTCCATTGCTGCTCCTGATTCAGTTGCATGACCTGCAATGTATTCAGGAAATGGCGGACAAGCAATTGGCATATTGCAATTAGGTTTCTTAAAGTAATCCATTTTACGAATATAAGTAATTGGTCTTATTGTGTTATAATTATATTTTACATTCCAACAAAAAACAAAAGCATCATGCAAACTCATCCCAACTTTTGCAATCAACTCAGAAGCCTTATCTAAAGGCATATTTTCTTTTGTTATTATATGACGAGCTATTGATAAGCTGTGACCAGCAGGAGTTGCACTTCTGTATGGTTCGTCATTCCAGTATTGAGAAATTACATTTAAGTGTTTATCCTTTGGATCTTTAACATTAAAACATCTCTGTGATAAAGTGAAAGTTTCTAAAGCTTCTTTAAAGAATAATGAAGTTGTATCTTCAGAATATGGATGTGGTGGATTAATATCAAAGATTCGACTATTCTTTTGTGAATATGTTCTTACTTTGCCCCACTCAGGATGAAGTGCATCTGGGATTGTACCTTTTTTAGGGACCCATTTGTCTCTTCCAGTTGGAACTTTATAGTCAACTGGGAAATTTTTCTCATCTTTCCAGCAAAATTCTTGATTATCAGTTTTTGAATAAGCAATAATTTGGTCGGCGACTTTTTGTCCATACTCAATAGATCTTTTTATAATTTCATCACTTGCTTCCTTTTTAAATCTATCATTGTGAAAAGTTTCCAATGAATCCATAGATTTTACACTTAGCTGAGGGAAACTTGAGTAATCATTGATAAATAGATAATTCAATACTTTTCTTAGAGCAGCATTTGAAACAGCTGACCAATGGTATTCTTTATTTTCATCTGCAAAATCAAAATTTTTATATTCACTTATTTGGTTTTGCATTGAACAATATTTTGTACTACCACTAACCATAGCTTCATAAGCAGTTAAACTAAGATAGCCATAAGCTCTAGCAGCAACTACAGGTGTAAATCCTCTATTCCTTTGAGCAAGATAAATACTTAGATCTAACCAATCTTGTAGATGCTTAGATGAGTATTTGGAGGCATCCTTACCAGTTACTTTAGAAATTGATTTTACTGCTACACTTTTAGTGTTTTCACTAAAAGATGAAATATGGATACTAAATAGTAGCACTACTACAAATACAAATGCTCTTTTCATAATGGTTACCTTAGAAAAAGTTGGAAACAATTTACAAGAATCTCTTGTGTTTATATATTATATTAATACAATATTAGTTAAAATAAATTAAATTAAAGCTACTCAATTTAAAATAATTTCATAACTTTTTTGTGACTGACTTACTAAAATTCTTCGATTTAATACATCTAATTTACTTCTATATCTTATAATCCATATATAAGTCACTCTGTTACCAGTCAATACTTTTGCTAAAAGTGAAGGTGGAACTACTAAAGCTCCCTTGTCGTCATTTACTGGTTTTATCGAGGTAACCTTAAAACTCTCATCATTCTTAGAAACTAATACCGCATATACACTATCATCTGGACTCGCAGTTTTTTTCCAGAATAAAGATAAAGGTATAGTTGACATTGTAATTTGAGATGGTTCAGGAAAACATTCGATAGGAGCTACCGATAGAATACTATCCGAATAAATAGCATTAATCTGACCTCCACCATTAGCTCTGAATTGGTGATAACTTTTATTGTCAAATAAAATATTTTGGTTTGCTATTAAATCTAAATAAAAATCTGCATTAATAAAATTACTTGAGTCCTTATAAAAATCAATGCTACGTTTATTTAGTAATAGTCCACTCATATTATCTGTTGAATTACCAGATTTGAAATAAACATTATTTCCAGCATCAGCAAAAATAGAATTTTTATCAGCAAAATAAGACATACCAATATTAGTTTCTTTGTTCAGATGATTCACTTTATATGAACCAAAAAAAGTATAAGTAGAATCAAAATATTGTTTTAAAATTAAAATTGAATTCTGAATATTGTATGTAAGTGCTTCAATTATAGAAGGTCTCTTGAAAGCTATAACTGGTAAAGCTATTATTTTTTTATTTTCAATATTTTGGTTGTCATTGACTAATTCAAAATATAATGTGTCAATGTTCTTTCCATATTCTAGTTTATTTCTGATAATTGTTACATTAATTGATTTTGAAACATTTCCTTCAACTAAATCACAAAATACCCATTTGTTAGAACTTAAGGAATAAACTTTCCAATAGGATTCATTTAAAGAATTAAAATTGATTTTAACAGTTTTAATATTTTCCTTATAACCAAAATCTAACATACTAACATTTAAACTTATATTTTGTTCACTTTTAAAGTGAAATGATAATAAGGATAAAATTGCTAAAACAATTAAAGTAAAAAAAA
>JAPLFM010000027.1:548-2415 GCA_026390675.1 Candidatus Kapaibacterium sp. | reverse complement strand
TTATGATTTAAAGTAACACTTTTGTCAATACCATCAATTGCAAGTAAACTCATTGTAGAGCTTGTAAAGTTGTATTCTCTTGTTCTTCTAATTTAAATTCTTTATACTTAGAAAGTGAATAAATTATCAAAAAAATATCTACAAAATATCTTATTCTACTTGTTGAATACAAGTCAAATAACATATAAATTTCTGATTTACTTAGTATAAAACAAACAATATAACAAAATAATGATATTAAAAAACAATTTAATACTGTTATAATCAATTTTTTATTTCTATAAAAAAGGTAGAAAAATAAATGTACAATTGGGGAAATAAAATATTGTATATATTCTTGTAAAGGGATTTCAATAAATTTAAATGCAACTTTATGAACAATAATCATATTACCAATACAATAAAAAGTAAATAGAATAAGTAATGTTGTTAAAATTATAAATATCAAAAATTTATAAAATGGAAGTCTTAGATCTATTAATTTAAGTCTATAAATAATTAAATTAGAAATATAAAAATTTATTATAATCCAATACAAAATAATAGGATATCCATCTAATAAAGGAATTCCAAATTTACCTATTTTTAATGATAGAAGTGGTTCAATAATCAACAAACTAAATATGATTAAAAATATATATTTAAAAATTCCCATTTTAATTTCCTTTACTCTTTAGTAGATCATCAACTTCTTTTTTAATTATTGCTGGGGAAGTATCCTCATTACGACCAATTCTAAGACCTGCACTCCCAATTAATAGTCTATCTCTTAAATTACCAAAATTCAAATCTTGATCATCGTTAGCTTGAATCGCAATTTTAAGATATTCAGGTGCTATAGACAATCGTTGAAAAAGTCCGAAAGCTTTATTATAATCTGAAATAACTTCGTTTTTATTTTCTAATTTATCTATAATATCTTGAACAACAGTTTGTTCTTTGAATAAAATAGACAAGTCATTTTTAAAACTTCCAGAAGAACTTCCATTCATTGTACCTTTACTTCTTATTTCATTAACTAAATTCATATTAAAACTTTGAACTTTATTAGCAACATTATAAAGGAAATCATTTGTTGATTTGGATAAACACAAAGCTCCAATTCCGTAAATATTATTTAATAATGATACATTAAAATCTATCAACCCTACACTAAAAAAAAGTTTTGTGATTTTAGTAGAAGTAGCAAACCATTGAGTATTAATTTTTTTTGAGTCAGCAAAGCTATTTATGAAACGATGTATTTGAAACAGTAGGGTTAAAAGTATTTAACCAGTCTTGAGGTCCTCCACAAAAATATTTTTCAATATATCCCATTGATCTAGTTCCATTTTCATCTACGAAAAGAATGGGGTTGTCTTCTCCATACACATAAGAACTCTGAAAAGAGAAAATATCTTTTAACTTATCAGGAGTTGGGAATCTACCAGTTCTTGGGTCATATACTCTTTCACCAAAATCTAAACTATTACCAGTTCCTTTTAATTCATTATCCATCTCTTTACCATTATACCCATACCTACTACTGCCACTACTCCAACTTCTATCACTTATAAGCATTCCGTAAGGGTAGTAATCGTTTACTGCTTTCTCATCTACCACAAAAGGTGCAACTCCTCGAGTTCCAGTAGGTATCTTCATATCTCCTATAGCTACACGCACATTTCCTAAGTGGTCTTTGAGCTCATATTGTTTTTTGTCAAGTATTCTAAAGAAATTCTTTTTTGTTACATCACTTTTCAAAACATCAAGATAATACAAAGGATCTGTAATAGGGTCATAGTCTGGTTTCTTTACTGAAAAACGCCCTTGTTGTTCATTTCCATATATGTGCCACTCACTAAGTTTGGGCATTTTAGCAATGTCT
>JAPLFM010000027.1:0-467 GCA_026390675.1 Candidatus Kapaibacterium sp. | reverse complement strand
TGTATTCCATCAATCGCCAAGCTAACTGGATTCAAAAGTATCTTTGTTTGTGGCTGAAGATATTTAGGAACTCCAAAACATAAATTCGTTGACGTAATTTGTGTCAAAATAGTTACTATTCCTGTATTAACATCATAAGAAAATTTCTAAAACTTCGAAACTTGCTTAGGAGCATTATCATATTACCTATTGCTTTTAATAAAATCATTATATATAAGAATTTGAAACAACCTATTATGTATAGCTAACAAAAACTCATTATTAATTTCTGAACCTAATGAATCGTATTATTTAAAATTATTTTTAAATTTAATAAAAATGTTATAATCAAAGTTTGAATTTGGTTCATAAAAATAATTTTTGTAACATTTATTTTCATTTATGTTATTAAATAAAAAAATAAAGAATATAATCTTTGATTTTGGCGGAGTAATCTTAAACATCGACTATCTACTTACTATTAATGC
>JAPLFM010000192.1 GCA_026390675.1 Candidatus Kapaibacterium sp. | reverse complement strand
TGAATCTAAGTTCATCAATACATTTTCTACATACCAAGGTAATGATATGTTTAATGCCATCGAAAATATTTCTTTGCTTTCCATAAATGCAATTTAAGAAATATTTTTAAATTACCCACTCAAAATAGAGAAGAACCAAAAAATTTATTCCATAAAAACTTAAAAATACTAAATAAAATATATAAATAAATCCAAGTCCAAATAAAGCTTTATTAGTTTTTATATAACTATGACTTAATTTGTTTTCAAAAAATGTTATCACAACTAACATTGCATAAAGAAACATTGAAATTGCAATTTGATAATCATCAATTCTGATTTCTTCAGAATTATTATCTTTTTCCAAGTTATAGCTTTTCTTTTTATTTTTCATTTTTAAATTGAAATTGTTATCAATATTTTGATACTTATTTCAACAATAAATTATTAAATACGAATATGGCGAATTGGTCTTTTTTCAAATCCACCCCCACAATTTGGGCAAATATTTAAAAGTACATTTTTAACACAATCAATACAAAAAGTACATTCATAAGAGCAAATCATAGCTTCTTTACTATCATTTGGTAAATTTTTACCACAGTTTTCACAAATAGGTCTTATTTCAAGCATACATTTACAAACAAGATTTTAAAATTTCGACAAATCTATATACATCTTTAAAAGAATTGTAAAGAGGAACTGGAGCTATACGTATTACATCTGGCTCTCTCCAATCTGCTATAACTCCATTTCTTGTAATCTGGTCAAAAAGTTCTTTATTAGCATTTTTAACTCTTAAGGAGATTTGACATCCTCTTTGATTAATATCCCTAGGAGTAATTATCTCAATTCTATCTGTGTCAACTAAGTCTAAAAGAAATTCCAAATACCCTGTAAGTTTTATTGATTTTTCTTTTAATTTATCCATACCTGCTTCATCAAAAAGATCTAACGAAGCTCTTAAACAAGCAAGTGGTAAAATTGCTGGGTTAGAATTTTGCCAACCTTCTGCTCCCTCCATAGGAACAAACTGAGAATCCATTTTAAATCTAGAAGTTTTGTCGTGCCCCCACCATCCAGAAAGTCTGTCTATATCAAATCGTTTTGCAAATCTTTCATTTACAAAAATTCCTGCAATACCACCTGGACCTGAATTCAAATATTTATAAGAGCACCAAACTGCAAAATCTACATCCCATTTATTTAGTTCAAGTTTCAAATTCCCTATAGCATGAGCCAAATCAAATCCAACAATAATTCCTTTTTTATGTCCGGCTTTTGTAATTGCTTCCATATCGAAAGCTTGACCAGTATAATAATTAACTCCACCTAATAGAATAGTTGCTATAGAATCACCCTCGTTTTCTATTAAACTTAATATATCTTCAGTATTGATATATGTTTCATTTGCTTTAGCTTCAAGTTTAATTAATGAATCATCTACATTGAAACCATTTAATTTGATTTGAGAAAAAACTGAATAAATGTCAGAAGGGAAAGCAGTTGCCTCTATAACAATTTTATGTCTTTCTAAGTTTTGCTTGTAAAAAGATATCAAAAGTGAATTTAAATTTGCTGTTAAGCTACCCATTGCTACTACTTCTTTAGGTTTTGCACCCACAATTTTAGCTAGTGAATCAGTTACAAATTCGTGATAATCTTTCCAAGGATTTTTCCCTAAAAAATGAGCCTCAACTCCAAGATTTTCCCAATCTAAAAGTTCTTGTTCTACTTTTGCTCTTGTTGATTTGGGTTGAAGACCTAATGAATTCCCACAAAGATAAATCAATTCATTTCCATTTGAATCTTTCGGTATGTAGAATTGATCTCTAAAATTTCTTACTGGATCTATTTTATCAAGTTTGCTAGCGTAATCTAAGTTGTTTTCAAATTGCATATTTTTTAATATTTGATTTATAAATATGAGTAAATTAACCAATTTATTTAAGATTATTAAACTCTTTTCAAAATTATTTTTAAAGTTATAATAGTTTATCTTCATACAAAATGAAAGAATTCTTTGAATTTTGAATAAATATTCTTAATTTGTATTTTTCTAAATATAATGTTGGGATTGCTTTTGATAAAATTTGGCTTTTATATATTAATTTTGTTTTTAATTGGTACAAATGTTTATTCTGCACCAAAAGATTCTTTAAGAGCTGGTAAGAAGTTAGTAAATGCTCCTTTGAATTTATCCGATAGTGAAAAAAAGCTAGAAGAAATCTGTACTAAAGCAAAAAAAGAGAATTGGAAAGCTTTGACTGTTGGCGAAAGGATTGTAAAAATAGGGTTGGAATTTATTGGAACTCCTTATATTGGTGGGACTTTAGACTCAACAACCAATGAAATCTGTAGAGTAGATTTAAAACATTTAGATTGTGTTACTTTTTTTGAGAATGTATTAGCGATATCAAAAGCGATTTCAAATGATAAATGTAATTTAAAAGATATTACTGCAAATGTAACTTTTACAAGATATAGATCAGGCAAACTTAATGGCTATATTTCTCGACTACACTACACTTCTGATTGGATAAGTGACAATGTTCAGAAGCATATTGTAAATGATATAACAAAAGATATAGGTGGTGAAATATTAAATCTAAAAGTAGGTTTTATGTCACAAAATCCTAAATATTATGAAGCTTTAAAGAAAGATAGCACTCTAATTCCCAAAATTAAAAAAATAGAAGACCAGATAAATTCGAAAAAACATTATTTTATACCTAAAGACAAAGTAAAATCTATTGAGAAGAAAATAAAATCGGGCGATATAATTGCAATTGTAATGAACGATAAAGGATTGGACTATGCCCATACAGGTCTTGCTTACTTAGATGAAAAAGGTATTCTAAGATTTTTGCATGCATCATCACAAAAAAAGAAAGTTCTAATAGATGAGTCTATATCAGATTATTTAATGTCTGTTAAAAAAGATTTAGGCATTACAGTACTTCGACCATTATAAATTGTTTGTCATTTTAGGTATAACAATTGAATTTAATCCAACAACTCAAACAATTTAATAAATATTTCTGGTTATATAATCTTCTGCAAGTTTTAGAACGAATTGCTACTTGGGTGCTTATTATTCAGTTACCAATATTTATTGCACAAAAAGGTGTCAATGGAGGACTAGAGTTTGAACAATATCAAAAGGGAATAATATATTTCTTCTGGGCTTTTAGCCAAAACTTCACTACCATCTTTGTTGGTGGAATTGCTGATAAATATGGAAAACAAAAAGTAATGAAGTTTGCTTTAATAGCAATTATTCTTTCACTTATCAATCTATCTTTTCAGCGTAATTTTTACCTATTTACAATTTCTTTAGCTATTTTGGGAGTTAGTTCAGGATTTTTCAAACCAGCACTTCAAGGTAAAATAGCTCAATATATAAAAATTGAAAATAGTGGTTTGGGTTGGGGAATTTATGTTTGGTTGATAAATTTATCAATCTTTGTTTTTGGAACTCCATTAGCAAAATATTTGAAAGATATATCTTGGCAATGGATATTTCTTGGGTCAGCAATAGTATTTGCAATAAATTTTATTACATTATTAATGATTAAAGATATTGATGAAAAAGATTTTAAATCAGAACAAACTTCAGAATATATTAAAAGAATTTTTAAAGGTATTATTGAACCTAAAATATTGTTTTTTGTATTGCCGATTGCAGGCTTTACATTAATTTACATGCAATTTTATGAGACCTTACCAAACTATATTTATGATTGGGTCCCAACCTCTGATATAATTAAATACTTTAATATCAATTCTATTTTTACTTCAAATGATTCACTTTTTGGCAATAGGGTTTCTTATGAGTGGCTATATAGTATAAATACTGGAGTAATAATATTGCTACTTATTCCTTTTGCTTATATGTTTTCAAAAGTTAACAAGATATTAGTTATTACTCTTGGTTTACTTATCACTATTATAGGTTTTTCATTTTGTGGATTGTTTGCAAATGGTTATTATTTAGTTTTTGGAATAATAATATACACTATTGGAGAAATGATAGTAAACCCTAAAATATGCGATTATATGTCATCTATTGCACCTTCAACAAAGAAATCTCAATACATAGGGTATCTTAGTCTAGCTTGGACTGTTGGACTATCGTTTGGTGGGTTATTAGGTGGTTTCTTATATGGAGCTTATGGCGAGAGAGAAGCCTTAGCTAAACAAGAATTAATTGCAAATAACACTAGATACAATATTAACTCTAGTTATTTTGAACAATATGCTAATTCAATCAACAAGAGCGAACGAGCGAGTGTAGATGATGTGAAAAAATTGTATCAAAAAAGAAATCCTTTTAGGTTCTTCTATATTTTTATAGTAATAGGTTTGATTTCACTTTTAGGTTTGATAATTTACTGGCGAAGATACGCTTATACTTAAAAGAAAGTATAGTTGTAAATGTATTTTTTAGTAATTTTATTATTAAAATCTGATTCAGTTTCATAAGAAATTTTGCCAGATGTGTTATAATAAAATCGATTGATTTTTGTAATTGTTCCTATTTTATCAAAATTATATTTCTCAAGGACATTAGTTTTAGTTAAGTAGTTTATACTATCTTTTGTGATAATAGTATTTGAAATAGCATCTTTTATGGTTAGTCCTTCAAGACTACCATTGACATTGTAATTATAAACAAAGTCTTTTGTGCAGACTGTAATATTGCTATCACTAGAAACTTCAAATTCTTTTAAAATATTGCCTTTAATATCATAAGTATAAGATGTCGTAGCAATTATTTTGCCTTTATTATCTAATTTAGTTAACTTTAATAGATTACCATTTTCAACACTATATGTGTAATTGTTATTTTCTGACCTAATTATTACACCATTATCATCAAAAACATACTTCAATTCAATTTTTTCAGATTTAATATATTCGAAATTAGATTGAGATATAATTGAACCATGTTCATTATATTCAACAAACGAGATTATTTTTGAATTGGAATTATACTCTTTGTAATAAACTTTATTGATTTCATTACCATTTAAAATATTTACAGATATCTTAGCCTCAGTTTTGATAACAGGAAACTTTGTATCAATAGGTTTAAAGGTATTCTCGCAACTATTTAAGCTAAAAGCAATTGCAAAAATAACAGTTAATAGATATGGTATTGTTTTTTTCATATAATTACATTATGCAATATACAAAATATTTATTAATAAAACAAAAAAAGCTCATCATTTTGTAATGATAAGCTAAAATAAGCACATAAAAAAAATTAGAGACTAATCTTGATCTTGCGAAATCTTTTGTTGGCGACGAGCAGCTTTAATGCGAGCCATTCTTTTTTCAATAGAAGGCTTAGTAAATGCAGTACGTTTTTTGTATTCTCTTAAAACGCCACTTCTTTCGTATTTCTTTTTAAATCTCTTTAGAGCACGGTCAATATTTTCATTGCCTTGGATAGTAACACCAATCACGCTAAACCTATTATTTATTATTTATAAAATTAAATTTTCAATTAGTTTCTTCTCAGCGTTCTTTTCAAATTGTACAATTATTGAACGCCCACCTGTACTAGTAACATCTTTAGCTCGTACAATCCCAACATCATCCCATTTTGCATGATAAATTACTTCACCAATTTCGAATGAATCTTTTGGAGAATATTTTTTAGCATCTTCTCTTGTAATATGCACTACAGCTTTAGATCTATCATTATCTTCTTCAATCGCATCTAAATTAACAAGTTGTGAATGACGACTTCTTGTACATCTAGCCCATTGATGTCTTCCTTTGTCTGATTCAATAGGTTCGCCAATTAATTCGTGCTTTGTTTCTTTCATCAAAAAAGGTGAGTATAGTGTGATATACTTTGCTCTTCTTGATCTTTTTCTAACTACTGCCATGCCTTACACTCGTATTCTTAAAAAAATGAACACAATTAATTTACAAAAATACGAAATTATTTCGATAAAATCAAGTTTTCCACAAATAATTGTATAATAATTTGTAATTTGCGAATCTATACTAATGCAAAACAATTCAAATTTATAGTATTAATGCGACTTCTAAGTTAATCTTAATGTGTAAATTAAAAAAAAATATTTGATAATAATTTGCATTTTAATTCTTTTTTTGCTAATTTGATTATCTTATTTGTTTTATTTGTAAATTTAAGTTCACAAGTTATTTGTTTTTATTTTTTTCTATTTACTTTTAATAAACCAATATCATTATGAAAACTAAAAAAGTATGTGTATTAGGAGCAGGTCTTGTTGGAAAAGCTATAGCTATTGACTTAAATGAAAAATATTATGTTACTTCGGTTGATAAAAATAAAAGCAATTTAGAAATCCTTAGACATAAGCATTTAATTAACACGATTTATAGTGATTTAAGCGAAACAAGGAATATAGCAGATTTAGTACAAGGATTTGATTTGGTTGTTGTTGCTATGCCTGGCTTCCTAGGATACAGAACTTTAGAAGCTGTCATTAACGCTGGGAAAAATGTTGTAGATATTTCTTTTTTCCCTGAAGATGCATTTATGTTAGATGAGCTTGCTAAAGAAAAAAATGTTACTGCTGTTATAGATTGTGGTGTAGCTCCGGGAATGGGGAACCTCATTCTTGGTTATCATTATTCTAGAATGTTAGTTTCAAACTACGAATGTTATGTTGGTGGGTTACCATTTGAAAGGAATTACCCATTTCAATACAAGGCTCCTTTTTCACCTATAGATGTAATTGAAGAATATACTAGACCTTCACGTTTAGTTATTAATAATGTTATTATGATTAAAGAAGCTCTTTCAGATCCTGAGTTAATCGATTTCCCTGGGGTTGGGACTTTAGAAGCTTTTAATACAGATGGCTTGCGTTCATTATTATACACAATGAATGTGAAAGATATGAAAGAAAAGACAATGAGATATCCTGGCCACATTGAGATAATAAAACTTTTAAAAAGTATCGGTCTTTTTGATGACAACGAAATTGATTACAACGGATTTAAAGTTTCACCTAGAGATTTTATCTCAAAATTTTTAATAGATAAATGGAAGCTTGGTCCTGATGAAAAAGAATTTACTATTATGAAAGTTGTTGTTGAGGGTTTTGAAGACGAAGAGCCGAAATCTTATACTTACTCTTTGTTTGACTCTTACGACAAACTAACTGGTTTTTCTTCAATGGCTAGGACAACAGGGTTTACAGCAACAGCAGTCGCTGACCTTATACTTGATGATAAAATTACAAAAAAAGGGATCTTGCCACCAGAATTAATTGGAGATGATGAATATGTTTTCAAACACATTTTTGCTTATCAGAGAGAAAGAGGAATAGAGTATAAAATAAGCACAGATTAATTTATTAATTTTATTTTTAGTATTTTCTTGATTGTGGAAAATAAAACAATTATATTTGCGTAAATGAATTATAAGTTAAAACATAATACATAGGTGACTTATGACAATTTCTGACATTCAACAAGCAGATTACTTTAATACTCAGGTTATACCTGAAAATATTAAAAAAGATCAAATTAAAGAAGAAAATTCTAGTGACACCAGCAAAACTTATTCTGGATTGCAAAAGGAATTATCACAAATACTCGCTAATATTCAACCTCCACATTCAGTTAGAGATACTGCACAAAGGCAATTAGCAAATGGTAGAGTTGATATTAAAATTTAAACTTATGTTTTAAATTTTAATTATTCCACCGGGTCAAATCCTCCTTTATGAAATGGATGACACCGGCTTATTCTTTTAATGCCTAACCAAGTTCCTTTCAAAGCACCATACTTTTCTATAGATTGTAAGGTGTATTCTGAACATGTTGGATAATATCTACAAGACTTCGGTAATATTGGAGATAAAAACTTTCTATATAAATTAATTATATAAATTAGCACTATTTTCATTTTTTTGTTTTCTCGATCGCTTCATTAAACATATTGTAAACTATTGGTTTCACATCATTTAAATCAATTAATGATTGCATTTTGGGAGCTTTGCGCCATATAAAAACAAAATTCTCAAAAGGTAAATTGTTTTCTAATTCCTTTGTATAACAGTTTATAGATTCTCGTATCAATCTTTTTACTCTATTTCTTATAACTGCTTTCTTAGCATTCCTTTTACCGATGGAAACACCATAGTAAATAGTATTTTCAGTTGTTACCTTTTTGTTAAAAACCAACATTGCTTCATCACGATAAATTTTTTTGCCTTTTTCAAAAACTTTTTTAAATGAATCGTGACCTTTTAAAGTTAGCAAATTTGATTTGTTCATATTTTCATTCATATTAAAATATTAAACTCTTTTGTTTTCATATTATTGTGTTTTACTCAAACACTTTGATTATTAAATTTTAAATTCATAATACTAATCTGAATATGTAGTTGTAAATTATTATCTTTAGCAAAGATAATAATTCTGTTATTTGAATTCCATTAATATATTTATTTAACATTCCTATTCCAATAGATATTATCTTATTTCGCAATATATAAATATTATTTATTAAATAATGTGGTTTTTTTTAATTAATTTAGTATAATATTAAATGGAGAATTTTATGAGTAATCACAATATTTTGTTGGATTCAGGAACTAATGAATTAGAAGTTATAGAATTTATCCTTAATTATAATGATAAGAAGGGTAAATCTCAGACACAATCCTTTGGAATTAACGTTATTAAGGTTCGTGAAATAATTAAAATGCAAGATCTTACAAAAATGCCAAATCAGTCTAAATTTGTAGTTGGCTTATTTAATTTAAGAAACAACTTAATACCTGCCTTAGACATATTAGACTATTTATATGGTGAAAAGAGTAATCTACAAACATCTAAAATGGTAATAGCCGAATTTAACAAGTTGCAAGTTGGTTTGATAGTATCAGATGTATCAAGAATTCATAGAATTAGTTGGTCAAGCATTGTTTCACCAGAATCATTACATGATTTTGATACTGATAATTCAACTGTTACTGGAATTTTGAAATTAGATGATAGACATATTCTAATGATTGATGTTGAAAAAATAGTTGCGGATGTGCAACCTAGTTCTGCTATTGACAATACTGGTGCCGAAAAGCTTTTTGAAAACAAACCAATTGTTGTAACAGCTGAAGACTCTCTTACAATTAGAAAACTAATATCAGAAAGATTAATAATTGCTGGATTTAATTTAAAACCATTTAATGATGGCGAGCAAGCATGGAAATTCTTAGAAGGAGTTTCGCAGAAAGTAAGTGAAGGAGCAAATCTAAAAGATTTGGTAAATGTTGTCATTACTGATATTGAAATGCCAAATTTAGATGGTTATACACTAACTAAAAAAATAAAATCAGATAAAAACTTAAGTGGATTACCTGTTGTAATTTTTTCTTCTTTAGTAAATGATGAAATTTCGCATAAAGGAAAAGCAGTTGGTGCTGATGCTCAACTTTCCAAACCAGAAATTGGTGAACTATTGGAAACTGTTAGAACTCTATTAGCTTAAAGTTTGCAAATTATTAAAAAGGTGTTATTAGAATCAAACCTAATAACACCTTTTTTTTATCATTCCGAATAAATCAACTTGATATCTTGATGTTTACTACCTTGAGTCAATCTACAAATATAGATTCCTTGGGACAATAACAAAGATTTCACGTTTATAGCTTTTTTGTAATAACCACTAATAGCATTTTCATTTAGGATTTCGGCAACTTTTTCACCAGTATTTGAATACAAAGACAAATTATACATACCGTCTAATGGAATATAGTAATTTATTTCAGAATTATTATTAAGAGGATTGGGAGATACTGTCAACTCAAAGTTATAAAAATTGTCATCAAAAATGCCAGCAGGATCTTTTACAAAAAGATTAGTTGTAAAAATACTATCGCAACCATTTGAAGCACCTTTAGAGAATTTTTTTTCAAATTTTTCTTGAGTTACTTTGTCATATTTAACTCCATTATAAGATTGCCCTACTAGTATAACTGTATCTTTACTTATTCTAACAATTGGATTTACTTTGATTTTTAAAGCAACTATACTATCGCATCCCAAATATGATGGATAAATTTCAGATATTGTTTTATCAGAAAAATATTCAACATCTTTGTATTTTTCACCTTCACACAACATCAAGTTTGCACTACCATTAACGCTTTTGGTAATATTAATAAAAACTGTAAGTGTACTATCACAACCTAAGTAGTTTTTGAATTTTTGTGTAATGGTTGAAGTTGTTGTATAAACTTTACCATCATAAGTACCTTTATCACAAAATTTTATTGAAGTTTGGTTTGTAGATGGTTGATTTACAGTTATATTTGATGTAACTAAACTATCGCAACCTAATTTAGTTTTTAAACTAAATTTTAGAATAGTATCTTTAGTTGGAATTATACCATTTATGGTTTCACCCTTACATATTCCAATATTTAAAGTTTTGTCATATTTAGGATTTACAGTAATATTTGCAGTTACAACACTATCGTAACCATAATATGATTTTAAATTTGCAATAACCTTTGTACTTAAAAAGTATGGAGTACCATCATATTTTTCACCTTCACAAAGACTAATATTTACATTAGAGGTAACCATTGCTCTTGTTTTTTCAACAATAGTAATTTGTTGGTTTGGAGTAAAAGTATTGTATTTCTCTTTAAAACCGCCAGGCCAAATTACAATTACTGAATCAATTTTGTTAATCTTCGAAAGTCCATAATTTGCAATTTTAGAATTATGTGACATGTGACCTGATCCACCATCAATTTCTCTTAAAAACATTCTTCCACCAGCATAAACTTTTACTTTTGCTCCTATCCCATCTCTATTTGATGTAGTACCTTGCAACTTTATTTTAAACCAGTTATTTTTAGCAGAGTTTATTTTATTTAGATATAATCTACAGGTATTTTTAGTTTCAAAATCAGACTCTAAATTCACAACAAATAAATCCAATAAACCATCATTATCAATATCGCCTACAGCACAACCACGTGATTTAGACAAATCACCAACACCATAGTCATTAGTTACATCACTAAAAGTACCATTTCCATTACTATGAAATAGTTTATTAGGATCGGCAAATGGAGTATTTGGTTCACCAACATACCCGGCTGTAAAAAACAAATCTAAATATGTATCATTATCATAATCATAAAAAATTGGCCCCCAAGTAGTTGTTTTTTGACTGCTAAGAAAACCATATTCTACACCAGCACTTAAAGCAACGTCTGTAAATTTGTTGTTGCCATCATTTCTATAAAGTAAATTTTTCCCAATATTAGTTACATAATAATCCATATCTCCATCTTCATCATAGTCTCCTGCTCCTATTCCCATTCCATTTATCCCTGCATCTACTCCAGCACTTTTGCTAATATCTGTAAAAGTCTTAGAAGGGTAATCATTTCTATATAAAACATCTGGCCAAGCTAAAAATCCAAAATCATTAGCAACCATAATATCTAAATCATTATCACCATCAGTATCTGTAGCAACTGCAGACAAGCCGTATCCATTACCATGGATTCCATATTCAGCAGTTTTATCAGTAAAAGTTTCATTTTTGTTGTTTATCATCAAAGAATGTTTATCATAAGTAATATCTTGGGTATTTGTACCATAAGTTGTGATATATAAATCTATCCAGCCATCTAAATTGAAATCTCCAAATGTAACTGAAGTAGCCCATTTATTATGAACAACAATCCCAGCTTTTATACTAATATCTTCGAAAGTACCATCGCCTTTATTTTTATAAAGGATATCTCCACCGCCACTATACGAAGTTACATAAATATCTTCTAACCCATCATTATTAATATCAGCAGTAGCAACTCCTTCTGTTGGTTGTGCGTTCCCCTGTCTGAGACCTGCTTTTATTCCTACATCTTCAAATGTACCATTGCCTTTATTATGGTATAATTTGTCTCTTAATTGCCCACCAGTTACATATATATCTAGAAAACCATCATTGTCATAATCAAAGAAAGCACATCCGCCACCATCTAAAAATGCATTTAGGAATATATGGTTTATACCAGCTTGAGCAGAAATTTCTTTTAGTTCATCAATAGCTGATAAAGAGCTTAAGTTTATTAAAATTAAAAAACATAATAATATTTTTTTCACAGTTATACACCTTATTAATTTTAGAGAAATGCAATATAAGAAATTAACTTTTTAAAATGTGCTAATTAATTTATAATAATAACCTTAAAACAACACAAATGTTACATAAAAATTATTTTATTTGGAAATAATATTGTTTTTTGGGAATTTTATATGTAACATTTCATAAAAAATTTAGTTATTATATTTATAAATAGTTTAATTTTGTAAATACTATAAAATATTTTTATAAATAGGGGAATTACATTGAAAAAAATAGTTTACTTAAATTTTATTTTTATTGCATTTATTGCTTTAATTTCTTGTGGAGATGATACTTCTACTCCATCAACACCTGATTTCAATTATAATCTTAGCACAAATTCAATTGATTTTGGTTACAAAACAAATTCTGTATCAATTCAACTCAATGTTGATAATGGTAAAAAGTTAAATTGGAGAGCTTATAATAACAATTCTAATAGATGGTTTGAGTTTGATTATTTAGAAGGAGATTCATCTAAAACTATGATTATT
>JAPLFM010000041.1 GCA_026390675.1 Candidatus Kapaibacterium sp. | reverse complement strand
AGCTATTATTTCCCACTCTCCTGCTGAGTTTGTAATTGATTTTACTCGCATTTTGCCTGGAATAACTAAGGCAAAAGTCAAATCAAGAATAATAATGACACCTCAACATACTAAGCTTTTGCTTTTAGCTTTAGGAGAAAATATTGGTAAATTTGAATCTCAATATGGAGAAATAGTTTTAGATAATAGAGCAAATCCTATGTTTCAAGGGTTTGGAAATGGTTCTTCAACAATAAATTAAATTCAAATTTATTTCTAATTATTATTTAGCTACATTTGTAAGTACTTTTATACTATAAATGTAGTTTTTTTTTAAGTCAATTTTTGATTCATCAAAATAAGTTTAAATATCATGAAAAACGGCAATTTTGTTTTAATATTACATACTCATTTACCTTGGGTATTAAACCATGGTAAGTGGCCTCACGGGGAAGATTGGCTTACTGAAGCTATAGCTGAATGTTATATTCCACTATTAAATATTTTAAACGAGCTGTTAAATGAAGGGATAACTCCAAAAATTACATTTGATATTTCACCTGTGCTATGTGAACAGTTAGCTAATGAAAATATTAAACTGAAATTTATTGAGTATTGTGATAGTAAAATTAAATTAGCTAGTGATGATGAAAAGAGATTTGCTGAATGGAATGAACATCCACATAAAATTTATATGGCTGGATATTGGAAACATTGGTACTCAGAAAGAAAATCAGATTTTATAAATAAATATGATTCAAACATTATTGGTGCATTAAAAAAACTACAAGATATTGATGCAATTGAAATAATGACTTGTGGTGCTACTCACGGTTACTTTCCACTCTTGGGTTTAGATCGTAGTATTAATTTACAAATGAAAGTAGCAAAAGAAAATTACTATAAGCATTTTGGTAGATATCCAAAAGGTACTTGGCTTCCTGAATGTGCGTACAGACCAGAATACGATTGGAAATCAATGATACCTGTTGCTCCTTTTAATGATAAGCATCATAGAAAAGGTGTAGAATCATTTCTTCAAAAACAAGGAATCGATTTTTTTGTAGTAGATGAGCCATTAACTACAAATGGTGAGATACTAGGTTATTTTGCAGATGTTAATAATGACTATTTTTTAGATTCAGATAACCACGATAAAAATCATCAATTAAATGCACTTGAAGTTTATAATGTTGCTAGTAGTAAATATAGTAACAAAGTTAATTCTATTAATTATACTAGACATCAAGAACTTACTTTGCAAGTTTGGAGTGGACAAATTGGTTATCCAGCTGAACCTAACTATTTAGATTTTCATAAGAAACAAGATAAATCTATGCTTAGGTATTGGAGAGTAACTGATGCAAAAGCTGATATGGCGGACAAAGATTTTTATCATCCAGATTGGACTAATAAGAATGTTGATTTGCAAGCTAATCATTTTATCCATCATTTAGAAAACACTGTTAATCATTTTAATAAAGAAAATGTTAAAGTTGCAACACTTTGTACTCCTTTTGATACTGAACTTTTTGGACATTGGTGGTTCGAAGGTCCTCAATTTATTAAAGCTTTGATAAAAGGACTACATTTTTCTCCATATATCAAATGTACTACTGCCAGTGAAAATTTAGAGATAATAAAACCAAAAACAGTTATTTCAATTCCTGAAGGCTCTTGGGGCGAAAATAACAATCATGATGTTTGGTCAAACCCAAGTAATTATTGGACTTGGGAAAAAATATATAATTGTGAAAATAGATTTGAAACTATTTCTAAAATTGTAGATTTTAGGAATACTGAGCCTGTACTAAATAGAATATTACTTCAAACTCTAAGAGAATTAATGCTTTTACAATCTTCTGATTGGCAGTTTTTAATTACAAACGAATCTGCAAAAGATTATTCTGAAATGAGATTTGAATATCATTATTCTGATTTTAATATTCTTTGTGATATGGCATACAAAAGAATAAATGACTTTGACTTATCTGATGAAGATGAAATATTTATTGAAAATACTGAAAATAGAAACTGCATATTTCCTGAATTAAGGTTAGACTGGTGGTATGATTAGTATAAATAAAGAGGAAAATAGAAAAAAAGGAAATTCTGCTGAGGAATTAGCTTGTGAATATTTAATTCAAAATGATTTTTCTATTATTAAACGAAATTTTTCATTCGGAAAAATTGGTGAAATTGATATTATTGCAGAAAAAACAAATGTTCTTTACTTTATAGAAGTAAGGTCAAAACATTCAAACTCAACTTACGATCCATTAATTTCAATTGACTATAACAAACAGAAAAAAATTAGACGTTCTGCCGAAGGTTACCTTTATATCAATAAAATTACTGATAAAGAATGTAGAATGGATGTTATTATTGTTGATTTATCGGGAAAAGCTAATAAAATAAATCATATTGAAAATGCTTTTTAAAATTCTATTGATAAGCCATTTTTCATTTCAAAATCATAGTTTATAACTGATGTTGGTGGTAGATTATCATATCTATAAACAATTGAAATAAAAACTTTCACATATTTAGTTATAGACATTATCAGACTAGTGTTATTTAATATTCTGAAATCTTGAAAATCATTTAAATCAAATTGAAAATAAGTAATAGTCATTAATTTTGTATGGTAACTTGGTTTCCATTGGAAATTTAAGTAATTTGTTGATCTAAGTAAATTTGTTTCTGGCTTGATTGAGTCATTAAGAATTTCATTTTCATACATAAATCCACTCCCAATACTAAAGTTGTAATTTATAGAGTCATGTTTAAAAAGGTTATGAAGTGGTTCTAATCTAAGCCCTGTACCTATCAAACTTCTTGATTGCAATTTTGTAAAATCATTAAATTCTCTTTGAGTAAAAATCTCTGAAGTTAAATACTGATTTAGATTAATCATAAGTCTAATATGTGCATAACCACTATTGGAAACCAAACTACCATTT
>JAPLFM010000224.1 GCA_026390675.1 Candidatus Kapaibacterium sp. | reverse complement strand
AAACTTATGGTTGTCAAATGAACACAGCTGATTCTGAAATAGTTGCTTCAATTATGCAGGATCAAGGATATGGGATAACTGACACTGCCGACAATGCTGATGTTATATTATTAAACACTTGTTCAATAAGAGATAATGCAGAGAAGAAAATATTCTATCGTTTAAATCATTTGAAACTTTATAAAAAGAAAAACTATCGCTTAGTGGTCGGCATAATTGGTTGTATGGCAGAGAGATTGAAAGGTAAATTGATTGGTGAAAGAGAATTAGTTAGCATAGTAGTTGGACCTGATGAATATCGCAATCTTCCTGAACTTTGTAATAAAGCATTTGAAGGAGAGCAAGGAATTGCTGTTCAATTAAGTAAAGTTGAAACTTATGACGACATTAGTCCGCTTAGAACTCAAGGTTTAAGCGCTTGGATTTCAATAATGAGAGGTTGCAATAATTTTTGTGCATTTTGTGTTGTACCATACACTCGAGGAAGAGAACGCTCTCGACCTTTTGATTCAGTTTTAAAAGAATCTGTTTCTTTATTTGAAAATGGAATAAAAGAGATTACATTATTAGGTCAAAATGTTAATAGTTATAAAGATGATGTGACAAGTCTTGATTTTCCCAATTTATTAGAAGCAATTGCAAAAGAAGTTCCAGATTTAAGAATTAGGTATTCAACTTCACATCCTCACGATATGAGTGATAGGTTAATTGAAGCTCACTCAAACTATAAAAACATTTGTAATTCTATACATCTTCCAGTACAATCTGGATCAAATGCAATTTTAAAAAAAATGCTGGTTTTTGTACAGAAAGTGAAGTTCATCATCAAGAAACAATGGATCTTATGAAAGAAGTTAGGTATGATGGTGCTTATATGTACAAGTATTCTCCTAGAGAAAATACACTTGCATGGAAATACGATGATGATGTAAATGATGAAATAAAACAAAGAAGATTAGCAGAAATAATTGACCAACAAAATAAAATAGCTGCTGAGATTAATTTACAAGAAATTGGTAAAATTCATAGCGTTTTAGTAGAAGGTGAAAGTAAAAAATCAGATAAAAATTGGCAAGGTCGATCTGACACTAACAAAGTTTGTATTTTCCCATATAGTGAAAGCTTAAAAGTTGGTAGTTTAGTTGATGTAAAAATAGTTAGATCTAATTCTGCGACATTATTTGCAGAAATTGTTAAGCAATAATAAGTTTAAAATGAAATATTCTAATTCTAAATATTTGACTTTATTCTTTTTACTAATTGTTTTCAATAGTTGTAGTGTACCTAAATCTATTTTGACATTGCCATTTTCTTTTGAAGGTGAATTCTTCAACAACTTGAAATATTACCCTTTAAATGGTAAAGGTATAGTAATTGAATCAAATGCACCAATTTATGATTTTAGCAATGGAAAAGTTGGAAAACAAATTGGTAATTTTAATAAAAGTTCTTTAAATGAGTTTGATTATGTTGCTGAATTAAGATTTGTTAAAGATATTGTTTACCCTTATTATTTAGTTGTTGATGATGGTACAAAAATTTTTTGTTTGAAATATTTTGATGTAAAAGTCAAGAACCATTATATTTTAGATACTTTAGGTTCAACTTTTAAAATAAATAATAAATTTGAAGAAGAAGTTAATAATAAGATATTGTCATATTTAGAAAACAAAGAAGATCTTAAAATTGAAATTAACAATTTAGATTTAATTCAAACTTTTGAACCAAAATATGAACGTATTAAAGGTTTCAAAATATTAATTAAAAGATTTGGTAACGAAGTAGAATACGATGTAAGAGTTTTAGGGATAGGTTGTGATCAAATTGGTTGTTTTTGGTATAACCAAATTGAAGCAGAAAAATTAGTTTACTATATAAAAAATGGTAAAGAAATTCAAATTAGAAATAAAAATTAAAATATTTAACAACTTTATTTAAAGAAATGACAAACAAAGATATATTAACAAAACTAAAAGATATTATCGAAGATATAAATCCTGATATTGATTTTTCAGAAAGTTTAGCATTAATACAAAGTGGAGCAATGGACTCACTTGAAGTTATAAACTACTTGACTCAAATAGAAGAAGTATTTAATTTGGAAATATCTTTAGAACAATTACAAGAAGAAAAACTTGGAGTAGTTGGTAATATGTTGAATTATATTGCTTCTCAAATTATATAAGAAATGTACTCTTTTAACAATAAAGATATAATTTTAATTACAGGAGCAAGCTCTGGCATTGGAAAAGCAATCGCATTGGAGCTTAATTCTTTAGGTACAAATGTTATTGCAACTGGAAGGAATTTCTTTGAATTGCAAAAATCAAAAGATTTATCATCAAATAAAGATTTGTTTCAAATTGAACACCGAGACATTGTTGAAGACATTGATGAAAATTTGAATTGGATCAATTCAATCGTCGAAAAATATGGTGCTTTGAAATCAATGATACTTTGTGCAGG
Source organism: Candidatus Kapaibacterium sp. (assembly GCA_026390675.1). Taxonomy (GTDB): domain Bacteria; phylum Bacteroidota; class Ignavibacteria; order Kapaibacteriales; family UBA2268; genus JAPLFM01. Next base: position 18,800 of record JAPLFM010000224.1, on the reverse strand, counting down.
TATCGATCAAACGCTACCAATTCAAACTTTAAATTACTCAAGATCTAAGTTAATATTTGATACAAATTTTTTTGCTAATGAAATTTTAATGAGAGCTTTTTCTAAAAAAAAGAATAATCAAGGAAATGGAAGTAGTATAATTTGCATTTCTTCAATAATGGCAAGTCTTACTAGTCCTGCTATTGCTAATTATTCAGCAAGCAAGGCAGCTCTTGAGTCGCTAGTTCGCACTGCAGCTCTTGAATTCGCAACTAATGGTATCAGAGTAAATGCAATAGCTGCAGGGCATATAATAACTCATCTTTTAACTAATAATGAGACTCTTCCTGCTAATTTCATTGATAACCTAAAATCGAAGTACCCACTTGGTTTAGGTGAACCAATAGATATTGCCAATGCAGTTGCTTTTTTGATTTCTGATAATGCTAAATGGATAACTGGTACAACTTTAACAATAGATGGTGGAGTTTCAGTTAGGTTTTAAATCTTTTTTATAAAATATTTATTCATTATAATATTTTTTTTGTTTTAAGTATTTATTTCCTATCAATTAGAATTTCACTAATTTTTTGTCCATTAATTGAATCTATAGCATTGTTTATTAAATTAAAAAGTATGAAATTTACACAAATACCCTTTTAACAAAAATATGGATAATTCTAACAAATTGATTCCTGTATTTAAAACACCTAAGTTTGAGAAAGTCGAAATAAACGAAAATTTTGATGTTTATTTTATAAACAATAAGTTTTCAGAACTTATAAGTATTAGATTGTCATCGAATATTGGAACTGCTGATGAATTTGTGAAAGGAGAAGGTTATTTAACTTCAAAACTACTAATAGCTGGTAATGAAAATCAAACATTTAAGGAAATATTTGACGAAACCGATTTTATGGGTGCAAGTTTAAATCAGGCTATTTCTTATGACAGCTTTTACCTTACTTTTTTTTCATCTAAAAAATTTATTAAAAGAGGACTAGAAATAATTGCTGACTGTATTCAGAAGCCTTTATTTGATGAGAATGAAATTGAAAAAGAAAAAACTAGAATTGAATCTGAAATTATGCTTGATTTGTCTGACACTAATTTTTTAAGTCAGCAGATATTAATGAAAAATTTCTTTAATAATCACCCTTATGGTTTATCAAAAAAAGGAAAAATTTCAGATTTAAAAATTCTAAACAAAAGTAATTGTCATAGTTTTCATTCAAGAATTATGCAATCGAAAAAAAGTCTTTTTGTTGCAGGTAACTTTGATAGAAATGAAACTTTGGAGCAAATCACCCAAATCTTTAATTTCCCAAATGAAAATATATTAGAAGAGAAACCAAATATTATAAAAAAGGAAGGGAGATCTATTTACTTATTTAATAAGGAAAATTCAGGTCAAGCTAACTTAAGAATTGGTAAAAGTGCAACTAATCATAATGATTTTAACTACCCTGCTTTACAAGTAGTAAATGTACTTTTTGGTGGTTTCTTTATGTCTAGGTTAAATAATATCCTAAGAGAAGAAAAAGGTAATACTTATGGAATTGCATCTTTAATCAGTGTTTTAAAACAAACTAATATGCTTATTATTGCTTCAACTCTCAAAGAGGAAAGTCTTGGCGATTCAATTAATACTATTATTGAACAAATGGACGTTTTGTCAAATGAAAAAGTTGAAGAAAATGAGTTGAATAGAGCTAAACAATTTACTCTTGGCTCTTTTTTAAGAAATTCAGAAACAACTCAGCAACAATTAAATATAATTTCAAATTTAGACAATTTTAAATTAGAAAGTAATTATTATGACAAATATATTAATTCTGTAGGTAATTTAAATCTAGATGATTTATTTAATGCACAAATAAAGTATTATAAAACTGAGGATTTAATTATTTCTATTGTTGGAGATAAAAAAGCAATTCTACCTCAACTTCAAGATTTCTCAAATATCTATATTTGTAATGAATATGGTGAAGTTTTAGAAAAAATAAATAGTTAAATGAACAAATTATTACGAACATATTTAGCAATTTTACTTTTATCATTTGTACTCTTTTATTCAAATCTTGGAAGTACTAGGCTATTCGATTGGGATGAAATTAATTTTGCTGAAGCAGCCAGAGAAATGATAGTAACTAACAATTACTCAATTGTTCAAATAAACTACCAAATATTTCATGAGAAACCCCCATTATTTATTTGGATGCAAGCTTTATCAATGAATATATTTGGAATAAATGAATTTGCTGCACGTTTACCAAATGCAATCATAGGAACAATAACGTTGTTTTTTTTGTTTAATATTGGTAGGAAAATAAAAGATGAAAGATTTGGGATCTTTTGGGTTTTATGTTATTTGGGTTCATTTTTACCAAACTTTTACTTTAAAACTGCTTTAATAGATCCAACTTTTAATTTGTTTATTTTTGTTTCATTATTTTTATATTATAAATTTATAAATTTGAAAGTAGAAAAGTTCTTTTGGATTTCAGGGTTTTTCTGCGGTTTAGCAATACTCACAAAAGGACCAGTTGGATTACTTTTAGCCTTTTTGACTTTAGTGTTATATTTAGTTATAACGAAATTATTTAATTTCAAATCTTTTCTAAGATTAATTTTATATTGCTTTATCTCTTTAATTCCAATTATAATATGGTATAGTTTTGTATTATTAAATTCACCAACTGAAATATTGAATGATTTTATTAGTTATCAAATAAGATTATTAACTACATCTGATGCAGGGCATAGCGGTCCAATATATTATCATTTTATAATATTACTTTTCGGATGTTTTCCAGCATCAATCTTTGCTCTACAATCTTTAAAATTGCGTGAAGATAATTTCCATTTACTCAATTTAATATTGCTTTCAGTAGTATTAATTGTATTCTCAATAGTAAAGACTAAGATTTTGCATTATTCTTCTTTAGCTTATTTTCCAATTACATTTTTAGCTGCTTTAAGCATTTATAACCTTGATATAAAGTCAATTAAGCAAAATAAGTTTTTCCAATATTTGTTTTTAACTATTGGACTAATTTTATCATTAGCTTTTGCTGGATTGCCATTATTTATAAAGTTTAGAAATAGTAGTATTTTTAAAATAAATGATGAATTTACAAAGTTAATTTTATCTAAACCGATCATAATGGGTGGGTATGAAGAACTTATTGGTCTATTTCTTTTTATGGGTGTATTAGCATCGTTTTTACTTTTAAAAAACAGTAATATTAAGAATGCACTGATAATTATAAGTTTAACAGTAGCTTTTACAATTTTTTTGTTTCTGCCAATTACAGCTCCTAAAATTGAACATTTTACTCAAGGGACTCCCATTTCATTTATGCAAAGCTTAAAAGGAAAAGATGCTTATATAGAAATCCTTGGATACAAGAGTTATGCTCACTATTTTTATTCTGAGATATTGCCTAGAAACTCAACTTCAAATTTAAAAAACATCAACAATAAAACTGAATATCTACTTAAAAATAAGCTAAATAAGGATGCTTACTTTATAATTAGAACCACAGATATTAAAGATTATTTGATGTATAATTTAGATACTATATCAATTAGTTACGGTTTTGCATTGTTGAAAAAAACAAAAAATTAACCAATTAATAAAAAGGTGAATTTATGTTACTTTTTTATTTATTTTAAACATTCTTTTATAATTGAGCTACTTTATGAGATTAAAACTGGACTTCAAAAAATTAATTATTATATTATTTGTTATATTTACAAGTAATCTTCTTTCTAAAAACTTCTTATGGGAAGTAAAATCTAAAACATCTAAAGTATATATACTTGGTTCTATTCATGTCGGCAAAAAAGGTTCTTTTCCTTTGAATATTAATATTGAAAATGCTTTTAATGAAACTAAAAATTTAGCTGTAGAAGTTGATATAGATTCTGTAGATCCTATGTCATTGATGAAATATATGGTTTACAGTGATTCTAATACATTAGCTAGTTCATTAGTTCCAGAAGTTTATTTAAAGCTTATCAAATTATTTGATGAAGTTGGTTTACCAGAAATAGTATATTCAAAACTAAAGCCTTGGGCTGCAATTATGATGGCTCAACAATTATCAATGAAAAGTGAAGGTTTATCTGCAGAAAATGGTATTGACAAATACTTTATGGACAAAGCTCGAGGTAAAAAAAATATAATTTCACTTGAAACTGCTGAATATCAAATGTCAATTCTTGAGGAATTTGATAAAGTGAGTAATGAATTTGTAGAATATTCACTTAAAGATTTGAAAGATGGTAATGAACAAGTAGAAAAAATGTATGATGCTTGGAAAGTAGGTGATGATCAAGCAATAGAACAAATTATTATTAATGAAGAAAATGAATTTCCAGGGTATAAATCTATTATGGAAAAATTACTTTACAAAAGAAACGAAAATATGACAATCAAAATCAAAGAATGGTTAAAAGGAAATCAAACTTATTTTGTAGTCGTTGGAGCTGGTCATTTAGTAGGCAATCGTGGAATAATTAATTTATTAAAACAAAACAAAGTTTATGAAATAGAACAAAAATAGAAAGTTGTTATTTGCTCATAGGTATAGTAAAAAAGAAAGTTGAACCGATGCCTTCTTTACTTTCTAACCAAATGCGACCATCATTTTTTTCTATAAATTCTTTGCATAAGATTAAACCAATTCCGCTACCTTTTTCATTGGATGTTCCTTGAGTTGTAAATCCAGAGTTGTAGTTAAATATTTTTTTCTTATTAAGTTCATTAATTCCAACTCCAGAATCATTTATTGAAACTAAAATTAGATTGTCTTTTATTTTAACTTCTGTAGTAATATTTCCATTTATAGGTGTAAATTTAATTGCATTTGAAAGAACATTTCTAATTACAGTAGATACCATATTTGCATCTGCATAAACTAATATTTGTTCTTCGGTTTCAACAATTAAATTAATTTTTTTAAGCATTGCATTTATTCTGAAAAGTTCAATATTGGCACGAATTATAAAATTCAAATCAATGTTTTCAGGATTAAAAGGAAAACTTCCAACTTGAATTCTAGACCAATCAAGTAAGTTATCTAACAAAGTAAGCAAATTTCTAGCAGATTCACCTATTTCAATAATTTCATTTACTAGTTCTTCTTTTGATAAATTAGAGCTTGATTTAGATAGTGCTTCTGAAATTAATTGAATTGATGAAATTGGGTTTTTCAAATCATGAGTGATTAAAGACAAAAACTTGTCTTTCATATTAAAGTTAATTATTAGTTGTAATTAATTTAAAAAACAATTTGTAGTATTGATACTTCTTAAAAACAAAATTATAAAATTTTAATTAATTAATACAATGTTTTTTATTTATTTTTATTTATTTTTGGATTTTAAATTATGAATAAAAACAAAATGAGCAAAATTGTATTAATTACTGGTAGTTCTTCAGGAATAGGAGAGGGATGTGCAAGAATATTTGCATCTGCAGGATATAATCTTATTCTTCTAGCAAGAAGGGAAGAAAAATTAAACAATTTATCAAACGAGTTAATTGAAAAATACAAAATAGAAATTCAAATAATTCAAGCTGATGTAAGAAATTATGAAGTTTTACACTCTAAAATAAATAATTTAGATAATAATTGGAAAAAAATCGATGTTTTGATTAATAATGCTGGACTGGCTAGGGGTTTAGAAAAATTTCAAAACGCTTTACTTTCAGATTGGGAAGAAATGATTGATACCAATATCAAAGGTTTACTTTATGTTTCTAAAATAATAGTGCCTTTAATGATTGAAAGAGGAAAAGGTTTAATAATTAATATTGGATCAATAGCTGGAGAAGTCACATATCCATCTGGCAGTGTTTATTGTGGTTCTAAATCAGCTGTAAAATCAATTTCAGAAGGTATGAGTCTTGATTTGATAAACACGGGTGTTAAAGTGTGTAACATTGAACCAGGCATGGTTGAAACAGAGTTCTCAATTGTTAGATTTCATGGTGATTTGGAACGCTCAGAAGTAGTTTATAAAGATATGGAGCCTTTACTTGGTACTGATATTGGTGAAATTGCACTTCATGTTGCAAGTTTGCCTCAGAGAGTAAATATTCAAAATATCATTATAACACCTACAAGTCAAGCAAATGTATATGTAAATAAGAAAACTGCTTAATAAAAAGTTAGTTAAATTTTTTGTTTTCCATGTTGCTTTTTATTTTGATAATACTAATATTCATATCATATCCGAAAATATTTTCTGAAAAAAAACCAATAAGTTTTGATATTGGATTTCTTTCTAACTTTCCAAATAGGTTCCAAGTTAACTTTGTTTTGTTTTTTTGAGATTCAATTAAAAAAGTTCCAATTGTGTTTTGATTTAACTCAACCATATTGAATGAATAAACAATTTTGTTTTTAGTAATTGAAATTAATGTTACTTTTCCTTTACCTTCAGTTTCACTATTCCAAACAACAGATGACCCAATAGTATCATTTGTAAATGAATAAATATATTTAGTTTCTTTATCTTTAGATGAAACTGGATTAAATTTCTCCCAATTATTTAAATTTTTTAAATACAAATAGACTTCTTCTGGATTTGAGTTAACTATTATATTTTTAGACACATTAAATTCTAAAGGTAAACTTTCTAAAAACCAATATATTGAAATAAAAGTTAAAAAGAGAATTGGCAATATTATCTTATAAATTTTCATTTATTTGTCAAATTGCACTCCACTAATCCATGTTTCTTTTACATGGTTTATTCCAAAATGGTAAAACAGATCAGCATAATTGCTTGAATCTAAAATCAAAAAATTTGCCTTTTTGCCAACTTCAATACTGCCAAACTCATCTGATTTTCTTAATGCATAAGCACCATTTAATGTAGCTGCAGTAAGAGCTTCCTCTGCAGTCATATTCATATTAATAACTGCTAATGATAAAATTAACTGCATATTCTCTGTATAGCAAGAACCCGGATTACAGTCCGATGCTATAGCAAGAATTCCACCTTTATCTATAATCTTTCTTGCAGGAGCATAAGGTAATCTAATAAAATAAGCTGTTCCAGGAAGCAAAGTGAAAACTGTACCTGATTTAATCATATTTTGAATGCCATTTTCCGAAACATTTAATAAGTGATCCGCCGAAACTGCATCCCATCTTGCTGCTAGTGATGCAGCCTCTGTATTAGCTAGTTCATCAGCATGCAACTTTAACTTAAATCCTAATTCACTTGCTTTTTTAAATATTTTGTCCCCATCATTTACTGTAAAATAACCTTCATCTACAAAAACATCACAAAACTCAGCCAATTGTTTTTCTTTTATTAATGGTAACATTTCATCACAAATTAAATCGATATATTTATCTTTATTATCTCGAAACTCTATTGGAATGTCATGAGCACCCATAAATGTAGAGCTTATAGATAATGGCAAATTTTCCTTTAATTTTTTGATAGCTTCTAATTGTTTTATTTCACCATCTAGATTTAAACTATATCCAGATTTTATTTCAAGAGCTGTGGTTCCATATTTAATAGCCGAAATTGCAAAAGTTTTTCCATTTTGAAACAAATCATCAATCGAAGCATTTCTTGTAGCTTTAACTGTAGTTTGAATTCCTCCACCTTCATCAGCAATTTCCTTATAAGTAGCTCCACGAAGTCTTTTAGCAAATTCATTACTTCTACTTCCAGCAAATACAATATGAGTATGAGAATCTACAAATCCTGGAATAATACATTTATTATCAGCAGAAATTGTTTTGTATTCTTTTATTGGGTTGTCAATAAGATATTGCTCCAGTTCAGATTCTTTACCAACCCAAATTATATTTGTGTCAAAAACCATAGCAGCGTTCTTGATTTCTTGAATATCTTGCATATCTTTTCCAGCTTTGAAAAGCTTTCCATTTGCATTGATAGTTACCAAAGAAGAAATATTTGTTAATATGTTAATCATTTACTAAATTATTTAAGTTTTTTATAAATTTTTTCAAATTAGTAACATTAGAAAAAAATTCTTTTTCAAATTCAATGTTTAATTTAGTAGTTTTTTGCAAAACATCAAATCCTTTTTTAGTTAAATTAATTGAATTTGCTCTTGTGTCAGTTGGATGTTTTCTTTTTTCAATCATTTTTAGATTTTCTAATTGAACAATAATTTTTGAAATCATCATTTTCTCTAAACCAATTTCTTTGCCAATCATTGACTGAGTAGGATAAGAGAACATCTTGAAAAGTTCATTTGTATAATAGAGAGTATAAAATTGGTTGTGATTTAAATTAAATGGACTTAAAATACTATTTATACAATCTTCCCATCTCTTATTCATTTTGTAAGATTGAATACCAATTGAAAGAAATTCATTATTGAAATCTTTTGTTTTAGCTTTTTTTAATATTTTATTTTTAGCTTTTTTTGTCATAAAATCCTGCATTTAATTACACTTTAGTAGTATTTTTAATATCAATATTATTTAATTTAATATTTTGCAACTTAAATTAATTTAAGTATTATTTTACCAAGGCAATTTATTTAAATCAACATTGCCTCCAGACAAAATGATAGCAATTTTTTGATTTTTAAAATAATCTTTGTTTTTCAGAATAATTGCTAAAGATACTGCACTTGAAGGTTCAATTATGATTTTCATTCTTTCCCATACTATTTTCATGGCTTCAATTATTTCGAAATCATTGGCAGTAAAAATTTCAGAAACAGATTTTTTGATTATTTGAAAGTTAATTTCACCAAGAGAAGTTAATAATCCATCGCAAATAGTATCTGGAGTTAAAGAAGGAACCAATTTGTCACCATAAAAAGATCTAAAAGCATCATCAGCTCCTTCTGGTTCAGCTGCAAGAATTTTAGTTCTGGGAGATAGATGTAATGTGGCAATAGTAGTTCCAGAAATTAGTCCACCACCACCAACTGGAGCAACAATCAAATCTAAATTGTCTATTTCCTCAAAAATTTCTAAAGCTACTGTTCCTTGCCCTGCAATTACTTCAAAATGTTTAAAAGGATGAATAAATTTTGCATTTGTTTCTTTAACAATTCTGTTTAATGTACTCTCTCTTTCTGCCAAGGTTGGCTCACAAAAAATTATTTCAGCTCCATAATCTTTCACAGCATTAATTTTTACACTAGGAGCATTATTTGGCATTACTATGTAAGCTTTTATATTTCTTTTTAAAGCTGCCAATGCTAAAGCTTGAGCATGATTTCCAGAGGAATGAGTTGCTACGCCAGAAAAAGCTTCTTCATCAGTCAAAGATAAAACGGAATTTGTTGCACCTCTATACTTAAAAGCACCAATTTTTTGGAAATTTTCACATTTAAAATAAATTTTAGAATTAGTAATACTATTTATATAAGAAGAACTCATAATGGGAGTATGGTTTATTGAGTTCTTAATTCTAGAATGAGCAATTTTAATATCATTAAAAGTTGGTATCTTCATAAAATTCATTAAATTAAATAGTTATTATTTTCGACTATTATAAATATAAAGATTATATAAAAACAAAGCCACCTTTACAAGTGGCTTTGAGAAGTAAAATTATTTTAGTTTTAATCCTTCATCAAGAAGCTCGTTTACAGTTGATAATGAATCTGCTTCAGCATAGAATCTAAATAAAGGTTCAGTCCCAGAAGGTCTAATTAAAAGCCAACCAGCATCAACAAAAAACTTGTAGCCATCTTTTTTATCAATTTTCCTGATTTTAAATCTTCCTAGTTCAGTTGGATTTTTTTCACAAGCAGCAATTATTGCTTTCTTTTGAGTATTTGTAACTTTGACATCTCTTCTTAAATATCTATGGCTTCCAAATTCCTCATCAAGTTCCTTGCACAGTTTTTTCAATGATTTCTTTTGAACAGCCATTGCTTCCAAAAGTAATAAAGAATTAAAAATACCATCTCTTTCAGGAATGTGAATCATAGTACCAAGCCCACCAGATTCTTCTCCACCAATTAGTATTTTTTCATCTACCATTAGTTTAGCAATATATTTAAATCCAACAGGTGTTTCAAAAAGTTGAATTTGCTTATCTTCACAATACATATCTACCATGGTTGTTAGTGATACTGTTTTGGCAACAGCTCCACGTTTCTTCTTATGTTCATAAAGATATTTAAGCAAAATCATAAATATCTTATGAGAATCAACAAAATTACCATCTTCGTCAATTGCACCAAGTCTATCAGCATCACCATCAGTAGCAATACCAATATCATATTTATTAGCTTTGATTTCATCAATCAAAGTTAGTAAACATTCTTGAATAGGTTCTGGATGGTCTATTTCACCAAATGAAGGATTGAAATCACCATGTATTTCTTTAGCATTAGGTAAAAGTTCCTTTATAGTATTAATGCCAGCTCCATACATAGGATCATAAATTATATTAAAGCCAGATTCATTGATTAAACTGATATTAATTTTCTTTTTTATATATCTAATATAGGACTCTTTAGCATTGAATAGTCTAATTTGTCTATTATCTAAATAAGTGTCAAAATCTTTGAATTTTACTGTTTGTGGTTTTTTTTCGATTTTCTTAACTTGAATCTCTAATTCTGCAATTTGATCAGGTGTTGCAGGACCGCCAAAACTACCTTTAACTTTGTAACCATTGTAAATTGGTGGATTGTGACTTGCTGTTATAACTAATCCTAAATCAGCACCCTTTTGTTTTGTATGAAAAGATACTTGAGGTGTTGAAGAAAAACTATCAGTTAAATGCACAATTACATTTTGTGACGCTAAAATTTGTGCAACTTCATAAGCAAATTCTTTAGACATAAACCTTGTGTCATATCCAATTACTACAGCCGGATTCTTACCAGGAGCTACAATTTTTTGAAGATATTTAGCTGTTGCTAAAGCAACAATCCCTAAATTTTCAAAAGTATAGTCTCGTGCAATTATTCCACGCCATCCATCTGTACCAAATACTATCATAATAATTATTGTTTAAATTTAAAAATAATTTCTTGTAATCAAAAATTGAACAACCATTAATCTCAATTTCTTAAAATTCAAATGGAGTAAATCCTGCATAAATTCCACCATTACCAAGAGATTCTTCAATTCTTAGTAGTTGATTGTATTTTGCAACACGGTCACTTCTGCTTGGAGCACCAGTTTTTATTTGACCTGCGTTAGTTGCAACAGCTAAATCTGCGATAAAAGTATCTTCAGTTTCTCCAGAACGATGAGAAATAATAGTGTTATACCCAAATCTTTGTGCCAGCGCTATAGTTTGTAGAGTTTCAGTTAAAGTTCCAATTTGGTTTACTTTAATTAAAATTGAGTTAGCAACTTGTTCCTCAATACCTCTATCCAAAAATTCAGGATTTGTTACAAAAATATCATCACCAACTAATTGAATATCACCCAAAGTAGTAGTTAATTTTGCCCAGCCTTCCCAATCATTTTCAGCTAACCCATCTTCAATTGAAATTATAGGATATTTTTCACAAAGACCTGCATACCATTCAATCATTTCGTCAGCAGAACGTAATTGGCCCGAAGATTTGTACATTTTATACATTCCATCTTTAAACATTTCACTTGATGCAACATCAACAGCCAATAAAATGTCTTCTTCTGGTTTGTATCCTGCTTTTTCTATTGCTTCTAAAATTACATCAAATGCTTCTTCATTGGATTTTAAATTAGGAGCAAAGCCACCTTCATCACCAACAGAAGTATTTAAATTTTTTGCTTGAAGTACTTTTCTTAAACTATGGAAAACTTCTGCACCCATTCTTAATCCTTCAGCAAAAGTAGGTGCACTTGCCGGAATAATCATAAATTCTTGTATATCAACATTATTGTCGGCGTGTTTTCCGCCATTAATAATATTCATCATTGGAGTAGGTAATGTATTAGCTCTTACACCTCCAAGATATCTATACAAAGGTGTTTTGTAATAGTTTGCAGCAGCTTTAGCAGCTGCCAATGATATACCTAAAATTGCATTAGCACCATATTTAGTCTTATTTTCAGTTCCGTCTGCTTCAATTAATATAGAATCAATAGTATTTTGGTCAGTAGAATCCTGTCCTTCAATTAATTCTGCAAGAATTTCATTTACATTATCTACAGCTTTACTTACACCTTTACCGAGGTATCTTGTAGCATCTCCATCTCTTAGTTCATGAGCTTCATGTTCACCTGTACTTGCTCCAGATGGTACAGCAGCAACGCCAATAGAACCATCTTCTAATCTAATCTCAACTTCAACTGTTGGATTCCCACGCGAATCTAAAATTTCACGAGCTACTACGTCTGTTATAAACGGACTCATAAGTAATTTCCTCTAAAAATTTAAAAGTTTAAATCATCAATTTTTTTTGCCAATTCAAAATCTAGTCTAGTCAATCCACCAAGGTCGTGAGTAGTTAAAGTAATTTTTAACTTGTTCCAACCATATATCAATAAGTTTGGATGGTGATCCATTGTTTCCGAAATTAACGCTATAGAATTTACAACTCCTATAATACCAGCGAAATTGGAAGCAACAATCTCTTTTTCAAAAGTTTCGTCTTTTCTTTTCCATAAGGGTAAATTATCTAACGCAATTTGAATTAATTCTTCATTTGCTCTTTCTGGTCTTGCCATAATTTAGTTAATGTGAGAATTTAACTTGTCCATAATTGTTTGTTTTGGAACTGCTCCTACAATTGTATCAACTACATTTCCACCTTTAAAAATTAGCAAAGTAGGAATAGAACGAATACCAAAATTCATTGCAGTATTTTGATTGTTATCAACATCTAATTTTGCAATTTTTGCTCTACCTTCAAATTCATTTGATAATTCTTCAATATAAGGTGCAATCATCTTACATGGTCCACACCAAGCAGCCCAAAAATCTATTAAAACTGGTAAATCTGATTTGATTACTTCCGTATCAAAAGTTGCATCTGTTAAATGTAATGGTTGTGCCATTTATATTTTCTCCGCCAATTAAATTAAAATTCTTAAAATTACAAAATACTTATATACAAATTTACTTATCTTTAGCTAAAGAAAAAAATTGTAAGTTTCGTTTAGTCGTTTTTTGTATTTAATTATTTTAATCTAACTAAATTTTTTTGATTTTAGAATTAGATTTAGAATTGATTTTTAATGACAATGATAAATTTTATCAATTAATTATTAACTTTGTAAGAATTGAATTTACAAAAGATTTAAAAATGAGAAAAGCAAGAGAATTAAGATTTAATGTTAATGAAATATTTTATTCTATTCAAGGAGAAGGAACTCGAGCTGGATTACCTTGTATTTTTGTTAGACTGCAAGGTTGTTTATTAAGGTGTTCATGGTGTGATACCCCTTATGCACTTGATAAAAAAGAAATTGTTAATAGAATGACTGGTGAAGAAATATTTAATAGTATTTTAAAATATGAATGCAAATTTTTAATGCTAACAGGAGGCGAACCTTTAGAGCAGGATGATATTTTTGATTTCATCACACTTGCTTCTGATAAAGGTTATGAAGTAGTAATTGAAACCAATGGTCAAGCTGATATTTCAAGAGTAGATAAAAGAGCATTTAAAATAATGGATATTAAATGTCCAAATTCTAATATGAGTAGGAAGAATAATTATGGAAATATAAATTATTTAAATCTTAATGATGAAGTAAAATTTGTAATTGGAAATAAAATTGATTTTGATTGGGCTTTAGATAGGTGTAGAGAATTTGATTTATTTACTAAAGTTAAAACTATTTTATTTTCACCAGTATTTGGCGAAATCGAACCAGTAGAACTTTCTAATTGGATTTTGGAACATAACTACCCAATTAGATTACAACTACAAATGCATAAGTTTATTTGGGAACCAAACACTAGAGGTGTTTAAATAGTATGAAGTGTAAAATTTAATAAGTTAAAAAGTAAAAGTTAAAATAATGAAAATATCAGTTTTAGGTTTGGGCTATGTTGGATTGCCATTAGCCTGTGCAATTGCAAAGAATACTAATTATAATGCAGTTGGCTATGATTTAAGTTTAGATAAAGTTAATAAAATAAAAAATAGAATTAGTCCTATTGATGACGAACAATGTGCTGAAGATTTGAAAACCACTAATCTTGAAGTTTCAAACGAAAGTGCTATTTTGTCTGGATCTGATGTTTATATAGTTTGTGTTCCAACACCAGTATTAGATGATTATACACCAGATTTAACACCAGTAAAATCAGCTTGTGAAATAATTGCAAAATATCTTGTAAAAGGGCAGTCTGTTATAATTGAATCTACAATCAACCCAGGTGTTTGTGATGAGATTGTAATTCCTATTTTGGAAGAATTAACTAATCTTAAAGCTGGGCTTGATTTTGATGTAGCACATTGTCCTGAAAGAATTAATCCGGGTGATGCTAAATGGAATGTTTATAATATACCAAGAAACATTGGTTCTACTAGTTTAGAAACAACTAAAAAGCTAGCTGATTTTTATAGAAGTGTCATTATTGGGCAAGTAAATGAAATGCCTGATTTAAAAACTGCTGAAGCTACAAAGATTATTGAAAATACTTTCCGTGATATTAATATTGCTTTTGTAAATGAATTAGCTAAATCTTTTGATGTATTAGGAATTGATTTAAAAAAAGTAATTGAAGGTGCTTCTAATAAACCATTTGCATTTATGCCTCACTTTCCAAGCTGTGGAGTAGGAGGACATTGTATTCCTGTAGATCCATATTATTTGATTGAAAGAGCAAAACAAAGTGGATTTGATCATAAATTTTTAAAATTAGCAAGAGAAATTAATAATTCAATGCCTGCATATACAATTGATTTACTAGCTGATGGACTTAATATTTATAAAAGAACAATTAATGGAACAAAGATTGGACTACTTGGAATGAGTTATAAAGCTAATGTTGGTGATATTAGGGAAAGCCCTTCGATTGAATTAAAAGAAATTTTAATTCAAAAAGGTGCAGCACTTGAAATTTACGACCCATATTTTCCTGAAATGAGTACTTGTTCTAGTATTGATGAACTTTTAGACAAATCTTATGCAATTGTTTTAGCTACTGACCATAAAGAGTTTAAGATAATTACTGGAAAGCAATTGTTGGATCATAATGTTCAAGTTGTGATTGATGGGAAAAATTGCCTAGATAGAGAAAGTATTAAATCTGAAAATGTATATTATAAAGGTATTGGAATCAAGTAATATAAAATATTCAATAATTCTCTATTTTGAATAAATAATAAACAAATGGCACTATTTTAGATTAAATATTGTTATGAAAAATATTTTGTATTTATTGGTTTTGCTTCTTATTTTGTCTTCTTGTTCTCCTTCTGTAAGGTTTAGTTCTAACTCCAGTGTTGGAATAATAAAAGGAAAAGGGGAAACACTACCTGTTGGAACAAAGTTAAAAGGAATAGCTTCTTTTTATGCAGATATGTTTGAGGGAAGAAAAACAGCTAATGGGGAAATATATTCTCAAGGTAATTTAACTGCAGCCCATAAAACTTTAGCATTTGGTACAAGAGTTAAAGTTACTAATTTGAGAAATGGAAAAAGCATAATTGTTGAAGTTAATGATAGGGGTCCATATGTGGATGATAGAATAATTGATTTAACTAAAAAAGCAGCTGAAACTTTGGATTATATAAAGCAAGGAACAGCTGAAGTAGAATTAGAAATATTAGAATAAATGGAAAAATTAATTTTAGGTTTTTTAGGTTCGCATAGTGGCTCCAATATGCAAGCAATTGTTGATAAATGTAAGTCAGGAGAAGTAAATGCTATTCCTGCTGTTGTAATTTCAAATAACTCTGAAGCATATATTTTACATCGTGGGGAGTTAGCTGGCTTGAAAACTTATCATATTAGTAGTAAGCAATTCCCCTCTCAAGATGAGTTAGATGAAGCAATAATAAAAGCTTTTGAACAAAGTAGTATAAATTTAGTTATCCTTGCTGGTTATATGCGTAAAATTGGCAAATTACTACTTAAACATTATAAAAACAGAATACTCAATATTCATCCAGCATTACTTCCAAAATTTGGTGGTGAAGGAATGTATGGCATGAACGTTCATAAAGCTGTAATTGAATCCAAAGAAAAAGAAAGCGGTGCAACAATTCATTTAGTTGATGAAGTATATGACACTGGGAAAATTTTACTTCAAGGCAAAGTGATTGTTTTAGATACTGACACCCCTGAAACTCTTCAATTAAAAGTGCTAGAAATAGAACATAAAATATATGCTGAAGCAATTAATAAAATTGCTTTAGGAGAAATTGTTCTTTAATTTCTACTCCACTGGTATATAAATCCTAAACAAGTGATTATTGATATATTCATAATCTGATAATTTATCTGATTTAATGATTTGTTTGTTGGATTTTAGTTTTAAAAATCTAACTAATGATTCAGCTAATTCTTTGCTAAGTTCAGTAAATGTTGAAAATATTTTAATCCTGTCTAAATTTAAATCATTAGTCTTTTCTTTGATATAATTAAGTGACTCAGTATTTATAAAATGCGACTGGTTTACTGCCATAATTGTATAAACATAATATCTATTACTTTCGTAATCTACTATTTCCTGAGATTTTGATTCATTATGCATTACCATAAAATTAGAATTTGAAACTTTGTTTTTTAAAGATGCAACCACATTAATTGAATCTAATTCATTTATTTGGTGTACTTGATCTTTTAGATTAATATCAAACTCGTTTTTATATTTCGTAACTTTATTTGTTTCAATAATTTTATCTCCATTTTTAATATTAACTGCAACATCATTCAAAAGATTTTCTGGATTGACATTAACTATTAATTTTAAAATAACTGGTTCAATTGTAATGCTATCTTTTTTGTTTTCTATGAAATCGAAGATATGATTGTTATTTGAACTTAAAAACAAGTAATCGTATTTTTCTTTTTCAGTGGGTTTGAAATAGTTAAAATTAACTTCAAACCTATTCTTATCAATTCCATAAGATTCAAAAATTTCAAACAACTTTTTAATTCTAGAATCTGCTATATATTTACTGTTTTCCTTGTTGTCATTTTTCAATTCAATAATTTCAGGTGTCCAAGCAGATATTTTTATTTTAGAATCAGGACTTTTCTTGAGCCTATCAGCAATTATAGAAGTACCTATTTTGTAATTAAAATCATAAATTGAAAATTTGAAATCTCCAATATTTATTTGTGCCGAAGGCATTTCAATATCAGCTGAATTTTCTTTGAAGAATAAGTATTGCGATAGTCCATTCAAGCTATATGAGTAATTATTACTAGTTCTGATAACACTTGTATATGATTCCAAAGAAAGTTTTATGTCATTTTCATTTATTGGACTTTTTTCAATTATCATTTTAGATTCATATAGATCTAATTTGCCTTTACCACCTAATTTGTCTGAAGCAAATATACAATGATTGGGATTGATCAAAACAAAGTCAGATTCATTGTTTTCAGTATTAAATTCACTTAAAGGAGTTGGCTTTTGCCACTCTCCTTGCACTTTAATTGAATAATAAATATCATATCCACCACTACCATCAAATCCATCAGATGAAAAATAAAGAGTATCATCAGATGCTAGAAATGGAGTTATCTCATTACCCTCCGAATTCAATTCCTTGATGGCTTGAGGTTCTGACCAAGTGCCATCTTGCTCCTTAAACGCTGAATACAAGTCGGTTTCTTTATCTTTATTTGCTCTTGATGTTGAGAAAACAATTGTTTTACCATTTGGGCTAATTGAAGGATGAGAAGTAAAAAAATCTGATGAAAACTCGTTAATTAATGATCCTTCATTCCAAGCTGACTTTTCAAATCGTGAGTTAAAAATATTTAATACTTGTTTTCTACCAGCTTGTTTGAAAGTTGAAAAATATGCAGTAGAATTTTGATAATCAAAAGTAATAAAAGACTGATTGTTTTTTTCTTTATTTATCCCACCTTTCACAAGTTTTACTTTATTTAAAGAATCAAATGAGTAAGTATAAAATTTGCTGTAACCACTTTTTTCTGAATTAAAATAGAGCAAATTCTCTGATTTATTCCATTGAGGTGCAAAATCATCAGCCTCTGAATTAAGTAATTGTAAATTAAGTGGTGCTGACCACTTAGAGTTGGCAATTGCACTAAAAAGAAGAAATAATATTAATAAAGTTTTATAATTCACAAATGATTTTTTGATTTTGAAATTACTACATCTCAAAATTAATCAAATTATTGTCAATTTCACAAACATTATCATACATTCAATATTAGTTGTATTTCATTTATAGTAATTTCGTTAAAACTTTAATTATGATTTTTGGAATATTTTGGAAAAATTTTCCAATTCCGTTTTCCAAAGTTCGTTTTTTGGTCATATTACGCCGATAATTAATTATTCTTCATTTAAATTTCTTAAAAACAAATACAAATTCAAGATGGCGGAAGACAAATTGCTGTCGCAATTTTCCAAATAAGTTTTCCAAAGTGTGTTTTTTGTCTATTTAGACGATATTTTTTTATACTTCTTTTTGTTTTCCAAATTGTTGGATTATAGTCACTTCAATTTTTGCAGTGATTTAGCGTTTTTTCATGTTTTTTTCTGTCATTTTTCAGTCTTTTTTCTTCTGTCACCCTGAACTAGTTTCAGGGTATATTTTTAATTTTACAAACAACCAATTAAGAACCCCACTTTTTTTCTCCCCAAGGGGAGAATGAACCAAAACCAAAGTAAGTTTTGGAAAAAATTTCCAAATAAGTTTTCCAAAGTGCGTTTTTTGTTAAATTACATCAATATTTTTTGCC
>JAPLFM010000001.1 GCA_026390675.1 Candidatus Kapaibacterium sp. | reverse complement strand
TACTATATTCGCTAAAATACTTAACAGTCCTTGTAATTAGGCTTATATCTTGATTTTGTTCCTCGGTTCTACTACTTTCATGTATTGTATTAGAGGAAATTAATACTCTTTCTCCATCAAAATAAACCGCAGCACACGTACTTTTACCTTCTAATAATCTGGCTAAAGAATCTAATCTACGATTTTCTTATGGCTTGATCTCTTACCTGAATGGTTAAAAGAACAAGTAATGCGTTCTTCCCCAGTTCAAATCATTTTAAAACTTATAGATTCATTGCAAAAACGACAGGATAATTATGAGCAAGATAAATTAAAACAAAACTTATCTCTCTCCGCGAGAGAAATTCGAGGCTGATCAAGCTAAGCAGAGTGAAGAAGTTGAAACAGTTAATAAAGAAAATACTGCTTCCGTTTCTGATGTAATAAATAGGGATTTAGTAGAAATAAATTTAATTTTACCAGATAAATCACTTTTTGATCAGAAAATGATTATAAAAACCAGCACTGAATTAGGTTACTTAGATCTCTTACAAAAAAGTAATGAAGTTGGCCTGCTTTTACCTTTGATTGGGTTAATCTTTGTTACTGATCTTACTAGCTCAGTCAATAATATAGATATTCTAGGTCATAATAATTTTCCTATGGCTATTGATGAGATTTAAAATAATCTTTGGGATTGAAATAAAATTTAATTAAATCAAATTTTGTAACTTGAAAAGAAGTTGCATTCAAAGATAATTTAAAGCATGTTAATTGGGCAGAAGAAGTAGAAGAATCTTCTCACAGAAAATCTAAAAAGATAAAGCTAGATCAGGATTCGAGTAATGGGAAGCAACTTGAAGAGCGAGTAGCAAATTATTATAAAACACTGGTAAAGGCTAATCAATATGAAATACTAGAGCAAGAACTTAAGAGAAATGCTAAAACATCTCCTATTGTTTTAAAAGTTTAAGAAAAATATGGTAAAGGAAGTCCTCAAGCTATATCTGCATATAATAAAAGAGTATCAAAAATACTTGCAATAAGGGGTTAATTTCAAATAGGGACAATTTGTTTCTCGACACATCCTTAGCCCTAGCTGTAAGCGGCCTACAAGAATAAAATCTATTTTTGAATTTAATGGCTTTTTATCTTAGATACCCACCATTATTATGGGATAGCATTGCGATGCCATACTCTATCAAAAACCTATATCAGCCGGTAATGATTCTCTTCGAAACTTGTTGATTGCCTGAGGAATGGGCCTTGTTAGGAGTTTTTAGCTGTATGCTTATTCTTTGGCCTCAATGGCTTAAAATCCTTTCTTAAATCATCCATTAAATTGCCTATGAATAATTTTATATCAATGATCTTTTTATTTTCCAGAAACTGAAACTTTCCAATCATATTGATATGCTGTCAAGCAACTTGAGCGAGACGTGTTATCAATTCATACAGCTCTTTGTCTTTACTTTTTATCCAAATAATTAATCAAAAATGAGAGTAACACGCAATTATAATATATGATACAGTTTGCAAGTAACCGGTTACATTCATTACTAATTGCTAGGTAAACTTTATTATGCTTTTGGGTT
>JAPLFM010000239.1 GCA_026390675.1 Candidatus Kapaibacterium sp. | reverse complement strand
ATTCCATTTTTATCTGAAACAAATAACATTTTATCGGCATCAATAGAAACAGAAATTGAAGATTTTTTGTTTTCTGGGTCAAAAGTTATTCTTTTAATTTTTTTCTCGTTCAAACTAATATTATAAATATCAGAATTGTCAGGATTGTAATTCCACATTTTAAAATTACTTTTATTTTTATCCATTAATAAGTTGTCTGTTCTATCAGAAATAAAATAAATGCTTTTGGAATCTAACGACCAAGTCGGTCTAAGATCCGAAAATAAATCGTTTGTAATATTTTCAATCTTCTTTTTAACAAAACTATAAATGTAAATATCGCTTTTTTCGTCTGATTGAGCGGAAAAAGCCAGCATAGTACCATCTGGAGACCACTGAACTGATTCAATCGATTTCAAACCAAAAACAAGTTTGTCATAATCACCTGATTCAGCATCTACTAAAAAAATAGCATCTTCACCACCAGCTTTAGCTGATATAGCTATTTTTGTACCTTTATCATTCCAAGATATACCGGGTGACAAAATGTTTAAATCTTCAAAATCTTGTTTTCTGAAACTACTTATAAGATTTTTTATACTTTTATTATCATCAATTTTCATTACAGAAATACCTAAAACACCAGCATTATCAGAAATAAAAGCCATTTTTTCACCATCAGGTGAAATAGCAGGAGCAGAATTATAAAAATTCTTCATTTTTTTACGTTTAGCAACAGGAACAGCATAATCATCTACATCTTTGAATAAATCCAAATCAGGTAAAAAATATTTTTTAACATCTTTCTGCCATTTTTCTGAAAAATCTTCAAAACTCATTTTAAAAGTAGATTCAAAAGCAGCATTTACATTTTTATGAATTTTTAATCTATTAATAAAATCACCAACTTTCTCTTTACCATATTTATCTGCTACATACCAATAAAATGTTTGTCCTGCTCTGTATTGAGTATAACCATCTAGTCTATTTAATGGCATTAAATTTTCACTTACAGCCATATCTCTCATAAACATGTCTGTATGAGCATCCATTCCTTCGTAACTTAAGTATTCACTTAAACCTTCATTCAACCAAGAAGGAATAAAAAAACCACCATTAGACATTGATGATTGAAGAGTTCCACCGTGAAACATATCATTTAAAACGCCATGTACCAATTCATGAAAAATAACATGATAAAATTGCTCATAATCTCCTTGAAATGGTATTACAATATTATTTTTATAAAGTTGAGTTACCCCACCTATTCCTTCAGATAGAAAGCTTGAAATAATATTATTTTGTTGAAATTGATTGTGTGAATTAAATACTACAATTGAAATTCTAGTATTAAGTTTATAATTCAAACCATTTTGGATTTTAAGTAATGCCTTTTCTGCTTCGAATGCAGTATAATTTGCTAAATATTCTCCTCCCTTGTGAAAATAAACATCGAAATGTTTTGATTCAATAAACTTCCATTCAAATTTTTCATATTGAACTTTGTTTTTACCAAATTGAGAGTAGGATAAATTGTAGAAGGTTAGGAAAACAATTACAAGAACAAGATATTTTAATTTCATTCACAATTTCCAGATATTTACTTTAAATTACTGCAAAGTTTTATATTTGGTTATAAGACGCAAGAAATTAAATGTAAGTTTAATTTAGTAATTAGAAACTTCGTCTTGTGGATACGATTCTCATTTTTATATCTTGAGATGATTCCTCAGTTTTTAGCCAACTATAACTTTCTCCATAAAATTCTTCATTAGAATCTTCAGTTTCTTTAATAACACTAAGTAATTTATTAATATATTGATTCTTCTTAAAATATTTCACAAATGAACTTTGGAATGGTTCGAATTCGAGATTAGTGTTAAAAGTATTATAGTTTGAACAAATTATTCCAATATCTGAAATAGATAAAACTTTAAAACCAATGCCATCAACCACTTTCAAATTTGTAAATTTAATTTTATTATTAAAACAATAGTCTAACCATTTGGTAGCATAATAAAAATTGTTTAAAAAGTTTGGATACCCATAAAAAATTGAATGGGCTTTGTTGCTAAATTTAACATCTTCTAAGTTATCTATTTTTGATATTGGTCTAATTATTCTTATATCTGAATAACATTTAATACCATCAACTTTAATTTTTTTACCTATTGTCTTAAAAAATTTCTTAACAAATTTATCATAAGCTTGTTTTTTCTTATTTACATAATCATCATAACTTTCTTGGTTTGTAAAAATATTTGCCAATTTATTATCTAATTCAATATTATAATCATCAGTTTTTATTTCAAAGTCATTTATAAGTGCATTAATGTGTATTTTAATTGGATATTCACTAACTTTATGAGTTCGTTTAATTCTAATTTCAATAACATATTTAAAGTTATCATCTAAATGTTCTAAAACTAAGAAAATATTTTCAAAATATTTTGACCCATACGGATCTACATTATTTCTAACTGTTGCTATAGCTTTATACAAATCATCATCTTCTGAATTGAGATCTATAAAATAGTTAATATTATCAACAGCTAGTCTGATAGTATTTTTAATTTTTAATTCTTCTAATCCATCGTGAATTTGATCTAAAATAGTAATAGCAGAAAAAGTTTCTTGTTCATACTTTTTATTTTCATCAATCAATGAAGAAAACAAAGTTTGAAAAACAGAAGCTTGGTTAATTGCTTTAATTAAAGTAATTTGTGTTGGATCAATTTCTATTTTACTTGAAAAATACATTATTTTATTATGTTACTAAAGAAATATTTTTCAATATACTTAAAATTTTTGCAAATAAAAAAGAATATTTATGAGATTAATTGTTCAAAGGGTTTCAGAAGCTAAAATTATTATTGATAATAATATATATTCTAGTATTAGTAAGGGTTTGGTTGTTTTACTAGGAATTAAAAATTTTGATGAAAAACAAAATGCTGATTGGTTAGTAAACAAATTAATCAACCTAAGAATATTCAATGATGATGATAATAAGATGAATAAAAGTCTTATTGATATTGCAGGTGAAATATTAATTGTTTCAAATTTCACCTTATACGGTAATTTTCAAAAAGGATTTAGACCTAGTTTTATTGATGCTTCTAAACCTGAGCATTCAGAGCCCTTATATAATTATTTTATTGAGAAAACCAAACAAGATAGTAAATTAAAAGTAGAAAGTGGTAAATTTGGGGCAGATATGAAGGTACATTTAATAAATGATGGACCAGTTACTTTATTTTTGGAGAAATAAATGAGTTTAAAATATTTAGGAAGAATAACAGGAATTAGAGGTTTTAATGGTGAACTTTTTGTAGATGATATTCCCAAAAAACTAAAAAAAATAAAAAATGATACTGTTCTAAAAATTGGTTTTAGTGAAAATTTTTGTAAAGATTATATAATTAGATCTTGGAAAAGACAAAAAGATACTGCTATTTTGCAACTTAAAGAAGTTACATCTGATAACTTAGCAAAAGAACTTAAAGAAATGGCTATATATTCTGAAGAAAAAAACCTTAATGATATAGAAAACAGTGATTTTTTAAGTGATTTTATAGGTTTTAGTGTTCTTGATGTTGATACAAAAGAAGTAATAGGTAAAATAATTGAAGAATGGGAAATGCCAGCAAATGATGTTTGGCTAGTTCAAACTCCAAAAGGTAATTTACCTATTCCAATTATTGACCAAGTAATTAAAATTAGAGATATTGAAAGCAAAACAATTGAAATATTTGTTATGCCTGGATTAATGGATTTACTTAATAATACCGAAGAAGAGAATGAAGAAATTGAGTGAGTTAATTAGAATAGATATTATTTCAGCTATTCCTGATATTTTTGATTCTTTTCTGAGTACAAGTATTGTTAAGATTGCTCAAGAAAAAGGATTGGCTAAAATTGTTATTCATGATTTGCACAAATTTGCTGATAATAAATTTGGTCATATTGATGACTACCCTTACGGTGGTGCTGCGGGTATGCTAATTATGTGTGAGCCTATTTTTAAATGTATAGAAAAGCTAAAATCTGAAAGAAATTATGATGATATTATTTATACTGCTCCAGAAGGCAAGGTATTAAATCAATCAATTGCTAATGAGTTATCTTTAAAACAAAATTTAATTATTCTTTGTGGACATTACAAAGGTATTGATCAAAGAGTAAGAGATGTATTAATTACAAGAGAGATTTCAATTGGAGATGTTGTACTTAGTGGAGGTGAAATTCCTGCAATGACAATTACTGATTCGGTAATTAGATTACTTCCAAACGTTCTTGGCGATTCTACTTCAGCATTGGACGATTCATTTATGGATGGTATTTTTGAAGCACCTCAATACACTCGCCCTTCAAATTATAAAGGTATGGAAGTGCCTGAAGTTTTACTTTCAGGCGATCCCAAAAAAATATCTGCTTGGCAAGAAAAAGAATCCATTTTAAAAACTCAAAAGCTTAGACCAGACCTTTTAGATTAGAGTTGTTGTAACATTTTTCTTGCTCTTGGTACAAATTCACTATCTGGATATTTGTTTATCAAAGCCGAAAATGATTGCTTAGCTTTGTCAGACATACCTGCTCTCATTTGTGATTCAGCAAGCATTGCTTGAGCATCATCCTGTCTTGAATTTCTAACAGTATTGATTACTTTCATAAATGACTCTATAGCCTTGTCAAATTGTTTTAATCCATAATGAGATTCACCTATCCAATAATTACATTCACTTCTTTTAACTACATCTTTCTCTTTTTTAATTGCTGCTTGCAAATCGTTCAATGCGGAGATATAATCTTTTTTAGATATTTTTGACATTGCAGTTTTAAATTCTATTGCATCTGGTCTTCCATTATTTGCTATTGGTGTATTATCTTCAGCAATTTGATCATTGGCAAGTTTGTCTTTTATTGCTTTTGCTAATGCTTTCCTATCTTCAGTAGTAATACGTTTCTCTTTTTTTGGTTTAATATCATCATTTGCAACTTCTTTAACTACTTTCTTTACTTTCCTTTTTTCTACTTCATGCTTAGCTTTTGGTTTTATTTCTTCATCAGAAAGTAGCACATAATCTTTTTTCTTGTTATCTTTTTGAGCAAATTCATCATAAGAAATTATTTTTGAATTTTCATCATTTTCAGATTTCTTTTCGTCTAATTTTGGCTTAATACCAGTTACAGCTTCACGAGGTTTATTATTGTAATATGTATTTATTGCATTTTTAATCTCGTCCAAAGTACCTTTTATTTCTTTTACATCAGTTTTGACATTTGTCATTTCTAAAGAAATATCTGACATTTTGCTTTTGATATTTATTTGTTCTTCATTTAGTTTTCCTAATTGTTCAACTAAAGTTGGTAGTTTTTTAGTTGGTACTTCATCTATTTTTGGCTCATTTTTCATTTTTTTGGTAAGCTCTGCAAATTCAGAAGATTTTATGTTCTCTTTTGAATCATCTTCTTTTTTATTATCTGCAATAATTGCTTCTTCTCTATTAACTTTTTTAGCCATAGTTTTATTATAACTTCTTACCGAAGAAGAACGATTACAGCTAAGAAGTGTAAATGTAAACAATATTAATGTTAATAATAACCATTTGTTCAATAATAGACTATTGAATTTGTTATCTAAATTGTAGAATGTAGTGTTCATAAGCTTCCTACCATAATTTGTATATAATAAATCTTTTTTATATATTACATATTTCAATGTTTGTGCCAAACATAATTATGTGGAAAATTATTTATAAACTTTCATTTCTTTTCGAATTTATAAGTGAAGTAAGTTAAAAATAGATATATAATAACTTTATGGTGGTTAAAGTAGAAATACATTCAAATAGATTAGTAAATACAACTACATCTAGTGCTTCAACTTTAAAGAAATACAATTACAATTATAATGGGGCATTAACTTCTATCACAGGTACAAATACTTCAGATTATTCTATTAAAATAAAAAGTCAATGGAAACATAATTCAAGTAGCTTTTTAATGGAATATATCGAGTTTGATACTACAGGATTTGGTTTGAATAATTATTGTAAATCAATATAATTTTTCATTAAAATAAATTTGAGAAAAATATGAAAAAATCATTTTTAATTTGCTTAGTAATAGTTATTATAATATTTGTAAACATTTACAATTTAAAATCCCAAGTTTTTATTAATAATAATCCAAAAGATATAGATTCACTTTTTAAAATTGAATATAAAAATCAAATTTTAGATGTATTAAATGAAAAAATTAAGTTGTTAACTTTGAAAAATGAATTTATTAAAGTTCTTAGTAGCGAAAAGAATAAACTTTATAATTTAGACACTTTGTCAATGAATGATTTTCATAAACAGTATATTTATAAATGTCAAAATTTATTACATTTATTTATAAATAAAGATTCAATTGAAATTAGATATGAAATTAAACAGAATCCATCATTTATATTATTTATTGATTGCAAGATAACATATAAATTACTTAAAACAAATAATACTTTGTATATGTTGTTTTCCATTTATAAGGGTAAATTAATTGGTGACTATATTGACTGATATTCCCCCATTTTAGTAGACATTAGGAAAAGAGATAAAATATCATTAAATTGAGTTTTATAAAAACTAAAAAGGAATTAAAATGGTAAAGCAAACAAAACGAGTATTTGATAAAGATTTCAAAATAAATGCAGTT
>JAPLFM010000202.1 GCA_026390675.1 Candidatus Kapaibacterium sp. | reverse complement strand
ATAAATAAATGAATCCTATTGTCCACCAGCTAAAGCAGGTGGCTATTGAAAATTTATTTCAGAGCTAAAGTTCAACAACTTATTCCAGCCCCCAGCATAAATGCTGGGGTTAAATTAAATTTTATCATCAGAGTTACGTTTTCGATGATTAATTTTTATTATCTATTTGGACAGGTGGTTTTGGAGCCGGTGGGGGTAAGAAATCAGATTTTCTTGATTTCGGATCCTCTTTAACAACACCTTTTGTTACACCTTCATTAATAGAAATTATTTTTACATTATCAATCATTGATTTTCTCCTTTTTTAGTGAATGTTCAATTATTAATTCTGATCTATTGAAACTTAAATATATCTGATCTACCTCATATAATAAAATTGAATCTTCATATCTATATATTGAGACTTCCAATAATACTATTTCACAATCAGTTTTGTTCTCTGAATAAGCATTAACTCTTCCATAATATGTAATATTGTTTTTTATGTTTCTAATATAAACATAATCAATCTCTTTAGAATTCAAAAAATATGAATATAAATTCTCATCTCCAAATTTATTTGAAATCCTTAATTTTTTAGCAAACTTGTTTAGAATTTTATAATTATCTGACAAAGTAATTAATAATCCTACTATTATACTAAAGAAACTAGCCCACATAACTTCATCATAATATATTTTATGTGAATTCAAACCCCATATTTTTAAAGAAGTATAATTATAATGAGTATTAAAAATAAAATTTAATAAACTATATATACCTATAAAACTGACTATTTGAAAAAGTAAATATGAAAAAACTCCATATAAAATTGCACTAATAATAAAATTAAATTTTGAATTATTTTGATTAGATGTTAGCATCCAAACAATTTTAGTAGCAATTATTCCAGGAATTAGAATTATTATTAATTTAATTGAAAATTCAGACATAAATTATTTTATTTTGTTTTCATTAATTACGATTATATTTATTTATTATTGTTACTCCCATCACTCCTTTCCTACTAAACTATTTACGATTTTGACGGTTTCGAGGCTGACTGTGATGATTCTTCCGATTAGATTGACAATATAATCTGGTTCGTCGGATCTATTTGGGTCGTTGGTGATGCCAGAGCGTTTGTCGGTTTTGATTTGGTACTGGTCTATTATCCAATCTAAGGCAGAACGATTGCCTAATTTATATTCAAATACTTCATAAGGAATGCCAGTAAGAGTTAGAAAATCATTGTATATTATTGCTGATTTGTCTTTGTTAAGTTTCATTTTAACAACTTTCCAATCAAGCCTTTTGCCGGGTGCTTCTATTTTGTTCAAATAGTAAGGAGTTTGAGTTTCGTAGTTGATATGAAGGTCGGCAAGTTTCTTTCCAGCTTCTGCAAAGTGGAAGAAATCAGTATAATATGGCAATCTTGGAAGTTCTCTTCTTAGGTTAGCTGCATATTTGCTTTTATATTCTGGCTTATGAAGAACTGCATAAATATAATAGAAAATATCCCACTTTGTTATATTTTCATTATTATAATACTCTTGAAATTCTTTCAAAGACCAGTCGCTAATATTTTCTTTTCTATCACTCCCATCTTCTTTGTAAGTATAAAATGGGAAACATTGCGTTCTTTCTAACATATCTAAACTTGTTGGTAAGTTAGTTACTAAAGTCTGAAAAGGTTTACTACTTCCATTTCCAGAAATACTAATAATCTTATTTTCTGAAAGTGATAATTGGTTTGGAAATATTTTTGGAAACATCCCAGGTCTATCAACCCAATTCTTATCATAATATAAATTAAATTTATAAAAAGGTCTATAAATAGAGTCTTTCAAATTGTTATTATCAAATTCACTCTTGAATCCTCTTTTTAAATTATTTTTTAAATCACTACTCCAACTAATTTTAGTTTCATCATTTTCAACATAAGAATCTATATCAGGTTTTGAATTTAATTGTTGATATTTACTTAACTGACTATTATAATTGTCAATTGTAGTTATGATATTATTTGATAATACTTCATAATTCGAATTGTAAACCCAAGCATCTCTATTTGTACTTACTCCAAGACTATAAGTTTTAAAAATTGTTTTAATTTGTGATGATTTACTAGCTTTCGATTCTTTATTTCCTAAAAGTATTAAATCATCCCAATCTTTTTCAATTCCTTCATTTAGCCAATTATTATTTTTATCAGGTTGAATGTTATTCCATTTGACATTATATATATTTAATGCATTTTCTAATAGTTTTAATCTATCTTCTTTTCTTAATGAATCTTCAGTATCAATAAAATTAATTTCACATTTAGTATTTTTAGTGTCTTTGTGTTTTATTAGGAATATTATACTTACACCTACTTGAATACCAAACACATTATGGGTTGTACCTGCTATCTTAGGATTTTTTTTAACATCGCCTCTTAAGTTATAAATGTATATTTTATCAAATTTATCTACTAAATGTTTTCTCATTCCATCCATAGCAATAGCATCTATAAAGGAATTATTAGTGACATAAGCAACAACACCTTCTTTTTTATCTATAACCTTATCCATAGCCATTCTAAAGGCTTTTATATAAGGATCTGATAATTTATTTTTTAATGTAGCTTTAGAGTCTTTAGCAAAAGTATCAGAAACTCTTTTGTCGAGTATGGGATATTTACGATTTTTATTATTATCATTTTCATTTGCTTGCCCAGCATTATATGGAGGATTGCCGATATAAACAAATATTGGTGTTTGCTTTAATTTTTCTACTCTGTTTGTATTTTCTTCACTAAACATAGAAGCTTGAGCAGATTCGACAAGCTGAAAAGTATCAACAAGACAAATACCTGGGAAAGGGATATATTCATTTGTTAAGTCATAAAATTCGTGTTCTATATTCATAGAAGCAACATAATAAGGGAGAAGCATAATTTCATTGCAATGCAGTTCGTTCAGAAATTTATGTTTTAAATCAGTTTTATTTATTTGTCTCATTATTCGGACAATGAAATTACCAGTACCAGTAAATGGATCAAGTATATGCACATTGGGAGCAGATAGAGAGCGTCCAAACTCCTTTTTAAGAATTTCATCAACAGACTCAACCATAAAATTAACAATTGGCTGAGGAGTATAAACAATTCCATGAGTATCGGCTTCTTTTACAGCAAAACCTTGAAAAAACTTTTCATAAACTGTATTCAAAAAACTTTGTTTTATGCTGTAATCGTCTATAGTAGAAGCACGCTCTTCAAGCACCTTGTAAAATCTATCAAGAGGTTTGAGAAATTCACTTCTATTAAATTTACGAGAAGTAAGGGCTTCAATTACTTTGTCTATTTCAGAAGCTATAATATTGCGAGAAACAAAATCAGGATTTTCAAAAACTTTTCTGAATATTCTTTCAGTAAGCAAATGCTGAACAAGCATTTCTTCAAGTGATTTGATAGAAAGATTAGGATTGATAGATGCTTTACAAAGTTCGGCAAAAGTATCAAAAGCAGAAACAAATCTTTTATTAGATTTTCTTTCTTCTTCAATAAGATTTATAACAAGTTCGGCAGATTCGGGTATTCTTTGTTTGAATTCTTCAACAGTTTTTTCCCAATCAAATTGAATATCAGTTTTATAATTGAAAAGTTCTTTTAATACATCGCAAAGAATATTTGGTTTCGTAATATCTTCATCAAGCACCAATGTAGAACCTTGATAGATAATAGCACGTTCTGGAGCTTGAAATATAATATTATCACGAGGATAGCCATTTTCAAATTTCAATTTTACTTCTTTTGCCAAATCATCTTTGCTATCTTTTGCTTCCCAATAGCCTTGAGGCACTTTGAAACTATCTACAATAGCAGCATCAATTCTTGCATTATGCCTTTTTAATCGAGGAATAGTATATTCAGGGATTAAATCATATTTCATCTGCCTGCAACAATATGTAAGTAATTGCTGAAAAGCAGTTTTGATAGCAGTTTCGTGAGTAGCATTATTACGTACAAACATATCAAGACTTTTGTAATAGTCTAATATAGGTTTGTTATTTGGCTTTAAGTTTAACATAATTTAAAATTAATAAACTAAATGAATTCTGTATTTACAAAGATACTAAATTCTTGATTAAGTATCTAATTACAAATATAAATTCACTTGCGACAAATTAATGTTTAATGGTTAATGTTTAATGATTAATGATTAATGAAGACGGAATGTAAATACCAATACAAAGACGCATAATCATGCGTCTCTACGAATGCGAAAATGCAGGAACCACTTCTGTCTTGCAAGCAAGCCACCTTCGCCAGCGAAGGACAAATGCTGGATTCCTGAACAGGCTCACAATCGTGTGGGGAATGACAAGGCAAGACACAGACTCAAATGTCCTTAATTAAAAATCAACTTTTAACTTGCTCCAAAACTATTCCAAATATTATTAAAATTAATCCAATAATAGTAGATAGGAGAATTTTTTCACCTGTAAAAGTGCTAATAAGGAGTAATGAAATAAAAGGAGAAAGATAAATTAAATTGGTTACTTTGGACTTTTGACTAGTGAGTGATAGTGCTTTTAGCCAAAAAAAGAATGTAATTCCCATTTCAAACAAACCAACATAAATAAGTGCCAGCATAGACTTGGAAGTAACAACAGCTTTAAAATCACTAAAAAGCCAAAGTATAATTGAAAAGACTGATCCAAATAAAAAATTTCTTGTAAGATTAATAATTTTATCCCCTTCATTTTGTAAATTTAGAATCCAATAAATCGCCCAAATCAATGCACTAGAAAGTGCAATACCTACCCCTAAAGGATTATTGAATTGAAAACTTGATAGTTGACCTTTTGAAGCTATAATAACAATACCAATTGTTGAAAACAAGATACTTAAAATGTTAATTAATTTTAGCTTTTCTTTGAGAATAATAGATGATAAAATCAGTAGCCAAGCTGCCCAAGTATAGTTCAAGCTCAGAGCTTCTTGTGCTGGCAATGTCGAATATGCAATAAAAAGTAAGCAATAATAAAGAAATGGATTTAGAAAACCAAATAATACTGCTTTTTTGAAGCTAAGGAAATCAAAATCAAAAACTTGTTTAAATTTGCCTTGTAAAATTGCGATTGATAGCAAACAAACAAATGAAACTAAAGATGAACCAGCTAATAAATCAATATAACTAAAGTTTGAAAGAGCAAATTTAAATGCTGTGGCAACTGTTGACCATAAAAAAACTGACATCAAAGCAAAAATATACGCTTTTGCTTGTGTATTAATATTCAATTTGTTTAATTGCTTACTCGTCATTACCAAAAATCAATAATTATTCTTTAAAAAACAAACATATAGTGTTGATAATGCCATTAAATTTAAAAAACAAAGATATCGAATATTTGAAAAGTTACGAAATTAAAACTGAAAGTTTGGAATTCCAATATCAATTATTAGTTGAAGGTGTTAAATTTAGTCATATTGTTAAGCCAGCAACACTAAATGATGGCATTATCAAGATTGAATTAGATATGTACGACTATTATTTACTCAAATATCAAGATGCCTCAAATTCTGGCAAGATAGAAAAATTTATCCCTGCTTCTGGTGCTGCATCTCGAATGTTTCAATCATTAGCTTATGTTTTAAATAATTTCGCTTATACTGAGTACGATGTTTTAAAAGTGCTTGAAGATACTGATTTGCAAATTGAGGATTGCGTTTTCTTTTTGAAAAATATAAAAGAAATTCCTTTCTTTGATTATTTACAAAAAGCTATGAAGGAGCAAGACATAGAAATAAATGATTTGATTGATAAAAGTGATTTCGCAGAGATATTAAGATTTATTTTGAGTACAGATGGTTTAAATTATGGGTTTCTACCTAAAGCATTAATCCCATTTCACAAATATGAGTTTGAAACACAAACACCATTATTTGAACATTTAGCAGAATCAGAAATATTTGGTTTGGATAATAAAAGAAATGCAAAAATTCATTTTACTGTATCATCAGACCACTTTGATTTAATTGAGCAATCTTTGAATAAGTTGATTAATAGTATATTCGGAATCAATTTTGATATTAGTATGTCAGTTCAGAGTAAATCTACAAACACAATTGCTTTGGATGCAAGCAATGAAATAGTTAGAGATCAGTTTGGAAGAATCCTTTTAAGACCTGCTGGACATGGAGCTTTATTAGAAAATTTAAACAAATTAGGATCTGATATAATTGCAATTAAAAATATAGACAATGTTGCTCCAATTAATAAGCATAGTGATCTTGTGATTTATAGAAAATTGTTAGTTGGTTTTTTTGTTGATATTCAAGAAAAGACCTTTAAATACTTGTATGAATTAGACAATGAAAACCTAGATGAAACAAAATTAAAAGAAATTGAAGAATTTGGATGTAATATATTGATGGTACCTTTAGATTTTTCAATTTATAATACTTGGGAAATTAAAAGTTTGTTGAAAGAAAAATTAAATCGACCAATAAGAATTTGTGGTATGGTTAAGAATGAAGGAGAACCAGGTGGAGGACCTTTTTGGGTTAGAGATGAGAGCAACGAAATAAGTCTGCAAATTGTAGAATCGTCACAAGTTGATAAAAGCAAATCAGACCAATTGACTATTTTGAAAAGCTCAACACATTTTAACCCAGTAGATATAGTATGTGGACTGAAAAATTATAAAGGCGAAAAATTTGATTTGTTACAATTTGTAGATTACAATATGAGTATTATTACTAGCAAAGATTACAATGGAACTAATATCAAAGTACTTGAGAAGCCAGGTTTGTGGAATGGTTCTATGGCGAATTGGAATACTATTTTTGTTGAATTACCAATATCAACATTCAATCCAGTCAAATCTGTAATAGATTTGTTGAGAGAAAATCATAAGGTTTAAATTTATAGTTTTGATGATATATGCATAATTAAAAAAACTATTTGATTACACCAATAACTTGTTTTAAATTGAAAATATTAATATTCACTTTTTAGTTTAATTTCTGAAACTAATATTTTCAATATTTTCATTATTTGTTATTTGCCAAGAGTACTTACATTCTCAAGGCGAAGCTCTTTTTCAATTAAACCCTTTTTCAATTGAAAAGGAAAAAATAGCTAATGTAGATTTTAATAAAATTGGGAATTTGAGTATATTTGGATTTGGAACTTATTATCAATTTGAAAGCAATTTAGGGAATATAAAATTAAATCAACATTTAAACACTTCTGTTTCATTAAGTTATAGAGATGATGAGATATTTAATTTTTTGTATTCTGTTCCCATAATTGAAAATGTTGAATTAATTACAATTCAAAATTTGTTTCTTACTCAAAATACTAGTAACAATATTACAAATAACAAACTGCAAAGACTTAATGCTGGATTAGGTTTGAGAATCCCTATTATTTTTAAACAAAAGATTGAACTTATTTATGGGCAGGAACAAAACACTTTTGACTTTGTAAAAACAATAGGTACTCTCTATAAAATTAATTTAATTAATGAACTTTTTAATTATGATGGGTATAGATTTAAACCAATTTTCAATTATGAACTTCTATCATTAAATGATAATAGAAAGAATATAGATTTAATTGCTGAAATTGAAAGCAACAAAAAGTTTGAATACAATGAAGGATTTGATATCTCAATGAGGTATAAGATTCAGAATAGAAATTATTTAAGACAATTTACAAATTTTAATGATTATAATATCCAAACTAAGTATGAAGATAAAATAGCAGGGAATATATCATTTCTTTTTAGTACTTTTACAAATTTCAATTCAACTGTTAAAATAAATATTGAAAATCAGAAAGTATTTAATGATTTTAAGTACAATTTAGCCGAATATACTGAGACTGGTGTAAGAAAGGAAATTAATGTATTTCAATTAGGATTGGAAGCTGAAAGCTCATATAAAATTGACAATTTGCAAACTACATTTGGATTCGCTTTTCAATCTCGAGATGAACAAAATAGAATTTCAAATAAATTTGAGATTGGTGAAATTGAGTTTAAAAAATTAAGAGATTTACAAAGTCAATGGGATAATAATTCTTTAATAAGAAGAATGTACACTAAAATTAGTTATGCTTTGACAAATTATGATACTTTAAATTTTGATTATTATGTTTACTTATTGAAATATGATACTCCAAGTGAACTTAATGATTATGATAGAGATGAATTTTCAACTTATGGTAGAATTAACTATAAACACAAGTTTTCCGAAATTTTTTCAGGTGGGGTAAATTTTGATTTGCAAGGAAATCATTTCGTAAATTTACAAGCAACTCGAAGTATTGATAATAATTGGAACAGAGTAATTAAACTTAGTCCCTATTTCAACATTCAAACTGATACTTGGCACTCCCAGCCTCAGTTTGAGGTTTTGGCAAACTATTCAATTTACGACTTTGAAGATGCTAAAAGTAGCATTAAAAGTTATAGTTTCAGACAAATAAATTTTAAAGATACAATTTATTTAAAGCTTGATGATAAAATTAGTTTGCAAAGTAAGATTTTTGTTCGTTATTTTGAAAATGGAGTTTTGTTTTGGGAGAATTTTTCTGAAATTCCTCAAAATTCCAAAATGGAATTATTCACTAAATTAATGATAGTAAACAATTTTTCATCTGAATCTGATTTCGGTTTTGGGATGAGGTATTATAAGCAAGATCAAAAAAGTTTGATCTCAAATTTAAGTTTAGGGCAAAGTTTGAAACAACTTTCTTGGGGACCTGAGTGTATGATAGTTTATAAATTTCAGTCCGGAAGTAATGTGCAATTTTCAGGATGGTACGAATTTCAGTATTTTTTTAACAAACTTAGCAAAGAAATTGCTAATATTTATATAACAACAAAGATTGCGTTATAATCTTTTGAAAAACTATAATTTTAAAATACAAAAACAACTTTTAAGTGAAAGAGTTTCAATTTCGGAAGTTGAACCACTAATTAGTAGAATGAGGGAGTTGGCTTATTTTGACGACAAAGTTTATCATAATATATTAGTAACTTTGACTGAAGCCGTCAATAATGCTTTAATTCACGGCAATAAACTAAGTTTACAAAAAAAAGTAAATATTAGCTTATATTGTGACGATAGGATATTGGAATGTGTTATAGAAGATGAAGGTGAAGGATTTGATTTAAACGAAATTCCTGATCCTAGAAGTCCTGAAAATCTACTAAAAGATAATGGTAGAGGTGTATTTATAATCAATTCGTTAGCTAAAAAAGTTGATTATATGAGTGGAGAAAATGGAACTAAAGTGTGCATTATTTTTGATTTAATTTAAATTATGTTAATACCTTACAAAAACGAAGAAAGCGAATTTATACTAAGAGAAATCCAAAAATCTAATCAGATGGATGGTAGCAAAAGTATTTTTTATATAAATGGAGTAGCTGGTAGTGGAAAATCTACCATTATTGAAGATTTATTAAATACAATTGAAAATCAAAAGCTAGCAGATTTTGTTTTTAGAATGACAACTGGTGCTGGAATTGATTATTTAGTAGAATTTGCATCAAACCTTGCTTCAACATTT
>JAPLFM010000026.1 GCA_026390675.1 Candidatus Kapaibacterium sp. | reverse complement strand
CTTCAACAGCATTCAAAACAACCTCAGGCGGATTCAATCCATTCTGCTGATAGTCTTGCCATCCTTTAATCATCCAGTTAAGAATTCCAGACTTCTCATGCTCAAAGTTTGCCATTAATTCAGCTTGAGGAATTCGTTTTTCTTCTGAGATAGTTACAGTAAATGGAATCAAACAAATCCTCCTCCAGATGCCGTTATCTGTCCCAGTAATTTTAGGCTTATGATTTCCAAAGATCCAAAGAGTATGAGTTGGTTTAAATGAAAATTCATTCTGATATAAAAACCTTGCTGTAATTGTATCACCACCGGTTAAATCTTTTACTTTAGATTCATTTAAATAACCCTTTTCAGGAAGTTCTGAAGCAATTACAAATCTTGCATTTGGAAGTCTGGCAACCTCAGTTGAACTATCTTTTTGAAATCTATTTTGAAGAAGCATTCCTGCAGGAGCATTTTGGTAATAGTCACCAAGTATCATTTCAATTACTTTAAAGAATACAGATTTACCATTTTTCCCAGACCCCAAGGCAAAAAACAAAACTTCTTCTAAGTGAGCTCCACAAAGTGAAAGTCCAATTGCTCTTTGAACAAATCTTATTAATTCAAAATCTCTATTGAATATCACTTCAAGGAAATCATCAAAAGCATAACAATCAGTTTCAGGTTCAAACTTTACTGGAGCTTGTTTTGATAACATCATTTCAGGTTTATGAGGATATGGTTCGTTTTTTAGTAGATCAAAAACCATATTTTCACAATTCAAAAGATATAGATTCTTATCAAAATCAGATTGTTTACAAGCTATTTTCTCTTCTTGTTTGGCAAGCGAAAGCATTGCTTCTATTTTTCCTTTTGCTTCTGAATGTTTTGAATGCTTTTTAATTGCTTCATGGAATTCAGAATTAACAAATTTTGCTTCTTCAGAGATTGCTCTTACAGTTGATTTGGCTAATTTATAGACTTTAGAAACTTCATCTTTTTCCCAATATCTTCCATTATACAAATAATATCCACCACTAGTAAAATTATATCTAACCTTGTCACCATATCTTAAAACAAACCTTTCAGCATTTCCCATATCAGTATAAGGAGTAAACTTTAATTTATTCATTATAGCAGTATCTTTATCTGAGATTGCGTTAGTCTTTAATGATCCTGAAGAAGTAACTACAGTTTTTGAATTTGATGTTGCAAAGAATTGAGAAATATCCATTCCTTCCATTTTAGCGAAATGTAATAAAGTTGAGATAGTTGGTTGTTTCAAACGATTTCTAATTTTCTTAGGCTTAGGAATATAACTTAATATCTCAGCAATCTTACTTGGTGGAATATTTAGTTCTCCAGCTCGAGACACATCAGCTGTAATTGCTGAATGATTTGATACAGAATTTAAAAGTATTTCTAGT
Source organism: Candidatus Kapaibacterium sp. (assembly GCA_026390675.1). Taxonomy (GTDB): domain Bacteria; phylum Bacteroidota; class Ignavibacteria; order Kapaibacteriales; family UBA2268; genus JAPLFM01. The sequence continues at coordinate 1,644 of JAPLFM010000026.1, read as the reverse complement.
TGGTCTTTCTCTAAAGTTTTACAAAATGGAATAACTTCAGCATTTGTATTACCGTAGAACATTCGATCAATATTTTTACAAGACTTGTCTGAGTTAAATTTGTCAATTAAAGCAGTTGAGATTCTTGTGTATTCTTCCGGTGATTTGATAGCTTCTTCTAATAAAAATACAATTCTAAATCTATGATGTTCTTCAGTATGAGATGGAGTTGTGTATATTAACAAAGCATTTTCTTTTAACCATGGATCAATTATTGCATCATCAAAACTAAAGTAACCTTCAGAAGCTTCAAGTTTCTTTGAGATATATTTACCATTAGAATAAACTTTACCTTCATTATCAATATCAACTGGGATAAGCCAAGCTTCTTCAATATCTGAAGCAGATGGTTTAAAACTATTTAACTTATTCGCTTTAATTACACCTTGAGAAAAAGCAAATCCATTTATAATATGATCTATCAATTCATTTGGAGTAAAATCCGAATTAGTCCACCCTGGTTGAGTTGGTTTATCAGGCTTATTAATAATATTCTTATTAATCGAAAGTTTAATTTTATCTAATTCTACGTTAACAGTCATATAATCAATCAATTAATTTATTAAAAAAACAATGGTAAAGTATGGGGGAATCAATAACTTACTTTACCATTTTGAGCATACAAATAAAGCTAGAGTCAGCTTAGGTTTGCATTATTTATTATACCATCTTCAGTAACTAGTAAATTTCTTAAATTAAGATCCTCATGAGTATGAGAATTCTTTTCAGATTCGTGCCATACCATAACACAGTTAATCATTATCTGCATTAAAGATAAGATGGAGAACAACAGTCTTGCTTCTTCATTCCATATAGTTGGATTGCTTGAGCCTCCCCAAAAAATATAGAATCCAGTTAATAAACTTTGAACTATAGTAATTCTTAAAACTGCTCTTAGCCAGTATTTGCTTAGATAATTTTCTATTTTGTTTTTCATTATGCCACCTCTTGCATATCATCATGAAATTCTAAAGTCACTTGCATTGAGCTTGGCATATCTTCTATTTCAATAATCTCATCAGTTTCAGTTGAGATATATATTAATTGTCTTAATTCCCAATCTTGCTTCAAGTAGCACTTAACTTCATTAATTGCATATCCTCTTTGATATTCGTGGTTTGCTTCAGCAATAGCTATTTCTAAAGGTTTAACTCTATTTTTAACTAACTTATTAAACCTTTGTTTACGAGCTTCTAATCTGTATTTGTCTTCTAAAGCTAAATTAATTAGATTTGATAATCTAAGTTTATCAGCTTCATCATGTGGAACTTGTACTTCTTTAGTTCTATAAATTTGAGTTGACATACTCACCTCTAATTATTTTATTTGCAATTCTTAAATCATCAGATGTTTGTTTTAATTTATTAATAGCAACATCTATTTTTGCCATTAATAAATTATGTTCATTAGTTCTTTTAGCTTATTGTTCGCTTAAAAAATCACTTGCATCTGAGATTTTATTATTAATATTTTCTACTATTTGTTCTAACATTTTAATTATTCCATATATTTGAATAAAGACCATTGTTTATTAATTTAGCATCTTCAATTCTACTTCTAATTTGTAATTGATTTTCATAATTCATTAATTTGCATTGATATTGG
>JAPLFM010000274.1 GCA_026390675.1 Candidatus Kapaibacterium sp. | reverse complement strand
AGTAACATTTTGACCAACTACATCAACTTGAGTTTGAATTTTATCTTTTATAATTTCATGCTTCTTCCATTGAGCATCAATAGCAGAAAGTAATTCTTCTCTAGTATATGGCTTAACTAAAAAATCATCAGCACCTTTTTCCATTCCCATTCGCATATTGGACTTTTCTGTAAATGCTGTAAGAAAAATAAATGGAGTAGTTTTAGTTTTATCCATTTTTCTAAGAGCATCAATTACACCATATCCATCAAGATTTGGCATAGAAATATCACAAAGTATTAAATCTGGTTCGTGCTCAATTGCAGCAGCAACACCTTCAACTCCATCATTAGCAGTTACAACATCATACCCCTCAAATCCAAGTAAGGTAGCTGTACTTTCTAAGATAAATTCTGCGTCATCTATTACTAATATTTTTTTCATAAATTAAAATTCATTTTGCACATTAATAGGACTGTAATTTAGTAAATAAAAATGATTATTGAAATAAATATGTTGCTTGCATTTAATTATTTCGAAAAAATCTTAATTTACAAACAAATATTGATGCTTTTCAATTTACTTTTACAAAACTGATAATTATTTAAATAGAATTATTTTCATTTTCATATTTTTGTATATTACTAATTTTACTAATATGAAAATTATTTTAAAAAGGATTAAAAATGATAAATAGAATTGAAAAAGACTCGATGGGCGAAATTGAAGTACCATCTAATGTTTATTGGGGCGCTCAGTCTGCTAGATCATTGATTCATTTTGATATTGGTATAGAAAAAATGCCTAGAGAAATTATCCGTGCCTTGGGTATTTTGAAAAAAGCAGCAGCAATAACAAATTCAGAATTGGGTGTTTTAAAAATTGAAACAAAAGATTTGATTTGTCAAGCAGCAGATGAAGTGATAGAAGGTAAATTAGATGCTCATTTTCCACTTTCAATATGGCAAACTGGTTCTGGTACTCAATCAAATATGAATACTAATGAGGTGATTTCAAATAGAGCAATTGAAATTTCTGGTGGTGTAATGGGTTCGAAAGTACCTGTTCATCCTAATGATGATGTTAATAAATCTCAAAGCTCTAATGATACTTTTCCTACAGCAATGCATATTGCTGCAGTTGAACAATTAGTTCATAAACTCATACCATCAGTTACTAAACTTAGAATTACTTTAAACGCAAAAGCTATTGAATTTGAAAATATTATAAAAAGTGGTCGAACACATCTAATGGATGCAGTTCCACTTACTTTAGGACAAGAATTTTCAGCTTATGTACAACAATTAGACATGGGAATTGAGAGGATAAAACTTGTATTGCCAGGTTTATATGAATTAGCACTTGGTGGAACTGCAGTTGGAACAGGTTTAAATTCACATCCTAAATTTGCTGTAACTTCAGCTTTAAAAATTGCTGAATTAACGAATTTACCTTTTGTTACAGCACCTAATAAATTTGAAGCACTTGCCTCACACGATGCTTTAGTTTTTGCTCATGGAGCTTTAAAATCTTTAGCTGCATCATTAATGAAAATAGCTAATGATATTAGATGGATGGCTTCAGGTCCTCGATCAGGGTTTGGAGAATTGAATATTCCAGAAAATGAACCTGGTTCTTCAATTATGCCAGGTAAAGTAAATCCTACTCAATCGGAAGCTATGACTATGGTAGTTTGTCAAGTAATGGGTAATGATGCTACTATTAATTTTGCAGGTACCCAAGGGAATTTTGAATTGAATGTTTTTAAACCAGTGATTATTTATAACTTCCTACAGTCGGTTAGATTACTTGCAGATACTTGTGTAATGTTTGAAGAACATTGTGCAATTGGTATTGAAGCAAATAAAGAAAAAATCAAATACTTTATGGATAATTCATTAATGCTAGTAACTGCACTCAACCCACATATTGGGTATGATAATGCTGCTAAAATTGCAAAATATGCACATAAATCAGGTGGGACTTTACGAGAAGCAGCAATTACTTTAGGCATATTATCTGGTGAAGATTTTGATAAATTTGTTAGACCAGAAGACATGCTTTCACCAAGTTTATAATTTTTGTTTATTTTAATTCAGGAAATAAAATGTATAGATTCAACACCATTTTAAAAATCAATATTACTATTGTAATTTTTTCATCATTATCTTTTTTATTCAATAGTTGTGCAATTGTAGAAATTAAAGGAAAAGTCGTAGATTCTAAGAAAAATCCACTATCAGTAGAAGTAATTTGGCAAAATTTGGTAACCGGAGATACAATTGATAATATGAGAAATGATTCACTTACTGGTGATTATAGATATTTACTTCCACAACATATTCATTATGGATATACTTTTACTAAAAAGGGTTACTTCCCAGTTTTCAAAAATATTGATTTAAGAAATAACAATGAAGTTTATACAAATGAAGAAGATATAGTTTTAACTATGCTTACAGTTGAAGAAGTGATTGCTAAAGGAAGTTTTGTAGTAGATAATGTATTTTTTAGCAATAATTCCAAAATGATTGATGATGGTTCAAAATATGCTTTAAGAGCATTTGGTAAGTTTATAACTGACAATAAATTCACCAAATTGGAAGTTCACGGATATACTGATGCAACCGGTGATGATTCATACAACATTAAACTGTCAATGGCTAGAGCTGAAACAGTCTCTGATTTTTTAAGAGGATTTGGATGTAGCCAAGTAAGTTTTACAGCAAAAGGATTTGGAAAAGCTAATCCAATTGCAAGCAATGAAACAGAACAAGGTAGATCAAAAAATAGAAGAGTTGAAATCAAAATAATTAAATAATTTATACATATAAGAGGGTTTTATGAAAAAAGTTTTAAACATTGCATTATTACTTGTATTTTGTTTTATTTTAAATGCAAATGCACAGAATGATAGAACAGCAAACAGAGGTCTTATTTTTAGTATGGCAAATGCTACTTTGGGTAACTATGAAGGTGGTTTGGGTGCTAAAATGTATTTTACCAAAGATATGGCTGGAAGAATTGGATTTGGCTTAGCTTTAGGAAAAGACTTAACAACTATTAATATTTCTCCTGGTGTTACTTTAAATTTAATGATTTCTAAACCTGTTACATTTTATACTGGAGCAGAAATGATTATAAAATCAGCGAGTGGAGATAATGCTCAAAACCCCGGATTTCAATTTGGTCTTGGAGGATTATTAGGAGCTGAGTGGATGGTAGATAAAAATGTAAGTTTAAGTGGAGAGTATTATTTACTTTCAATAAATATGATGTCTCCTAAAGGTGGTGATACTCAAACTGCAATAGCCATAGGTGCTTATGCCAAAATGCTTTTAACTTTTTATTTCTAATTAACAAATTTTTATCCCCTACTTTTCTAAAATAGTAGGGGATTTTTTTTAAAATTTTTTATTTAATAATCTCAAATTCAACTCTTCTATTTTGTGTTCTGCCTTCATCAGTTTCGTTTGAAGCAACTGGTTTTTCTTTACCATATCCTTTTGATTTTATTCTGTCTTTTGTTAATCCCTTTTGAATCAAGTATTTCGCAACTGCATCAGCTCTTTTTTGAGATAGTTTCAAGTTCCTATCTTGAGTACCAACATTATCCGTATATCCTTGAATTTCAATAATTATTTCAATATTATCATTCATAAATTTCAAAATCCTTTCTAGTTCTGGATATGAATCAGTTTGCAAAGTGAAGTCTTTAAATTCGAAGAAAATGTTATTAAGTTTCACTCTAGAGCCTTTTTCAATTGGAACTAAAGACAAATTTTTGATTATTTCATCATAATGAGATAAACTTGTTAAATCAATATTTTCATTAACAGCAATAAAACCTTTTGCTTCAGCTAAAAAACTATATTTAATCCCAGCAGGTAAGATAATCTTAAATTCTCCAGATAAACTATCTGTTCGTGCAAGACCAATTTCTTTACCATCTGACAAAGTACTATATTTAACTATTGCATCAATTGGCTTATTATCTTTAGAATTTAGTACATTTCCTTTTATTAAAGCTACAGTTTTAGGTCTCATTTCTTGAGGGAGCTTAATTCTAAAAATATCTTCCGCACCTATAGAATTATTATTTGAAACAAAGTAAGCATATTCACCATTTGCAGGAATTGTATAATAAGCATCCCAACCATCTGAATTAATGTTTGGACCTAAGTTCTGTGGAATTGACCAATTAGACCATGATTCGTCGAGTCTATGTGAAATAAACATGTCATTTGAGCCATAGCCACACAAACCTGAAGTTGAATAATAAAGAGTTTGACCATCTGCAGCTAAAAAAGGTGAAGTTTCATCGCTTGCGGTGTTTATAATATTACCAAGACTTTTTGGTTTACTCCATTTATTATTACTAATTAAAAAAGAGATATAAAGATCATTGCCACCTCTTGACTCATTTAATTGAGCACTAATTATCATAATTTTACCACTACTATGAAGGCAATAACTACCATATTTACTCTTATTTTCAAATCCTTCAATTTCAATAGGCGATGGCAATCCCCATTCTTTACCATTAAAATAACTTTTTGATAAACCTTTTGTTACAGTTCCATCAGCATTATATCTATTACCTAAAAGCATTTCGTTATTACTTGGTGAAATAGAAATTGCATAATTATCGTATTTGTTATTCAGTGGTGCACCAATATTAATTGCTGCATCAAACTTCATCTCACTATTCAAATCTGAAACCCAAATATCTTGTTTTTTATCGTTACCAATATTATCTTGATGATTGGCTCGAGTAAAAAACAATTTTCTTCCATCAAAAGTAATAATTGGAGCTAGTTCAGGTGATTCAGAATTTACTCTAGCACCTAAATTTTCTGGTTTGTCAGTAATTACAACGTCTTTAAAAACATTTATTTCAGGCATAAGTTTGGGTTCTAGCTCGTCTGAAATTCCAATAGCATCAATTTGATTAAAACCTGGTACATGTGAAGTTTTTAATATTATTTTCACTTCTTTTACTTTATATTTAGTTTTTTTCAAACTAAAATAAAACATTCTATTACTCATATCAACAAATTTAAAATCTTTATTTTCGTAAATTTCTTCAGGTTCATTTAACTCACTATAAAAAATAATTTTATATATTGTACCCGGGTTATAATTCTCATAAATTGAAATTTGAGAAACATATTGTGCTGAATCAAATCCAACATGTATCCACTCATCATCTTTATTAGAGTCTTCTTTTGGTGACCAAGCTGAATTAGAGCTTCCAAAACCAATCATAATTGATGGTTTGCCAAGTACTTCTTTTGCAGATCCTATACTTGAACTTAATTGAGTTGAAAACCCAATAAGCTTACTTGCCCATTGTGAATTAGAAGAATAAAGATTTGATGTTACAAAACAAAATGAAAGGATTAAAAATTTAAATTTATTCATAGTTTTTATATTAATTTATTTTTACAAATTTAAGAGTAATTCAATCAATCTAAAACATATTTTACAATCAAAACAAATTTTATTTTTTAGCAACATATCTAACTCATTAATTACCAATATATTACATTAATTAATTCATTTCAGTTTTTGCAGTGATTTTGCATTTTTTCTGTTTTTTTTTCTCCTATATTTTTTATTTGTAACCCTGAACTTGTTTCAGGGTATATTGGGATGTTTATTTTCAAGCAACATCGAATTAAGAACCCCACCTCAATCCTCCCCATTTTTTCAAAGTTTCTGAGAAACTTAGAAAGGGGAGGAAGTAACCAAAACCAAATTGAGTTTTTGGAAAAATTTTCCAATTCCGTTTTCCAAAGTGTGTTTTTTGTCTATTTTTTTTTGTCATTTAGAGTGAAACGAAAAATCCAGAAACACTTGGCTCCTCACAAGTTCGTAGTGACAGGAAATAACATTTTTGTTTTCTAACCACATTTCTAAGAGACCTCATCCCGACCTTCTCCGAGCGGAGAGGGAGTAATTAATATTTGATTTTCTCATTTCAGTTTTTGCAGTGATTTAGAGTTTTTATATTTTTT
>JAPLFM010000093.1 GCA_026390675.1 Candidatus Kapaibacterium sp. | reverse complement strand
TTAAATATATTGAGCTTTTTTATAATAGAGAAAGAATTCATTCAAGTTTGAATTATCTAACGCCAATGCAATACGAAACTATGTACTATAATTACAATTAATCTCTTTTCTAAGAGTACACTGAATTAGGGGAAGATCAAGCAGTTTGGAAGTTTGTATCGTTTATTTTCGCTGAGATAAGAGTCCAAATAACTGTACTAATTGCAATAATACTTGCAGCAATTACCTTGCTCCAAACTGGATCTTTCCATAATTTTAATAGTTTTTTAAACATTTTTAATAATTTGTTTTGAATAATTACAAAATAGGTTAATTTCAAATAAAATTTTATAAAATTTATAAACAAAGTTAATAAATAAATCGGTAACAAACATTGATATTTTTTAAGAACTGATTGAAAACGTATCCAACCAACAACTTTCACTTTTTTCTACTTGTAAAATTTCATAATTTTGGATAATATAAATTATAACAAAATATAATTGGATCAATTCCCTCTTACATATATCAAAGGTATAGGACCTAATAGAGCAGAAGTTCTTGCAAAAGAAGGTTTGATTACTCTTGAAGATATGCTTTATTATTTTCCAAAGTCTTACCTAAGTCGTAGCACTATTTCTACTATTCGAGATTTATCTAGCACTCTACAAAAAGAATTAGCTTTTAGTCAAATTTCATCTGAAAAGCTTTCCAACGACTTTATTATGAGAAGTGAAATCACAATTATAGGTGAGATTCATCAGAAAAATGAAATTACTTTTGGTAAAAATAGGTCTATGCTGAAACTCATTATCAAAGATGGAAGTGGTAAAAACGCAAATATTATCTTTTATAATCAAGCAAAGTACTTTGAGAAAATTTATCAAAAAGGACAAATACTTGCTATAAGTGGCAAACCTGAAATTGATAAATATGGAATTACATTCGCTCATCCAGATATTGAAATTATTGAAGATGAAGAAATAACTGAATACAAAGAAGGTAGGATTTTACCCAAATATCGCCTATCTGAAACTATGGTTAAGGTTGGTATAAGTTTGAAATTGCTTAGAAAAGTGATGAAAACTATTATCGAAAAAGAACTTAATTTTATAGAAGAAACTTTACCTGATAATATTATCAAAGATTTTGGACTACCTGAAATCAAAAAAGCAATTTTAAGCCTTCATTTTCCTGAAGATGAACGAATATTAGCAAAAGCAAAATATCGTATCAAACTTGAAGAACTTTTTTTCTACCAGTTGAATTTAGGACTTGCCAAGACAAAGCAAACTCAAAGTGAAACTGCTCCACTTATCAATCCAAAAAGTAAGTTAGCACGCACAGTTTATGAAAATCTACCATTTGAATTAACTATTGACCAAAAGAAAGTAATTAGAGAAATCACAAACGACCTCAATAGCACTTCACCAATGAATAGACTATTGCAAGGTGATGTTGGGTCAGGAAAAACAATTGTAGCACTCTTAACGATGCTTGCATCTATAGAAAATGGCTATCAAGTGGCACTTATGGCACCAACTGAAATTCTTGCCGAACAACATTACCAAAGTTTGAAAAAGTTCTTTAATGAGCTAAATATAGAAGTTGTTCAGCTTTTGGGTGGACAAAAAGTAAAGCTAAGGCGTGAAGTTAAAGAGAAAATAAGCTCTCAAGAAGCAAAAGTAATTATTGGTA
>JAPLFM010000223.1 GCA_026390675.1 Candidatus Kapaibacterium sp. | reverse complement strand
TATCAAAAAAACCCATTCTACCTAATAATTTATATTTGCCTACTCTCATTATATCTTATTATATGTATTGTTAAATTAACTATACAAATATAAGCATAAATCCTTGAATATCATACACTTAAATTTTAGAACCCACCTTAAATCAAATCCAATAATTTCAGTATATTCTTTATATAATGTATTTCTATTATCTTTTTTATTCTTAAAGTCTGGAACAATACAAAATTTTTTTAAAATTAAAAGATTAGTATCACACATGGAAATATAAGTTGAATCAAATTGTTCATTATCATTTAACATTGTTAAAAATTCATTAAAACTAATAGAATCTGTCAGAAAAGTTGATTGATATGAATCCCCACAAGTAAATGATAATGGTTCATAAACTTCAATAAACAAAACTTTATTTAGATTAATAGTTTTAACATATTTACCTTTAGTTTCTCTAAATAGAGTTTGAAAAAGAATAAATACAACTATTGTTATTAATATTAATAATTTTAGTAATTTATTTTTTTTCATATATTTACTTATCTTTGATTAATGGTTCAGTATTAAGTTTAGCTCCAGTTACATTAAAACCTTTTTTTATCTAACTTTTTGGAATTCAACTAAAAAAATATTACCTGCCTTTTCTTGGAAACCAATGTTTTTTCTTAGCTTTTGCTTTTGGCATATCTTCTGTTTTGAATACTTGTTCTGTATTGGCAGTGGAGTCTTTGCTTCCTTTTTTAGGGTGAAGTACTTTTTTCTTTTGTGGTTGTGGCAATTTTGCTGGACCTTTTACAAAAGTATGAATCATCATTGGGTATTTAAGATTTTCAGCTTCTGGAATTTCTTTTCCAATTAACTTTTGAATATCTTTGATATATGCTTTTTCTTCTGCATCGCAAAAAGAAATTGCAGTACCTTTGGCTCCAGCACGTCCAGTTCTACCTATTCTATGCACATAAGATTCGGCTACATTTGGAAGTTCGAAATTAATTACGTGAGTAAGATCATCAATATCTATTCCACGAGCAGCAATATCAGTAGCTACAAGCACTCTAGTAATTTTAGATTTGAAATTCTTTAGTGCAAGTTGTCTAGCATTCTGAGATTTATTTCCATGAATAGCTTGTGCGTGAATTCCATTCATAGTTAGCTCTTTAGCTATTTTATCAGCACCATGTTTTGTTCGAGTAAAGACTAAAGCCATTTCAATACTTTTATCTTTCATTATTTCAATTAGCAAATGCCTTTTATTACCTTTATCCACGTAATAAACAGATTGCTTAATAATATCAACTGTACTCGAAACTGGTGTTACTTCTACTTTCACAGGATTATTCAAAATTTTGCTAGAAAGCTCTACAATCTCAGGTGGCATTGTAGCTGAGAAAAAGAGTGTTTGTCTTTGACTAGGCAATTTGGCAATTACTTTTTTAACATCATTGATAAACCCCATATCAAGCATTCTATCTGCTTCATCAAGTACAAAATACTGGATATTAGAAAGTGAAATATATTTTTGATTCATCAAGTCAAGCAATCTACCCGGAGTAGCAACTAATACATCAATACCACTTTGCAATGCTTCCACTTGTGCATGCTGGCTTACTCCACCAAATATAACTTTGTATTTTAGGTTTGTTTGTCTGCCGTAGTTTTCAAAGCTTTCACCAATTTGAACAGCAAGTTCTCTTGTTGGTGTAAGTATCAAAGCTCTTATTTTTCTTCTTTTGTAGTCAATATTTTCTTCAAGTGCCATCATTTGAATAATAGGAATTGCAAATGCAGCAGTTTTGCCAGTGCCTGTTTGTGCAACTCCAAGTAAGTCTTTCTTGTTCAAAAGATGTGGAATAGCTTGAGATTGGATAGGAGTGGGAGTAGTATATCCTTCTTTAGTTAAAGCCTTTAGAATAGGCTGAATTAGGTTTAAATTTTCAAATGACATTATATCTTATTTGTTATAGATTAGATATTTGTCTAAGAAACTCTAATCTGATTTTTTGAACTAAGTAAGAATTGACGAATTAGATTGCAAAGTCGTTTTTTATTGATTATATTTTATAAGTTGTTCAATGATGTTTTAAAAATTGTAAAATTAATTTATAAAATGCAGAATATTTATGCTTTTATTAAAATAAAATGATTATCTTTGTAAAGATATTAATTAGTTTTAATGTTCGTTGTAAATTATAATATAAAAGATGCTTTGATATTCCCCCATTTTAGTAGACATTAGGAAAAGAGATAAAATATCATTAAATTGAGTTTTATAAAAACTAAAAAGGAATTAAAATGGTAAAGCAAACAAAACGAGTATTTGATAAAGATTTCAAAATAAATGCAGTTA
>JAPLFM010000051.1 GCA_026390675.1 Candidatus Kapaibacterium sp. | reverse complement strand
TTAAATATATTGAGCTTTTTTATAATAGAGAAAGAATTCATTCAAGTTTGAATTATCTAACGCCAATGCAATACGAAACTATGTACTATAATTACAATTAATCTCTTTTCTAAGAGTACACTGAATTAGGGGAAGATCAATGTAAAATTAGTAACAAAGGGAGTACTATTAACAGAAGAACTATTAAATTCTTTGCATAGATACGAGTCTATTTGTAAAATAAACGAGCCTATCAAAATATATAACTATTTGGTTCATTAAAAAAATATAAAAACTTTATAAAGGTAAAAACTCAAATTTCGGATATCCTTTTTCTAGTTTACCATTTATATTTTTATAGAAATCAGTAAATCGCATTTTGTAATATTTTACTTCACCAATACTATGACTAATTTTAATTAAATAAATCTTTTTAGAATCTATAGCATAGCTTTCAGCATCAAATTTGTATTTTTTCCAATCATACCCAATTGCATCTCTTTTGTTTGTAAAAACATAAGATGGCACATCTGTAATTTTTATTTCTTCAAACTTTTTGGTATAAGTAGAATCGGCTGAAACTGAAACATATTTTGTATTTATAAATACTCCTACTACAGAATAAGTTTCATAACCTACCTCATTAAAAAATTGAGTGTATCTTGTAAAAACAATATCCCAGTCCAGAGCTTTAGGTTCAATATCAACTATTCTTCCACCACTTTCAAAAGTAAATGATTGGAAAATTAATTCTGAGTTTTTAGGAATTGATATTGTACTTTCTTCACTACCATCTAAATTTGCATATTTTATCAAATACGCATTGGTAAAATCTAGTAATTGAATTTTTTTATAACCAACAGCCCTTCCTTTGTCACTTGTTCCCCTATTTACTATCATCACTTCATTTTTAGAAAGAATCTTGCCATTATCATTAGTCCACCAATTCCCAATCGCTGTAGAGTCTAAATATCCTTCTGAGCCTTCATATTTGAATTTCAAACTATCATAATTGGTAATCTCATTAAAAACCGTTTTATTTGTATGAGCTATAGACATAATTTTAGCGTGATTGAGCACAATATGATAACCATATGGACTACATTCAAATCCAAGATCCCACTCTGTTAGTACATTTTGTTTGACTACTGTGTTAGAGTTTAGGTTAAAATATAATTGATTAGAATAAAACTTAGTCATTTCCACACTTCCAATTTTTGAATCACCTAATGAATGAGTAGTAACTGCAATATCATCAGGAAAGCAAGATTGTAAAGACATTGACAATATTAGAAGTAATATGTATTTGATTTTTTTCATAATGTTTAATCTAATATACTATCATTTAAATTAATTTTGAGAGAAGTGAAAAATGTTCTACCATAAGCAAAAGGAAAGCTCCCATTATCACTAGAGTGTACACCTTGATTAAGACTACCAGTATTAGTTACGTTTGTAACATTAAATAGATTTTTTACTCCTATCGATAAATTTAGATATTTATCGAAGAAGTTTCTGCTTAAAGATGCATCAATCATACTATAATCATTAATATTATATTCGGTTACATTTTTATTTGCATCTAATGAATAGCCGGGCTGTTTCCCAGAATATTTATAAAAGATTGATAATTTTGATTCAATTTGTTTAATATCATAAATCAAACCAGCAGTGATTTCTGATGTAAATTTGAAATTAGGAGATTCAATATTATTATCTAATGTATTTTTTCTACCTAAGTATGAATATCCGAAATTAATCATCATTCCATCTATTATATATTGTACTTTAAGTTCAGCACCCAAACTTTTGAAATTACCTAAATTGACATAAGAATAGAGGCTACTTGAAACAGTAGCTAAAGTAATTTGGTTTTGAATATCATTATAAAATATTTTTGGTTCAATTTTATAAACGCTTGCATCTCTTTGAATCATATAACTCATGACTAAATTATAGCTATCAGAATTTTCAGCTTTAAGATTTTGATTGCCTTGAATATTATGATTAACATCAACAAATAGGAAATATAATTCTTTAAGCGATGGTGCTCTAAAACCTTTAGAATAAGCAGCTCTAACTTTTAATTTATCAGTAAATTCATATTTCAAATTTAAAGAGGGAATTAGTGGTGCTTTATAGAGGGTATTTGAAATCACTCTAAAAGCCGGTTGAATAGTCAATTTTTCAAAAGGAATATACTGGACACTTGTAAAAAAAGCATAATCTTGAACATTGGTTTTTGCATTTGAAATTCTAGCACCGGAAGCATTATCAAAATTAAATTCAAATCCAGATTGATAACTTAAATTTGGCAAGTAACCATCGCTAGAATAGGTAGTACGAAATAGGATGTTATCAAAGGTCGATGTATCTTGATCATTTTCACTATTTGTAAGAATGTCTTGTAAATTTGTCAAGTCTCTTAGAAAAGTATTTTTTCTTCTTTTAAAATTAGAATAAGCTAAAGTAACATCTAGAAACTTATTGTTAGAAATTTCCCCTTGGTAACTTAAAGAATTTTTCATTCTAAATGTTTTAAAATGGTCATCAAATGCTGTTTCAAAATATGGCTCTCTCGGATTGCCCCTGCTCAAAATATATTCATAGAAATAATCAAAATTATATCTAATTACAGCTTTGTCAAATCTATGACTTAAATTAAGTGAAGTAAAATACTGTTCTTTAGGTTTCCAAAGTTTTGAACGAGAAGTATTAATTGGAGAAAAACCATTGAAATAATTTCTTCCACCAGTGATATTTAATTTATCTTCTTCAGATAATCTAATTGCAATATCGCCATCAAAATTGTATGTGCCAACTGATTCATAAAATGAATTTGATTTCACTCTCCACTTATCGTCAAATTTAGTTTTAGTTATAATATTAATTACTCCACCCAATGCATCAGAACCATATATTGTTGACATTGGTCCTTCAATTATTTCAACTCTTTCCACGTTATTTAGATTTATTTGGCTAATATCAATATTTCCATTTAATCTTCCAATCACCGGTACTCCATCAACCATTATCTTTACATTTTGTCCTGAAATTCCATTT
>JAPLFM010000278.1 GCA_026390675.1 Candidatus Kapaibacterium sp. | reverse complement strand
TTTAAATATATTGAGCTTTTTTATAATAGAGAAAGAATTCATTCAAGTTTGAATTATCTAACGCCAATGCAATACGAAACTATGTACTATAATTACAATTAATCTCTTTTCTAAGAGTACACTGAATTAGGGGAAGATCACTATCTTTTGTATAATAATTTTCTAATTTCTCTCCATACTCATCATAATTAGAATAATACGTTTTAACATAATTATCGCAATTAATATCTTGACAAAATAAAAGTTGGGAATTGAATATAAGTATCAATCCCAAAATTAATAATTTTAATTTATTCATTTTTTTCTCATTTTTGTTGCTCAATTATTTTTTCATCTCTGTGTTCAATTTGTGAGACAAGTACTTGTTTAGTATCATTATCTGCTTTAGGTCTTAAAGCCTCATTAAGATTGTCAGCAGTATTCATAAAGTTATAAATAATTGTTTTAACATTACTTGTCCTATAGTTGAAAACATAAAATATCTGATAAAACTATTCTTAGTAAATGGGAAATCACTTTCTTTTCAGTAAATTTTGAATTAAACAACATAATTTTATCCTTATTTATTAACTACGTTCTTCATAATTTTTCACATATTGCAAGATTGTTTGTTTATTTTATTCTAAAATATGAAATATTTCACTCAATTCATACCCATGTATAAATTATCTGAAATAATTGTCTAAATTATTGATTATTTAGATAACACAAATTCCAATTATTAAATAATCACAGAAGTTAATCATATTAATCAAAAGAATCATAGTTAAGACATAATACATTTTAGATTATACAAATTCCACAGTTTAATTAATCACGAAGTTAATCATAATTAACAATTCATAATTCATAATTGCTTTGCAAACCGTTTTAAAATGGATTCCATTACATAAATTACTTTTTCCATATTTTCGATTAAAATTTAATCCTATTTTAAAAGGAAAAATATGGAAACATCATTCCAAAATCGAATCACTGAAAAACAATCCTACGAAACAGATATAGAATATAGATTGTTTGTTCAGTTCGTACTTTCAGGTTCAATCAAACAAGTTTTAAGTTCAAACTTCTGCAGAGTTAATGAAAAACAATTACTTTATCTTGCAAAACAAAACCATTGGAAAGAAAGAAACAAACTTGCTCAAAAAGATACTATTTTATTCATTATAGAATCTAATTTAGAAAGTTTATTAAGAATAAATACTAAAGACTTTGAAAATGCTATAGCTTGTTCAGAAAAAATGTCAAATATGATGGAAGCAGTAATTGAGCATCTTCCTTCAAATATGGCTGGAATTTCGCAAACAGTTTCTAAAGAACCAATGAAAATATTAAGATATGTAAATAGAGTAAATCAATTCATAAGATCTTATAACTCCATCAAAAAAACATTAAATTCAGTAATTGAAAGTTATGGAGTAAACTTAAATGATTTAGTCCCGATAATAGATTCGATAAATTTTGGTGAGAAATATGAAAATATAGAAAATGAATTTACAGAATCAGAAAAATCAACTTTCAACCCAAATAATTCATTAGCATAATTTTCTAATGCATTGCATTAGGAAATTATGTTGTTAACTATATGAAATATATTGATTAAGTAATATAAAAAATGATTATTTTTCGAATACTTCTTTGTAACAATTAATTATCATAA